>JANPDV010000150.1:0-8592 GCA_031431655.1 Gammaproteobacteria bacterium | reverse complement strand
GCCGAATCTTGTCGAGGAGGGCTTGAGTCTGCGCCATCCCCGCCTCCATCCGAGCGAGCCACTCACTCTCCGGCAGGTCGTTAATGTCCTCTGAGCCATATTTCGCTCTGAGTTGTGCTCGCTCAGGTTCGGTCAGACTTGCGAGTACGGCGTCTGTATCCGGCGGGTCTGCTTCTGCCATTGGGAACTCCCGTAGATGCGGGCACGGAGTAGGTCTCTTGAGGGGTTACGCAAACGCTGATCAAGTTGTCTAACTACTAATGAACGACATAAGTGACGCGATTGAAGACGTCAGTTCCGTCAGATAGTGCATGACGACCGATCCTAACCCCCGGATTGCCTTGGAGTCACGCCGGGATATACGACGGTCGGCAGCGGGAATATCCGACAGCGGAGGGGAGAAGGGCGGATTGCCTGTTCTTCCAACGGTGCCACGCGGTATTACTCGGCCCGTCCGTGGGCCTCGCCCTATCGGGTCCGCCTGCGGCGGATCGAATGGCTGATCCCGTCGCCATTCGTCGCCGTCAAGGCGCTCCGTTGCTCGGCCGCTACGCGTCCTCCTCTACTCGCCGGAGTCGGCTCCGCGCAGGCGCTCCGCCGAGCCCTGACGGCTGCGCTGCCGCGTGCCCTCTCCCTGTCACGGGCAATTCCGCCCGGGACAAGGAGAGAGACCATGACGAAGATTCTGACCAACGAGATCCGCGAGAAGCTGCTCGCCAATGGACGCGCCCAGCGCGCTGCGATCCGCAGCGGACGCGACGACATGCAGCCCCTCGATCCGCGTCCAGTGGTAAAGATTTTCACGCCGGACGCGAACGCCACCTGGCTGCTGACCGAGCTGGATCCGGAGGAGGAGGACCTGGCCTTCGGACTCTGCGACCTCGGGCTGGGCGAGCCGGAACTCGGCTACGTCCGGATCAGCGAGATCGAAGCCCTGACGGGCCCGCTGCGACTGCCGCCGGAGCGGGATCGGCACTTCGAAGCGACGAAACCGATCTCGGAATACGCCTCCGAGGCACGCCGGGAACGTCGCATCGTCGCCTGACCTGAGCGGTACCCGCCGTCGGCTCCGCAGCGTGTGTGCGCGGGGTCGGCGGCGGTTCTTCCCCGGGTTTACGAATCTTCGATGCGGTCGCGGAGCAGGCCGACCGCATAGGACGCGATTACAGCCGATTTCGTGAGCATCCCCTGGGGTTGTGGCCCCCTCCAATCACGTTGAACCACGTTCCGAGTCGACGAGACGCGGAGAACGAGAAGGGGCTTGCCTGTTTCTTCTTACGCTATCCCTTCGTTCTCGTCGTCAAGGCCGTCCGTTGCTCACCCCTGAAGGGGTTCCTCTACTCCGCCGAGTCGCTGCCGCTACGCGTCCGCGAGCCGTGACGACTGCGCTGCGATGGGACCGCTTCGCTCCACGGGCAATCCCGCCCGACATCGGAGTGAAGACCATGATGACGAACACCGGCAACGGATCCACAACGACGCTGTACGTCCGCGACGGCGAGCAGTACCGCGCCGCCCAACCCACGGAAGTACTGGACCGCGCCCGCAGCCTCATCAGCCAGCGCTACCGCACCGGCACCCCGGTGTTCCAGTCCCCGCAGCGCACCCGTGAGTTCCTGACCCTGAAGCTGGCGCACCTCGAGCATGAGGTGTTCA
This sequence comes from Gammaproteobacteria bacterium, assembly GCA_031431655.1. Classification (GTDB taxonomy): domain Bacteria; phylum Pseudomonadota; class Gammaproteobacteria; order Steroidobacterales; family Steroidobacteraceae; genus UBA964. The sequence continues at coordinate 6,936 of JANPDV010000150.1, read as the reverse complement.
GCATCCTCGCCCTGGACAACCGCCACCGCCTGATCGAGTACGTCGAGCTGTTCCGCGGCACCATCGATGGCGCCAGCGTCCACCCGCGCGAAGTGGTGAAGGAGGCGCTTCGGCTGAACGCCGCGGCCGTCATCCTCACCCACAACCACCCGAGCGGGGTCGCCGAGCCGTCACAGGCGGACGAGCTGATCACGAGCCGGCTGCGGGACGCCCTGGCGCTGGTCGACGTCCGGGTACTCGACCACATCATCATCGCCGGTGGGCAGACACTGTCGATGGCCGAACGTGGCCTGATCTGACTGAAACCGGGAGGGGCTTCGGCCCCTCCCCTTTTTTGGCTACACCAACACGTCACGGGGTACGAATCACCCCGGGCGCCATCGCATTGCTCATTTCAATGGCCTGCCTCTGCATCTCGAGCTCAGCTCTGAGCTGCCGTTCCCGCCGACGTTCAGGACGGACCGGCCGCCAACCAGCGCAGCGTTGATTGCTGCCGCGCCCCGCGGGTCCGGCAGCGCGTACTGCCGTACGTCCTGCCCATCGCGTCTAAGATGGCGGGCCTGTGCGAAGCCTGCTCCCGGATTGTCGCCGTCGCAAGAGTTCCGCCGCAGCGGCTATGTGCCACAACCGTTCGTCGGTGGCTCGATCTGGAACCGAGGGGCCAGGCGCACCGCCACGACGGGTCGCGCTTCGCCCAACGACAATCTCCGCTCAATGTTTATGACGGTGGTCAACATCCGGGAAGTGTGGATGGACGTGTTCCGTCGGCGCATGTTCGTGCGGGTGAGAATGAGTCGCCTGCGGCGAGACCGGCGGGTCGTGCAGATGCTCATGATGAACGTCATGCGCGTGGAAATGTTCAGGGGCGGCAGCGTCGTGACGATGGCGGTGAACGTGGCGCTCCGTCAGGTGCAACCACAGGCCAGCCGCCATTAGTGCAGCCGACACTCCCAACAGCACTGTCACCGGCGCTCCCATAGCGACGGCGAGCATGGCCCCCACGAAAGGCGCCACGGAAAAATAGGCGCCTGTGCGGGCCGTTCCCAGGCGGCGCAGCGCCATGACGAACAAGGTAAGGCTCGCGCCGTACCCGACGAACCCCAGGACGCCTGCGGCCAGCGCCGCACCCGCCGTCGGCCGCGTCCCGCCAGAGAGCCATGCAAGCGCCAGGTTGCAGCTGCCGGCGACCAGGCCCTTGGCACAAGCGATGGGCATCGCATCGAAGCCCGACACCTTGCGGGTCAGGTTGTTGTCAATTGCCCAGGCCAAACAGGCGGCCGCGATGGCCAGTACTCCGAGAGCGCCGCCGGGGGCCAGGACGGACTGTATCGAGAGCGCGATGCCGCCGGCGACGATCAGCACCATGCCGAGGGCGATGCGTCGATCGAAGTTCTCGTCGAACACGAACCAGGCGAGCAGCGCAGTAAGGACGCCTTCCAGGTTGAGGATCAGCGAGGCGGAGGCGGCATCGGTGCTCTGCAACCCGAACATCAGCAGGTAGGGCGCGAGCATGCCGCCGAACAGGATCGCGCCGCCAAGCGGCCACGCCGCTGCGCCCCGAGGCAATGAGATCGGCCGCGCCGCTCCGGTCATTCGTCTCGTACCGAGCACCAGCGCGAGCCCCACACCGGACCCCAGGTACAGCAGCCCCGCCAGCATCAGCGGCGAGAGCTCCCCGACGAGCATCTTGGCAAGCGGCGTACTGAGCCCGAACAACGTCGCGGCGGCCAGCGCGGCGACGATGCCCCGGTCAATCGTCATGGTCCCGGCGATCGATGGAGAAGGCGGGAACGCCGTCGGAATTCCAGCCGCGCTTGCGAAGGCAGGATGCGATGAACGGTTCCGTAGCCGGGACCTGCCAACGCCGCGACGGCCGCCCTCCGCGCCAGAAGCGGCAGACCGAGAGTGCCCGATCGAACGACCCATTCGATTGCTGCAAGGACGTCGTGCCCGACGCGCCCTTCGACTGAACGTGCTCGGCCTCCCGCCCGACAGGGTGCATGGTCCCACAACCGAGGAGAAACGCAGCCGATAGGACAAGCAATAGACTCGCGCCGCCAACGATCCGGGACGGTGGCCGCACTGGCATCACGTCCGCGCGCTGGGGCCCGCGACCGGCAGCGCAGGGCGTCGCGCTCACGACGCCGCTGGCTCGCCATCACGGATGTCCACGCGCTCGACATTCTTGACCTCCCGCGACCCCAGCGCGTGATAGAGCGCTGGCAGCACGAACAACGTGAGGACGGTGGCCGTCAGGATGCCGCCGATGACGACGGTCGCCAGCGGCCGCTGCACCTCCGACCCGGTGCCGACATTGACCGCCATGGGCACGAGACCCAGGCTTGCCACGAGAGCCGTCATCAGCACCGGCCGAAGGCGTTGGGTGGCGCCCTGGATGACGGCATCCGTCATCGCGAACCCCTGGATCCGCAGATCACGGATAACCGAGAGCATCACGACGCCATTGAGCACGGCGACGCCGGAGAGCGCGATGAAGCCGACCGCGGCTGAAATCGACAACGGCAACCCCCGCATCCAGAGTGCGAGCACTCCGCCAGTGAGCGCCAGCGGAACACCGGTGAATACCACGATCGCGTCACGGGCTGAACCAAACGCGGCGAACAGCAGGCCGAAGATCAGCAGGAACGTCACAGGCACAACAATGGCAAACGTCCGCCCTGCCGATACCAGCTGCTCGAATGTTCCGCCGTAGTCGACCCAATACCCCGCCGGCAGGGCCACCTGCCCGCCCACGCGGTCGCGCACTTCAGCGACAAATGAGCCGATGTCGCGGCCGCGGATGTTGGAGGTGATGACGGCACGGCGCTTGCCGTTCTCGCGGCCGATCTGGTTGGGCGCCGTGGTGAACTCGATCCGCGCCAGCTCCTGCAGGGGCACGAACTGTGACGCGCCCGGGCGGCTGGCGTCATCCGGCAGTCGCACCGGGAGACGTGCCAGAACGTCGAGGTCGGTGCGCCGCTCCTCCGGCAGTCGCACCACGATGTCGAACCGGCGGTCGCCCTCGATCAGCTGGCCGGCCACGAGGCCTCCCATCGCGATGGCAACTGTCTGCTGCAGGTCGTCGACCGCGAGTCCGTAGCGGGCCAGCGCGGCGCGATCGGGCTCGATCGACAGCAGTGGCAACCCCGCCACCTGCTCCATCTGCACGTCGGCGGCGCCGGGCGTGCTCGAGAGCACGTCCTGGATTTCCTCGCCGAGCCGGGCGAGCTCTTCGAGATCGTCGCCGTACACTTTCACCGCCAAATCGGCACGCACGCCGGAAATCAGCTCGTTGAACCGCATCTGGATGGGCTGCGTAAACTCGTACTTGTTGCCCGGCAGCTGTTCGACCGACGCCTCCATCTCGCGAATCAGCTGGGCGCGGGGCTTACGCGGGTCGGGCCACCGGTCCCGCGGCTTCATGATGATAAAAGTATCCGCCACGGAAGGCGGCACGGGATCGGTCGCAATGTCTGCCGTGCCGATCTTCGCGAACACATGCTCGACCTCCGGAAACGCCTTGATCCGCGCCTCCAGCGAGCGTTGCATGCTGACGGCCTGCTCGAGGCCGGTGCCCGTGGTCCGCAAGGCATGGAGCGCAATGTCCCCCTCATCGAGGTTCGGGATGAACTCCCGACCCATGCGCAGCCCGACGACCGACGCCAGCGCGAACAGCAGGACCGCGCCACCGATCACCGCGGCACGGTTCGCGATCGCGATTTTCACGCCATTGCCATAGGCGTCCTGCGTTCGGTGCATCAACCGCTCGCCGCGCTCGGTGCGATTCGGTCGCACGAATATGGCGATCGCCGCCGGCACAAACGTGATGGAGAGCACGAGTGCCGCCAGCAACGCGAAGACCACTGTCAGCGCCATCGGATGGAACATCTTGCCCTCGACGCCGGTGAGGGCAAACATCGGCAGATAGACGATCAGGATAATCGCGACGCCAAAGACGCTGGGGCGAATCACTTCGCGGGTCGCCGAATAAGTGAGCCGCAGCCTCTCGCCGAGACTGAGGGGGCGACCGAGCTTGCGGTAGGATTCCGTGAGGCGCCGCAGGCTGTTCTCGACGATGATGACCGCACCGTCCACGATCAGTCCGAAGTCGAGCGCGCCGAGACTCATCAGGTTGCCGCTCGTGCGCGTCGCCACCATGCCCGTAATGGTCATCAGCATCGCCAGCGGGATCACGGCCGCCGTCACCAGGGCGGCGCGCACATTGCCTAGCAGCACGAACAGCACGGCGATCACCAGCAGGGCGCCCTCGACGAGGTTGGTGCGCACCGTCCGGATTGTCTTGTCGACCAGGGTCATGCGGTCGTAGGCGGCGTTGATCTCGACCCCGTCAGGCAGGCTGCGCTTGACCTCCGCCAGACGCTGGCTGGTCGCGGCAGCGACCTCGCGGCTGTTCTCGCCCACCAGCATGAACACCGTGCCCATGACGATCTCTGCGCCGTCCTGAGTCGCGGCCCCGGTCCGCAGCTCTCGACCTTCGCCCACCGTCGCCACTGCCCGCAGCGGGATGGGCCGCCCGTCGCGTTGTGCGACCGGGATAGAGAGAATCTCCTCTAGGTTCTGGACCTGCCCGGGAGTTCGGATCAGGTACTGCGCACCATTGCGCTCGATATACCCTGCACCGACGTTGTCGTTGTTGCGGGAAAGTGCATGCACGACGTCCTGCAAGGTCAAGCCATAAGCCTGCAATCGCGCCGGGTCGGGCGTCACGTGGATCTCGCGCACCAAACCCCCGACCGTATTGACCTCGACGACGCCCGGCGTCTGGCGCAACTGCGGCCGGACGACCCAGTCGTGAATCGTGCGCAAGTCCGTGGCGGAATGGCCGCTGCCCGGAGCCGCAGTCACCGTGTACATGAAGATCTCGCCGAGACCGGTCGCGATCGGTCCCATGATCGGCTCGATCCCCTCGGGAAGTTCTGCGGCGACCCCGGTCAAACGCTCGTTGACGAGTTGACGTGCGAAGTAGATGTCGGTGCCATCTTCGAAAACGACCGTGACCTGCGAGAGTCCGTAGCGGGACACCGAGCGCGTGTAATCGAGGCGCGGCAGGCCGGCCAGCGCCGACTCGATCGGGAAGGTGATGCGTTGCTCGGATTCGAGCGGTGAGTACCCCGGCGCTTCGGTATTGATCTGCACCTGCACGTTGGTGATGTCAGGCACCGCGTCGATCTGCAGACGCTGGAAGTTGTAGAGGCCGACTCCGGCTGACAGAAGGGACAGCACCAGCACAAGCCAGCGGTGTTGCAGTGAGACTTCGAGAATGCGGTCGAGCATGGTGCGTCGCGCCCTAGTGATCGTGACTCGCGCCGGACTTCTCGACGTCCGCCTTCACGAGGAAGCTGTTTTCGGTCACATAGTTCTCGCCCGCGGCGAGGCCACCCAACACCTCCGTGCTCTCGCGGTCGCGGCGCCCGAGCTCGAGCATCCGCACTTCGTAGGTATCGCCCACCTGGGCGAAGACCACCTGAAAATCCCGAAACTGTTGCAGTGCCGAATTGCGGACTACCAGCGGCACCGACGTCTCCGCGATCACCACGCGTCCCCGGACGAACTGGCCGGGCCGCCAGTCTGCAGACGGATTCTCGAGTGCGACCCTCGCGCGCACGCTCTGGCTCGCCTGGGAGGCGACCGGTGCGAGTCTCGTCAGCTTGCCCTGTCCGTGCGCTGCGCCGTCGACCGCCTCGACCGCCACGGCTTGCCCGACCCCCAACCGCTTCAGGTCGGCCCCATAAGCGTCTAGTTCCACCCAGACGCTCGAGAGGTCGGCAATGACGAACAGGGGATCTGACGCACTGACTTCGCCAACCTGGGCATTGCGCTCCAGTATGGTGCCGCCGATGGGAGCGGTGACGGCATAGTTCTCCAGGCTCTCGTTGCTCTGTACGACCGCGAGCACGGCGCCGCGGGGCACCCGGTCGCCGGCCGCGAACTTCAGTTCACGCACGACTCCCGGAAAGCGCGCGGTGACGCGCGTGCTGCGATCGCTGCGTGCCTGCACGACTCCGGTTAATTCGATCTCCTCGCGAAGAACCCCTGGACCTGCGGTCGCGATGCCGAGGCCGGAAGCCTTGGCGATTTCCGGTGCGATCCGCGTGCGGCCCTCGTAGGATTCGAATTTCCACTCGTGGTCCTGACCCCGGTGGCGCGCCCGCACTTCGACGTCGAACGAGTGCGGTTCGACGACGGTGCCGTCGCCGCGCAGGAAGTCGCCCACCGGCGTGAATTTGAACTGATCCACCCGGCCACCGAGACGCCTGAGCGTGACGCTCGCCTGGAAGTCCGCGGGAGGGAGCGGCTTGTCCTTGTCGAAGCCGTAGAGGTGATACTCGGGCGGTACACCGTCCTCGAAGATTCGAACCTCGAGGCCAAAGTCGCCGGCGCGGAGCATTCGCCCACCTTGTGGGCCGCGCTCGAAGTCGGCGGCGGCGTCCGCTTCACCAGGACCACCCTCGGAGGGAGATGACTCTGGCGGGGCACCGCAAGCGACGAGCATTGCGGCACACAGGGTCAGCAATAGGGATTCAGTACGCATGGGGGTCCTCATTCCTGCGCCATCGAGGCCGACCGTCCGGTCAGGCGCTCGATGTCTATCAGCAACTTGTGAAAATGGGCGGCAACTTCGATCGCGCTGCGCCGCGTCTCACTCAACTGGGCTTGGGCCAGCGCAAACTCCTGGAAAGGGAAGCGCCCCTGCCGGAACCCTCGTTCGACCTGTTCCAGAATGCTCGCGGCGCGTGCCTCGAGCGGACCACGCAGCGCGTCCAGTTCGAGGCGGGCATGCTGCAGTTCGTTGGACAGTGCGAACAACGTCGACTCGAGCTCAAGGCGCGCTGCAGTTTGCTGTTCGAGGGTACTCTCGCGCAGAGCTGCCGCCTCACGCAGGGCGGACAGTGCTCTGGGCCGCGCGCCAAGCGG
>JANPDV010000149.1:0-8319 GCA_031431655.1 Gammaproteobacteria bacterium | reverse complement strand
CAAGCTCTCGGCTGCCTGTCGACAGGCCAGGCGTCATCAACTGGCGCCCGAGCCCATCCTGGTCCTGTTGCCTCAGGCATCCGATGCGCCGGGGCAGCCCGCGCCGACGGAAGGCGAGCTGACGTCACAGCTCGCCGGCCTTTGCCGTTCCGTCGGGATCTACCTGGCCGGGTCCGCACGGCTGCGCGATCCGGTGTCAGCGGTGGTGGCAGTACGCGCCTTTCTGCTGTCTCCGCAGGGCGAGCTGCTGCTTTCGACGCCGAAGATTTCGCCGGACCTGGTGTCAGGGTTCGACGATTCGACCTGCGCGATGGGTCTGCCGGCGGAGTTTGCCGTAGCCCGCACGCCAATCGGACAGATCGGACTGCTGCCCGGCGAAGACATCCTGTACGCGTCGTACGCGCGCGCGCTCGCGTTCAACGGCGCCGAGATCATCCTCAACCCGTGCCAGGAACGCATGGATGACCATTTCGAGCTGCGGCAGCGGTCCCGGTTCGGACGTGCCGGGGAGAATTCGTGTTACGTAGCGGTGGCGAGTCCGAGTGCCGCGGTGGAAGAGGGCGCGCCGATAGCGCTGCCGACTGCCACGGCGTTGTACAGCCTGCAGGGCCGGACGGTGTCCGCGCGGGCCGGGGAGGACTTTGTCTTTCCTGATCTGGATCTCGACCACCTTCGGCGTGTGCGTGTGAATCCGCACCGCTCCTTCCCGGCAATCGTGCGTGCCAACGTCTACGGCCGTGGCTTCGAGCGGGATCCGGCTCCGACCACGACAGCGCCGTGCACTGCCGACGGCTGGCGTGCGGAATCGCGCAGGCGCCTCGACGCGGCGCGGCTGGCGCATCCATTGCGGCAGCCGAAGTACGAGGAGCAATACGAGGCGCTGCTGGTGCAGCACTGCGCGCGGCTGATTCCACTGGATCGATCGGTTGACGCCGCGGCCATCATGCAGCTCAACCTCGATGAAGCGCTGGAACTCGCCGGTTCTCGCGCCAACGTGCCGTCAGTGAGACTGGTGGTGTTTCCTGAATTCTGGCTCACGGGTCCTGGCGGCATCGGTGGCGTCCAGCGGACCGTGGCCGACATGGAGCGACTGGCCATTTCCTGCCCCGGCCCGGTGTTCGACCGGGTCGCCGAGTTTGCGCAGCGCAATCGCGTTTACGTCGCGTTCCAGAACTTCGAGCTGCATCCGCGACTGCCGCACCGCGTTTTCAATTCGGCATTCCTGATCGATGACAGCGGGACGCTGGTGCACACTTACCGCAAGAATCAGTGCGCCGACGTCTGGGGGCTGTTGCCCGACACGACTCCCGGCAGCATCCTCAGCGAGTACCTGGACGTGTTCGGCCCTGACGCGCTGTTCCCGGTGGCCGACACCCCGCTCGGCCGCATCGCCAACATGATCTGCTTCGACAACATGATCGCTGAGGTTGCGCAGGGCCTGCGTCGCGCCGGCGCCGAGATCATCCTGCATTCCTCTTCCGAACCGCACGGCGGAGCGGGCCGTGAAGTCTGGGATACGTTACGGCGCCTGCGCGCGTTCGAGAACACCTGCTATGTCCTGTCGGCCATCGATGGCGGCGAGCACCTCAGCCACGACTCCGATGTGCTCACGTTCTTCCGCCGCGGCCACTCGCGCATCGTGCGGTTCGATGGTGTGGTGGAGGGCACGGTCGACGGACCAGGCCCCGTAGCGTTCCGTGTCGGCATCGACCTCGCGGCCCTGCGCCGCGCGCGTGCGAATCCGTTCACGAACCTGGCGCTTTGGGACGATTCTGCCGTGTATGCGCGTCGGTACACCGGGGACGTCGGCCTGCCGAACGATCTCTGGGCCGGTGATCCGCTCGCCAATCCCTATGCAGGCGCACGTGCGCTGCGCGAGCGCATCGCAAGCTACGTCGCGCGCGGCATCTACGTGCAGCCGGAACAGCCGCTGGCGCGCGCGTCGCTTCCTGACAGTGTCTGAGGGGCCGCGGCGCCTGGGCGGCGCGCTGAGTCGCCGTGCCGCCATGGTGGTGACCAGTGCTGGTGTATTTGGCTCGGCGTTGCCGCGCACAGGCAGCACGGCCGTCGGGGAGCCTGTGCGCGGTGCCCGTCGCGCGCTGCCGTTTGCGCCAACGCTCAGTCCGGAGATCGAGAGCGCGAAGAAGAACGCGTTCATCATGATTCCCTATGGCATGTTCGTGCTGGGTGTGGCGGACGGAGCGATGCTGCACGCGGCGGCCATCAACTGGGTGATGCAGAGTGCCTACCGGGAGCCGCAGTTCACCATGGGGGTGCGGCGTCCGGGTGGCTACGGAATGCCGTTTGACCCGGCACTCTATGACGACAGGCTGTATGCGGCGCTGGTGACTGTCCGAAGGTTTGCGCTGTCCTTCCTGGGGAGCGACCAGGCCCAGGTGGCCAGGGCTTTCATGAAGCCGACACGGGTCGACGCCGGGACCATCAATGGCCAGGCGTTCCAGACCCGGATGACCGGCGCGCCGATACTTGCGACTGCGCCCGCCTGGTTCGAGGCTTCCATCGAGAACTCGATGGAAGCCGCCGATCACACCTTGTTTCTCTGCAAGGTCTTCAATGCCGGCAACACCGTCGAGCGGCCCTTGCTGATGGACCGGGACGCCACCACGCGCCCGAAGGGTTGGCTGCCGCAGCCTTGAGGCCTTCCCTGGATCTAAAGCGGCCGTTCCCCCGCGACGCGCGAGCGTCGATGTTCAGCTTTCTGCCGGTACATGTCGGCGTCCGCGATCCGCAGCAGCGTCTCGAGCGATTCCCGGGAAGTGGGCTCCAGACTGGCAAGCCCGGCGCTCCACGACAATTGAGGATGCTGACGCGCGAGCTTCGATTGAGAGAACTCGCTCCGCAGGCGTTCGAGGGGATTCGCCAGATCGTCCGCACCCACACCGGCACACGGCACGGCGAACTCGTCGCCGCCAAGGCGTGCCACCACGTCCGATCCACGGAAGTGCGTGAACAGCATCCTGCCGAAGGTCCGCAATGCAGCGTCGCCCGCATCGTGCCCATCGCGGTCATTGACCGACTTGAAATTATCGAGATCGATCGTAACGACCGCCGCAGGGCGTCCCGTCCGGCGGCACAAGGCAAGCACGTGCGCGCCGATCGTGATGAAGCCACGACGATTCGACAAGCGCGTCAACTCATCCGTGGTCGAGCGCTCAACGAGTTCGAGTTCACGGTCAACCATGGAGGCAAAGTCGCGCAACATTCCAAGGTCAGTGTCGGAGAGGATGCGCGGCTTCTGGTCGATGATGCACAGCGTACCGATGCGGGCGCCGTCCGGCGCGTGGATCGGATGACCGGCATAGAAGCGGATGTGCGGGCTGCCGCAAACCAGCGGATTGTCGGAAAAACGCGTGTCGAACTGCGTATCCGGGATGACCAGCGGCCCGGGCTGCAGAATCGCGTGGCCACAGAATGACACCTGGCGGGGAGTCCCGGTCGCGTCCAGCCCCTGTCGCGATTTGAACCACTGCCGCTCCCTGTCTACCAGGCTGACAAGTGCGATCGGGACGTTGAACACCCGCCACACAACCCGGGTAATGCGGTCGAAGCGCTCCTCCGGCAACGTGTCCAGAATGCCGAGCGAGGTCAGGGCCTGGAGTCGGTCGTTCTCGTCGAACGGGGTCGGCGGAATCAGCATTCCCCTGTGTTTCGGCCGTCCCCTCGAGTTCCTTTAGTCGCAGGCCCGGTGCACGGGATGGCGATCACAGTATCGGCGCGCGTCCCGGCCGGCTCACCGATCCTGGAGGCTGAGCAGCCGGAAGAATTCGCGGCGGTTCCTGGGCCCATAGGTCATGAAACTCGGGTCCGGCTGCTTGCGATACGCCAGCCGCGCCTCGGCGATCGGGTCGCGCGCAGTCGACTTGCGCACCAGTTCCGGCGACAGCCCGTAAGCGGCGGCGCCGTTCAGGCCGAACACCTTGGCGCGGATCCGTGGCGTGATCTTCGGGTAGCCGTACTTGTCCTGGAACTCGTCGGAGATCTGGAACGCGCGAAACGCCATGATCTGGTCCTGTGGCGAGCCGTACCAGATCGAATCCGTGCCCCACAGCACGCGATCCTCGCCCAGGTACTTGAGCAGCTTGCCGATCACGTGCGCCGCCTGCCCGGTATCGCGCATGAGGTAGCGCCAGGTACTGCCGAGCTCGGCGTAGACATTGTGGCCGCTGCCGGGTTTCAGCCCGGCGTCCAGCAGCGAAGTGATCAGGTCATCGACGCCGGCACCGGATCCGCGAACGTACGGGCCTTCGCGCACACGCATGTCATAGCCGGAATGGTAGATCATGAAAGTGATGTCGGGGTTGGCGCGCGCGGCGGGCCCTACGTCGCGGCATCCCGCGTACTTGAGGTTTTCCTTGTACTGCAGGAACGGCAGGCCCTTGTGCACGGCGAGCCGCTTGTTGCCGATCTTGCGGATCTTCGCGATGAACCGTTGCCCGAGTTCATCGTCCAGGAAGTAGCCGGTGTCCCCGGGGCCGTGCTGGGTGTAGGTCTTCCAGGCTGCGATCGGCCACTTTGCCGCCGTTTCTTCCATGGCGGCCAGATCATCGGCATAGGTTGGCATGCAGCGGCCGTGCACCAGCAGGCGTTGCGTGGTGCCGAGCGCCTCGACCAGCCGTACAGTAGCGGCGCCTTCCGAGTACTGCGGCATCATCGTGTTGCCGGGGGCTGGCCCGAACGACAGCACGGCGATGTCAGTGTCGCTATCCATGAAGACTTCCTTCACGTAGGCGTCGCTATTGAGGCAGGCGATCTGGCCCAGCTCTGGGTCCGCACCGCGATAGCTGCAGGCGGCCTGCGGGGGGAACTCCTTGAAAAGCTTGCGCGCCGGGTACAGCGGCGCGCCTTCCCGCCAGCTCTCCACCGTGCCGACGTGGTGACCCTGGATATCGAAGATGAACTCGTCGCCGTCGAGCGCGGCCCTCGCCGCCGCTTCCTCCAGGGCCGCCTCCCAGGGCAATACATAGGAGCTGCCGCGCTGCCCGGCCGCGGCCGCGACCTCGTTGAAGGCCATCAGCGTCGTTGCGGCGCCGCAGGCCGATACCAGGAAATCGCGGCGTGGTTGGCCGGTGAGTCTCGCATTTCGGTCAGCCTGTTCCAGGGCGCGGCGGTTCGCCGTCCTGCTGAGGGGCGACAGGGGAGGCGGCAGAAACTCGCCATTCGAGGTGGCATCCACCTTGATCGGCAGCCGGGTGCCGTCCGGGTCGTTGAGGTAGGTTCGCTGCTTCATGCTTCTTCCGATGGGTGGACACCAGAAAGACAGTCTCGCTCAACGCAGAAGGCCCCGGCGTAGATTCCCGCCAGTAGCGTGCACTTGATGCTGCGCCTGGCGATCCTTCGACCATCAGCCACACCTGCACTTCGTCGGATCCTTCACGCCTGAACGTGCGGAACGTGTTCATGGACAGCCCGGGCGGAGGCAATTGCGATTGCTGCCGCGTGCCAATTGACCTGGGGTGGCACTGCAGCCGAGACTCGAACCGGGTAGTCCGCAAGACCTGCGCTGCGGCGTGTTGCCGCGAATCGACCGTGTCGTCGCCAATCGAAAAGGGGAGTCCGATGCTACGTGCTTTTCATTCGCGGCCGCTTGCCGCCTGCGTCATGCTGATCATGGCACTGATCGTGCCGCCCGAAGCGTTCGCACAGATCGAAGAAGTGGTCGTGACCGCGCGCAAGCGAACTGAGAATCTGCAGGATGTCCCGATGGTGGTCACGGCGATCACCGCCGAGGCGATCGAACGCAAGGGCATCTCGGACCTGGCCGACATTGCGAAGTACACGTCGGGCGTGATGCTCGACCAGGGCTTCAATCGCCAGGATACGCGAGTCGTGATCCGCGGGCTTTCGCCGACCCGCGGACGGCAGAACGTCGCGATCCTGCAGGATGACGTCGATATCTCGAGCCTGGCACAGGCGACAGCCGGTGGTTCGTTCGTGATCAACCCCCGGCTGCTCGACGTGGAACGCATCGAAGTGGTCAAGGGGCCGCACTCGGCGCTGTACGGCCGCTCGGCGTTCAACGGCGCGATCAACTACATCACACGCAAGCCGGGCGACGAGTTCCGCGCCAGCGGGCAGCTCGGCGTGGCCAACTTCGACGAACAGGAAGCGCGATTCAGTGTCAGCGGGCCGGTCATCGCGGAGAAGCTGTCGCTAGGCTTCAACGCCGCGGGCTGGCGTGCCGACGGCTTCTACAAGAGCCCCACCACCGGCAAGGGCCTCGGCGGCGGCGACGGCTGGGGCGTGGCGCTGTCGCTCAAGGCGACGCCGAACGAGAACATCACGATCTCGGCGCGCTCGGAGCTGTCGACCGACGACTTCGGGCCCGACGCCACGGCGTACCGGAATCCGACGCTGGTGCCGTTGCCGGCGGTGGCGCTGCAGCCTGCCAACGGCCTGCCGGCTGTCGTGAGTATCGCTAATCCCGCGAATGCGTTCTTTCCGCAAGGTGTAGGCAGCCTGGGCAGCGCGAGCAGCTTCGGCATCCCGTCGCCGAGTCGCAACCCGCGAACGGGCAAGGACTACCCGGGTTCTACCCGCGATATCTTCCGCACGACGCTGCGGATCGAGGCGCAGCTGGGCCCGGTGCTGCTCACTTCGATCACTCATCGCGGCGACAACAGCACGTTCCAGTTCAACGACGCGCTGAATGTCGGCGACATGCAGAGCCTGGCGGTTAGTGGCGGCCAGGAGACCTACTTCGACACGGACATCGATCTGCTCACGCAGGAGCTGCGGCTGCAGTCGAGCAGCGAGGGTCGGCTTGTCTGGACGCTGGGCGCGTTGTACTGGAAGGAAGAGCTGACGCAGCTCAACCGCGCCCTGCGCTGTGCTTCCAGCAGCGGCGGCTGCTGGGCCGTGTTCGCCGCGGTCGGCGATACGCCGCGCACGCCGACGGAGGACATCACGAATCGCGATACCAAGCACAAGTCTGTCTACGGTCTTGCGGAGTTCGCCTTCACCGACAGGCTGAAGGCTTCGCTGGAGCTGCGTTACACGGATGAAGAGGAGACCACGGCAGGCTACGCCGTGCTGTCGCCGACCATCCTGGGTTGCCCGAACGTCACTGTTACCGGTCGCCGTACCAATCCGGACGGCACGATTTCTTGCGTGACAGCGGGTCCGCAGGTCACCGGCCCTCTGACGGCCTCCGGGTTCATATCGGAGGATGCGCCGTCGGGCGGTTTGTCGCCGGTCGTGTCATCGAAGTTCACCACCCCCAGACTGACCTTGGACTACAAGATCGCAGACGATGCGCTGGTCTACATTTCCGGTGCGCAGGGCAAGAAGCCGGGCGGGGTCAGCTCTCTCAACGGCATCCAGAACGTCGCTTCCAACATCTATGAACCCGAGGAAATGTGGTCGTACGAGATCGGCGCCAAGACCAGCTGGCTCGACAATCGTTTGCAGATCAATGGCGCCATCTACCTGCAGGACTACGACAAGAAGCAGGTCTCCATCACGTTCGTGAACCCGAACAGCGTGCCGACGCCGAACCAGCTTGCTACGCGTGTCGTGAATGCCGCCAAGGCCGAGGTCAAAGGCTTCGAGATCGAGGTGGTCTCGGCGCCAACCGATAGTCTGACGCTGAGCGCCAGCTACACCTACAACGATGGCAAGTATCTCGACTTCACCGACATCCAGAACGGTGTGTCAGCGTTGTCGCGCGCGGTGATAAACAACCCGAACGCCTGCACCGTCGTTCCGGTACTGATAGGCACGGCGCTGCAGAATCGTTGCGAGCTCAGCTACGCCGGCAACCAGCTCGAAGGTGCAGCCAAGCACAGCCTGGTCGCCAGCGCCGAATTGCGCGGCCGCTTTGCGAGCGAGCGGCAATGGTTTGCGGACGTCGACGCGCGCTATCAGTCGGGTCGCTTCACCAGTTTCGAGAACAGCCAGAGCATGGATGGGTACACCCTTGCGGATGTGCGTTTCGGCATCAAGGCGGAGCGCTGGAACATCACGGCCTACGTCAACAACGTCTTCGACGACGATACGCTCAAGGCCAGTGGCGTCGCGATCCAGAACTGGAACATCGCCTATCTGACGGCGACGGGGCGGACGCCGATCGCGACCCAGGCTCCGAGCGGCGCGAAGGCGCTGCTGCCCGACAAGCGCCAGTACGGCGTTCGCGTCGGGTTCGATTTTTGAGTAGCCGCCTCCACCGTCGCGCCGCTGCCGCGCTGCTCGGCTGCGTCGCGGCCGTTGGCGGCGGTGCAGTCGGCGCTGCCGACACGCTCGTGGCGACCGCGGCGGCCAGGTCCCGCACGCTCGGCTTCGTGGTCCGGGACTGGTTCACGG
>JANPDV010000148.1:0-3259 GCA_031431655.1 Gammaproteobacteria bacterium | reverse complement strand
CGCGCCTCGAGCACACACGGACGTGCTCTTCGCGTCCCCGCAAGGACACTCGAGCCAGCCGGGCGCCGCCGTTCGTAGCGGATCTCGCCATGGCATTGCTTCGAATACCTACGACCTAAGCTTAGGCGCTACCGAATCTGGCCCGACTTCGCAGCCGCCGGCGCGCTGCGCTGCCGCCGCAGCTGCCCGCGCAACTCGCCCTGCGGATAGCGCTTCGAGTGAATGTTCACGTAGACGCGCCCGGTGATCAGGTACTGGAACTCGCCGTCGCTCACCACCTTCGAGCCGACCAGCGGACTGGCGAGTCCCGTGGTCGCGAGGTTGACGAACTGGCCGGCGTTGCCACCGACATTCTCAGGGCCATACAGCCCGGCCTCGGTCGGGGCGGAAGTCAGTCCCTTGTAGGTGATCTTCCAGGTGATCTTGAGCGTGGCACGCTCGAGCCGGACTTCGGCGAAACCCTCCCCAGGACTCTCCGTCGGGATGCTCTGGTCCTCGTCCGACAGTCGGGCCGTGAAGACGATGTCATCGTCGGCGGCCTGCGCGACCGGGGCGCGGCCAGAGAGACCAACAGCCAGCAATGCGGCAAGGCACAAGGCGCGCAACATCAGCAGCCCCTCCAGCGGGTTCGACGGTTCCCGGGACCCACGGCCGTGGGCAATCCCCGGGCGATTGTTAACTCGCATTCTGGGGGCCAGCGCCAGCGGGCGCACCGCCTGTCGGTGGTTTGGTTCGCCACCCGGTTCGGCGCCTGACCGTGCTGCGAGCCAGACGGCGATGGTCGCTGCAGCAAGGGGCCACTCTGGCGCACAATCGTCCATCGTATCTGCGTCCATCGCAGCGAGGCTTCCGCGGATGACTGCCATTGGATTTCGGCGTACTCGGCTCGCCGCCGGCCTGCTGGCCGGCGCGCTCGCCAGCATCGCCACCGCCCCGGTCGCGCTGGCGGCCAGCGGCAAGACGCTCGGCTTCGTCATAACCACGTTCAACCGCGGCATCTACGAATCGAAGTTCGTCGACGAATGCCCCGAAGGCTTCAACATCGGCTACGACGAGCTGTGGTGGCGCGGGCTGTCCAAGCCCGAGCGGGCGCGCCTCACCGAGAACGGGCTGCGCAGCCGGCTGGACCGCTACTTCTTCGCGATCCGGCGCGGACCCGGCGGCACCGACGTCTGCATGAACCCGACCTCGGTCAAGGACCCGCCGCTGCTGCTGGTCGAGGGCAAGCTGTCCTACGGCATGGACCTGGACGGCCGTGCGGACGGCGCGGCCGCCGCGAATTCCTGCAAGCACGAGAACTTCACCGGCGTCGACGGCACTGCGGGCGTCGACAACCAGATGTACCGGCTGCTCGGCTGCGTCTACGGCTTCCGCTCTTTCGGCCAGTACGAGGCCAACGAGAACGAGAACCGCAAGTCCAACGGCAAGGGCATGACGCTGATCGAGATCAGCGGCGTCGACGATGCGCGCAACGATCCCGACGTCACCGTTACCTACTACCGGGCGATCGACCAGTACACGCTCGACGCGAGCGGCCGCTTCACGCCGTTCGCCAGCTACCGCATCGACACCGCCGACGGCAAGCCGCGCTACAGCAGCAGCGTCAAGGGCCGTATCGTCAACGGCGTGGTCAGCACCGATGCATCCGATGCCAACCTGCCTTTCTACGGCAACTACACGTACATGAACCAGCTGATCCGCGACATGCGGCTGCGGCTCGAGATCGCACCGGACGGCGCCTCGGCCAAGGGGATGGTGGCCGGCTACTACGACGTCGACCAGCTGATGTTCTACATCAGCGGGCTGGGACCCATCTCGTCCACCGCGATCAACAACTGCCCATCGACGTACGTCGCCGCGCATGAGATCGCCGACGGCTACCCGGATCCGAAGACCGGCAAGTGCACAGCATTGTCTTCGGCGTTCAATTTCAATGCCGTGTCGGCGTTCGTGGTGCACCCGCAGCAGACGGTGACGGCCGGCGCCACCTCGGGCGTGCTGCAGCGTGCCGTCGCCTGGGCCGGTGATCTCTGGAGCAGCGTGTTCAAATGAAACTGCATCGTCCTGCGTTGCTGATCGCCGTTGCATTGCTGGGCCTAGGCGCCTGCAGTTCCAGCGCACCGCCCACCAAGGGCGCGCCGCCGGTCGTGCGCCTGCTGTCGGAATCGCAGTACCGCAGCGTCATCGCCGACGTGTTCGGCTCGCAGATCGCCGTTGGCGGCACCTTCGACCCGCTGGTGCGCACCAACGGACTGCTGACGGTCGGCACCGCCAAGGCGGGCATCACGCCGGCCGGGCTGGAGCAGTTCGACCGGATGGCGCGCTCGATCGCGGCACAGGTGCTGAGCGAGGCGAATCGCGACGCGTTTCTCGACTGCGCGCCGCAGCCCGGTGCGGCATTCGACACGGACTGCGCGACGCGCTTCTTCGGCAGCGTCGGTCGCCTGCTGTTCCGCCGCCCGTTGACCGCCGACGAACTGAAGTCGTCGGTCGACATCGCCGGCCGCGCGGCCCGCGATATCGGCGATTTCCATGAAGGCATTGCGGCCGGCCTCGAAGGGCTGCTGGTTTCGCCGGCGTTCCTGTTCGTGATCGATAGCACCGAGCCGGACCCGCAGGCCCAGGGCAAGCTGCGCCTCGATGGCTACTCCAAGGCGTCGCGCCTCAGCTTCTTCCTCTGGGGCACGTCGCCGGATGACGCGCTGCTTGCCGCCGCGGAGCGTGGCGAACTGCATTCGAAGCGCGGGCTCGAGCAGCAGATCGACCGGATGCTGCAGTCGCCGAAGCTCGAAGCCGGCATGCGCGCCTTCTTCAACGACATGTTCGCGTTCGAGGACCTTGCGCGGCTGGAGAAGGACTCGATCATCTACCCGTCGTTCAGCGCCGCGGTTGCCACGGACGCGCGCGAACAGACGCTGCGCACCGTGGTCGATCACCTGCTGAACCAGTGCGGCGACTATCGCGACCTGTTCACGACGCGCAAGACGTTCATCAGTGGCCCGCTCGGGCGCATCTACCGGCTGCCGGCGCAACGACCCGACGGCGGCTGGACGCCCTATGAATTCCCCGAGGGAGATCCGCGCGCGGGCCTGATCACCCAGGCCAGCTTCAATGCGCTGTACGCCCACCCGGGCCGAAGTTCGCCGACGCTGCGGGGCCGCGCCATCCGTGAGCTGCTGCTGTGCCAGAAGGTGCCGGACCCGCCGGGCGACGTGGACTTCTCGCTGTTCAACGATCCGAACGCGCCGAGCCGCACCGC
>JANPDV010000147.1:0-8890 GCA_031431655.1 Gammaproteobacteria bacterium | reverse complement strand
GAAGCTGACGATGACCGCCGCGAGGCTGACCGTGGCCTGGCCGGCGCTGCCGCGCAGCTGCGCGAGGCCGAGGTCGAACGCCAGCCAGCCGCTGCGCGGCGCACGCGCCAGCAGCGCGCCGGCGATGCGCGGCACCAGTTGCACTGCCCCGAACAGCAGCGCGGCTACCGCCGCGTAGCCTGCGATCGGCAGGCCGCCGAGCGGCCGCACCAGGCACAACAGCGCCCCGACCACCAGCAGTGCGACGCCCGGGCCGACCCGGCGCAGCGGCACCAGTGGCGACTCCGCGTCGCCGGCCTTCAAGGCTCGTGCCGGCGCGGCACGCGACGCCTCGTAGGCGGGCAGCCACGCGCCGAGGGTGGCTACGGCAACTCCAATCACGAAAAACACGGTCGCAGCCACTGGCTGGAAGGCGCTCGCCGGATCCGCCGCGGCGGGCGCGCCGTTGCCGAAGTCGCCGCGGAAGGCACTGAGCAGCGCGGCCGCGAGCAGGTGGCCGGCGAGCACGCCGAGCGATGCCCCCAGCACGCCCAGGGCGGCGCCCTCGAGCGTGAGCAGTGCCTGCAGTTCGCCGCGGCGCAGCCCGAGCGCGCGCAGCAGCGCCAGCGCACTGCGGCGGCGCAGTACCGACAGGGCCTGGGTCGAGAACACCAGGAACGCGCCGGTCAGCAGCGACACCAGCGCCAGCATGTTCAGGTTGACGCGGTAGCTGCGAGTGATCGATGCGGCCCGCGCGGCTTCGAACTGCGGCGTATCGACGCTGGTGCCAGCGGGCATGGCTGCCAGGACCGCGCTGCGCACGCTGTCGCTGCCGGCGCCGGTCGCCAGCCGCAGATCCACCCGGTTGATGCGACCCAGTGAACCCAGCCGCCACTGCGCCGTGGCGATGTCCATCAGGCCGACGCTCTGCGGATAAGCCGATTCCGACAGCACGACCAGCACCTCGAGCGGCTGCCGGCGATCGCCGACCAGCGCTTCGATGCGCCCGCCGGGCCGCACGCGCAGCGCCTGCGCCGCGGCCGCGCTCAGGTAGATGCCATCGTCGCCGAGGAATTCGAACAACCGACCGCCGATCTCGCCGAACAGCATCGGCTGCAGCGCACCGGCACGGAACGGATCCACGCCCAGCACGCGCAGCGGTGCGCGGCCGCCAGCCAGCGCGACGTCGAGTTCGAGTACCGGGCTGGCGATGCGCACCCCGGGCAGCCGCGCGAGTTTCGCGAACAGGACTTCGTCGAAGCCGGCGCGCGGGCCGCGCACGACCAGGTCGCTTTCGCCCGCCAGCAGTCGCGTGGCGCGATTGAACTCGGTCAGCGCGGCTGCGTTGACGAACCAGATCGACGAAGACAGCGCGACGCCGAGCGCGATCGCCAGCACGGTCACCGCGATGCGCAGCGGCTGGTCGCGCAGCCGCGCGGCCGTGAGGCGCCACGCAAGACGCGGACTCACGTCAGCGAACGCCCGTCGAGCCGCAGGATGCGGTCGGCGGTGTCCGCCGCGGCACGCGAGTGCGTGATCAGGATCGCCGCGCCACCGTGCGCCCGTACCTGCTCCCGCAGCAGCGCCAGGACGCCGCCGGCGGTGCGGGGGTCAAGATTGCCCGTCGGCTCGTCGGCCAGCAGCAGCCGCGGCCGGTGCACCAGCGCGCGGGCGATCGCGACTCGCTGCAGTTCGCCGCCGGACAGCTCGCGCGGCCATCGACCGGCCGCATCCGGCATCCCGACTGCGGTGAGCATCTCGCGCGCACGCTGTTGGCTCTCCGCGCGCGGCGCGTCGAGCAGGTCCAGCGGCAGCGTGACGTTGGCCAGCACATCGAGGTAGGGCAGCACGTGGAACGCCTGGAATACGAAGCCAAGCTGCTGCCGGCGCAACAGCGTCGCCGCGTCGTCGTCGAGCGCGCCCATGTCGGTGCCGTCGATCAGGATCCGGCCCGCGTCCGGTGCGTCGAGGCCGGCAATCAGGTTGAGCAGCGTCGACTTGCCCACGCCGGACTCGCCCATGATCGCGACGTACTCGCCGGCCTGCAGCGTCAGGTCGATGCCCGCAAGGACGGGCGGGCGGTCCGCGCGGAACTGGCGCGTCACGCCGCGCAATTCCAGCAGTGGCGCACGCGTCGCGGGCCGCGCGTTGCCGGACGCAGCTGCGACATCAGTGTTCATCGACGGTCGATCATGAAAGGCTCGATAAGGTCCTGGAGGGAACAAATACTACCCATGAATCCGGCCTGGTGGCGCCTGCGGGCATCAGTCGCGCAGCCTGCCGGGCGTGGCCGGGTGGTCACCCCGGGGCGAACCACTGACCACCGACCTGGTGCATAATGCGCGGCGTCCGCTCCGCAAACGAACAACAATTCTCAGGAGGTCTCATGGACGCAGGTGCACTGTTCGCATCGATCAACTGGCTCGCCGTGCTCGTTGCGGCACTCGCTGGATTCGCGCTCGGCGCGATCTGGTACGGCCCGCTCCTTGGAAAAGCCTGGATGCGCGAAAGCGGCGTGACGGAGGCGCAGACGAAGGCGGGCAATCCGGCGCAGATCTACGGCACGACTCTGCTGCTCAATCTGATCACGGCTACGAGTCTCGCGCTGTTCATCGGGCCCGATGGAACGCTGCAAAGCGGATTGTTTGCCGGTTTCATGGCAGGTGCGACCTTCATCGCGACCGCATTCGGCGTTGTGTACCTGTTCGAGTTTCGCAGCCTGAAGCTCTGGCTGATCAACGCCGGCTACTGGGTCGTGATCATGTCCGTGATGGGGGTGATTCTCGGCGCGTGGCGCTAGCCCGGCCGTCAGTCGATGAGGTAGGCGAGCCCGAACACGCCGAGCATCGCGAATACCAGCGCGATCTTGGCCAGCGTGCCAACCGCGAGTCCGATCCAGGTGCCGAAGCCGACGCGCGCCGCGGTGTCGAGCCGTTGCTGCGAAATGATCTCGCCGATCACGGCACCGGCGAACGGGCCCACCAGCAGCCCGAAGAACCCGAAAGGGAATGCGGCGAGGGTGCCAAGGGCGGCGCCGGCGAGGGCGAGCCTGCTCGCTCCGACCCGCTTGGCGCCGAGCAGGCTGCCGACGATATCCGCGGCAAACGCGAGCGCGGTGAGCACGCCCAGCACGACCAGCGTCACGGCGCTGATCCTGGTGAACCCGTCGATCCAGGCCGCGAGCAGCATCCCGCCGAACACCGCGGCGGCGCCGGGCAGGCCGGGCAGGATGGTGCCGGCGACGCCGACGATGATCAGCGTGATCGCGACGAACCAGAGCAGGGTGGGGTCCATGACGGGATTGTAGTGGAGCCAGGGGTCAGCAGCGGACCAGACTCTTGCCGTGATTCCCGCCGCGCATCAGGCGGCAGAACTGCGCCGGCGCGCTCGCCAGTCCGTCAGTGATGTCCTCGCGATACGCCAGCTTGCCTGCGGCGTGCCAGCCAAGCGCGTCACGCAGGAATTCCTCGCGGCGGTCTTCGAAGTCGTGGACGACCATCGGCAGGATGCGGCCGCGACACGCCATCAGCGGTCCGAGATTCGGTCCGGGCGGCGGATCCTTGAGGTTGTACTGGGTGATCAGGCCGCAGAGGATCACGCGCGCGTGCAGCGCGAGGTGCCGGCCCATGATGACTTCGCGCTGCAGCTCGCCGCCGGTGTTGTCGAAGAACACGTCCACGCCGTCGGGCGCGAGGGCGCGCAGGCGCGCGCCGACATCCTCGGACTTGTAGTCGATGCAGGCGGCAAAACCCGCCTGCTGCACGGCCCAGGCGCATTTCGCGGCGGAGCCTGCGATGCCGATGGCGCGGCCGCCGCGCAGGCGCGCGATCTGGCCGACCATGCTGCCCACCGGACCCGAGGCCGCCGACACCAGCACCGTCTCGCCCGCCGCGAACTCGCCGACGTCGAGCAGCCCGAAGTACGCCGTCATGCCGGGCATGCCGAGGATGCCGAGCGCGGTTGACTCAGGGATGTGCCGCGGGTCGAGCGGCCAGGCGTTGTCCGCCGTGGTCACGGCGACTTCCCGCAGGCCGGTCTCCAGCACCAGCCGGTCGCCGACACGCCAGCGCGGATGGCGCGAGTCAATCACTTCCGCAACGGCCTTGGCCGGCATTACGTCGCCGGGTTGCGGCATTCGCAGGAAATGCCGGCCCGACAGCAGCGCACGGACGTACGGATCCAGCGACAGCCAGCGCGTCCGCACGCGGATCTGGCCGGCGGCGGGCTCGGAAACGTCGATGTCGCGCAGCTCGAAGTCCTCGGGATTCGGCAACCCTTCGAGCGCGCGCCGCAGTTGCACGACCTGGCTGCGCATCATCGAACCTCGCCATCGGCACTGGCGGCAGCGAACTGTTGCAGGTGTTGCGGCAGGATCGGCCGATAGGGAGGGTCCCAGCGGAACCGACTCTGGGCCGGTTCGAAGCGCGTGCTGTAGAGGCCGCCCTTGCCACGACACAGGTGGATCGTGCCGCCGACCGTGCCGAACGGGCCGTGGGGCACGTCGGCGGGGCGCCAGAAATACCCGCCTTCGCGCATGACGCCGTTGGGCATGTGGATATCGCCCGCGAGTGCGAACTCTTCCTCGCACACCGGGTGTCGCTCCACGGTCTGGCAACTCCAGTATGGCGGTAGGCCCGCGATCCAGGTCTTGTCGCGCGTCAGCGGGTCGTCGAACAGCAGCTTGTGCATCGTGCCGCCGAAGTTGAAGCCCTCGCTGCCCATGTGCTTGCGCGGGCCGGTCATGCCCGGCACGCCGCGCGTGTCGACGTGCCGCACCAGTCGCGCCGGGTCGAACGTCGCAGCGCTGGCGCTGCCTGCTGCAGCCGATGCAGGCCGGGACGAGAAGAACGTGAGCACGTCAGCGCCGTCGTCGCTGCGGGCGCCGCGGCGCAGCGAGGCGATCGAAGTCCCAGGGCAGGCGCGTTGAATCAATGAACTCGATGTGGGGCCGCACGGGCCCGATAATGCAGCAAGCGCGGTGGCGATGGCAGGGGCGGCAAATGACGGCAGCACGCGACAGGGTCCTGATCACCGGCGCGAGCCGCGGCGTGGGCGCGGCGCTCGCGGTGCGGTTCGCAGAGGCAGGATGGCAGGTGGATGCGACCTGTCGCGATCCCGCGGCTGCCGATGAACTCGAGGCGCTGATTGCCGCGCTCGCGGATCCGGCGGCGCGCGCCCGGGTTCGCCTGCGTGCGCTGGACGTGGCCGACCCCGACGCGATCCTCGCGCTGGCGTCGCAGCTCGCGGGCCAGCCGATCGACGTACTGCTGCTGAACGCCGCCGCGACCGGTGGCGACGTCGGCACGTTCGGCGCCACCGACTATGCTGCGTGGGATCGCTACCACCGCGTGAATTCACAGGCGCCGATGCGCATGGCGGAAGCGTTCGTGGAGCACGTGGCGGCGAGTCGTCGCCGGGTCATCTTTGCGATCAGCAGCCGGGTCGGACCGGCGCCCACCTTCGGCTACGTGGGCTATCGGGCCAGCAAGTCCGCCTTGAACCAGGTGATTTTCCAGCTGTCGCTGGCGCTCGCGCCGCGCGGTATCTGCTGCGCAGCCGCGCATCCGGGTTACGTCGCGACTCGCGCGACCGGGTATCGCGGCGCGATGACACCGGCGCAGAGTGCCGCGGCGCTGTTTGCGGTGGTCGACGGACTGGACATGAAGGGCAGCGGCCGCTTCTACGACCCCGACGGCAGTGTGCTGCCGCTGGTGACGCAGCAGACGGCTACGAAGCCGTACGCGAAGGTGTGAGCGTGCCCGACTGCGCGGCATAGGCGCGTTTGCCTGCCAGCAGCGCGTCGTAGATTTCGCGCGCGCGGCCGCCGATGCGCCGCACCAGTTTCTCGTGCGCTGGCCAGGCGCGATCGCGCCATTCGCGCCGTTGCTCGCTGCTCAGCTCGAGCAGCCGCACGCCACGCTCCGGCAGCTTCGCCATCAGTTCCTGCACCGAGGCGCGCGCGCGGAGCCGCGAAGCGCGTGCCCCGCCGAATCCGGCGGAGATGACGTCGCGCGCAGCTGCAGGCAGGGATTCCAGCCAGCGCCGATTGCCGAGCAGCACACCCATGTCGTAGCTGTGATGCGTCAGCGTGTAGTTGGGGGCCTCGGAGGAAACGCCCGACAGCGCGTACATGGTGACGCTGGTGACGCCGGCGTCGATCAGCCCGGTCTGCAGGCTCGGCACGACGTCGGCAAACGGCATCGTGATGGTGTCGGCGCCGATCTCCCGCACGAAAGCCTGTGAGGCGATCGACGACGACGCGCGCACGCGCTGGCCGCGCGCATCGTCCGGCCGCAGCACGGGTTGCTTGCCATAGAGGTTGACCCAGCCGACTTCGGTCCAGTGCATCAGGTAGAGGCCCTGTGCGGCGAACAGCGCGCGGAACGGCTCCAGCATGTAGCGGTCCATGACGAAATCGACTTCGTTCTCGTCATCGAACAGGAATGGCGCCGACAACAGCGCGATCTCGGGCACCAGCGTCGCCACGCCGGCAAACGATCCGCCTGCCACCTGCACGCGATCGCGCCGCAGGCTGGCGAAAGTCTGCTCCTCCGAGCCGGTTTCGCCGCGGATCAACAGGCGCACGTCGACGTCGGGCAACGCGGCCTCGATGCGCCGCTCGAAGTCGAGCCAGAAGGATTCGTCGACCGACTTCGGCAGCGAGAACGCCGAGGCGTACAGCACGCGGCGTCGCGCGGGCTCGCCCGTGCCGCAACCGCACAGCCGTGCGGCGGGTGCGAGCGCTGCGGCCGCGAACGGCAAGCTGGCGTGAAGTAGCGTCCTGCGTTTCACGGTCCGGATCCCTGGGTGTCGCGCTCTGCATGAGCGTGCCAGCGTTTATAGTACAGGCTCGACGCCGCGGGCCGCGAGACTCCGCGGTGGCGCCCGATCGAACAACTCCAACAGGACTGCCCGATGAATTCACCGGCCCGGCTCGACCGCTTCACCGCACTGGCATTGCAGATCGACTGCGATGGCGTGCATCCCGATCGCAGCCGCGCCGAGTCGGCGCCAAGGATGATGCGCACGATCGCGCGGGTGGACCAGTCACTGGCCGGCGCGCGCCGCTGGATCGGTGGGGAACTCAAGCTGGTGGTGCTGCCCGAGTACCTGCTGACCGGTCCGCCGTGGGGCGAGACGATTCCGGAGTGGCTCGACAAAGGCACCATTGCGCCGGATGGCCCCGAGTACACCGCGCTGGCGGGCCTCGCCCAGAAGCACGGCATGTTCCTGGCCGGCAACGGTTACGAGAGCGATCCGCACTTTCCTGGGCTGTACTTTCAGGCCTGCTGGGTGTTCGACCCGTCGGGCAATCGCGTCCTCTCCTACCGCCGGCTGATCTCGATCTTTGCGCCGACGCCTCACGATGTCTGGGACAAGTACCTCGATATCTACGGGCTCGAGGGCGTGTTTCCCGTGGCGGATACCGTGCTGGGTCGGCTCGCCGCCATCGCATCGGAGGAGATCCTCTATCCGGAAGTGGCGCGCTGCCACGCGATCCGCGGTGCGGAGATCTTCCTGCACTCCACCAGCGAGGTGGCCTCGCCCAACCTCACCATCAAGCAGATCGCGCGGCGCGCGCGCGCGCTCGAGAATCTCGCCTATGTGGTGTCGGCGAACAACGCGAAGCTCGATGGCATCGACGTGCCGGTGGATTCCAGCAACGGCTTCTCGGACATCATCGATTACCACGGCAACCAGATGGTGCTGGCGGGGCAGGGCGAATCGCAGGTGGCGAATGCCTTCCTCGACATGGCCGGCCTGCGCGCATACCGGCGCCGGCCCGCGATGCCGAACATGCTGTCGCGGCAGGCGCTGGACCTGTTTGCCGGCAGCTATGCCAGCGCCGATCTGCGACGCCCCAACGGCCTGCTCGATGGCGGTCGGGTAGTGGTGCCGGATCGCAGCTACTTCATCAAGGCACAGCAGGATTCCATCGCTCGCGCCACGGCGCGCGGCATCCTGCTGTGACCGAGGGTCCTGGCTGGCGCGTGGAGTCGCTGGGCCGCGGCGTCCACCTGTTCCGGTGGCTGCAGGGGTTCTATCTCAGCGCGTTCTTCGTCGGCAGCCGCGGGGTCACGGCCATCGACCCGATCAGCGACGTCGCGGCGCGCGCCTACCGCGAAGCCATCGCCAGCGTGACGACGCTGCCACTGACGCGCGTCATCTATTCGCACGAGCACCGCGATCACATCTGCGGTGGCCATACCTTCGTGGCGGGCGCCGACTGCGAGGTCTGCGCGCACGAGGCGGCGGCGCGGCGCATTGCGCAGCGGGGCGACGCGGACGTGCTCGCGCCGAACCGCCGTATCGGCGATGGCGACGTCATTGCCGATGGGCCGGTGCAGCTGGAGGTGCGCTACTTCGGACCCAACCACTCCGACTCGAACCTGCTGTTCCTGACGCCGACCGACCGCGGCCGGATGCTGATCTGGGTCGACGGCATCGAGCCGGAAACGGCGCCGTATCGCAACCTGCCGGACACGGATTTCGGCGGCTACCTGCACACGCTGGAAGCGGCGGCCGGACTCGACTTCGAACTGGTTGCGGGCGGGCACACCGGGCCGGGCGAGCGCCGCTGGGTCGCCGACTATCGCGAGTACGTCCTGCGGCTGCTCGATGCCACGGACGTCGAATACCGCGCCGCCGGCGGACAGACGCCGCGCGCCGGCGAGGATGGCGTCGCGATGACCGAGCGCGTGCGCGGTGAGGTGACGCGCGCAGCCGCCGCACGCCTGCGCGAGCGCTTCGGTCACTGGGCCGGCTTTCACGAGTGGGCGCCGCAGACGTCGGACCGCATGCTCAGCTATCTGATCACTGGCAATTGACCCCCGATGCAGGCGCACGCAATGCAAACCCCATGCTGACAGTCGTCCAGGACCGGTTCGGGACCCCGCGAGAGGCCCTGCGG
>JANPDV010000146.1:0-16111 GCA_031431655.1 Gammaproteobacteria bacterium | reverse complement strand
GCAGCAGTCCTTCAACACGGGCGATATCCACCGCATAGGTGGCCTCGTCACCCACGGCCTGGCTGAGCTGCCGATCCGGTTCGACCTGCGGCCGTAACCCGGGCGGACGCGCGGCGGTACCGGAAACCGCTGACGAAATCGCCTTCGCGGGTGGCGCGCCCGGTAGCAACCAGTCGTTCGAGATGCGCGATGCACTCATGCAGACCGAGCAGGACGTGCACCCCTCGCAGGACCCGCCCGTACATCAGTTCGATCAGCTCGAACGCTCGTTGGGGCGAGTCGAGTGCCGCCGCCAGGCCGGCGAGTTCCTGCTCATGATGCGTTTGAAGATCGGCCAGCCGCGCGGGCAGGCCGCGGAATGGACGACCATGTGAAGGCAGCACGAGCGTGTCCGACGGCAGCGCGGCGAGCCGGTCGAGCGAGTCCAGGTAATCGCCCAGGACATCCCGGCCCCAGTGCCATGCGGCGAGGCCAACGTTAGGCGAAATCGTCGGCAGAACCTGGTCACCACCGATCAGTACACCTGCCTCGGCACAGTACAGACACAGGTGTCCGTCGGCATGGCCATGCACCTCCAGACACTGCCAGCTGTAGCCCCCCAGCTCGACCTGGTCGCCATCAGCGAGCCACGTGCCGACCCGGGGAGTACGCGTCAGCTCAGCGTGACGGCCGAGGACTCGCATGTGTTCGATCTTCTCGGAGGCGCCGGCGAGACCGTGTGCTTCGAGAAACTGCGCCTGCCGGTGCCGCACATCCGGCGGCGGCTCGTCGACCATGCGCCGCCAGGACTCGAACGTGCGACGCGACGACAACACCACGCCATCACCGTGCCCGGCCTGCAACCAGCCGGCAAGGCCCATGTGGTCCGGATGGAAGTGGGTGAGCACGATGCGGCCCAGGCGCCGCGGCGGCAGTACACGTTCCCATGTGTCGGTGCAGGCTACCGCAGCCATTCCCGTATCAACGAGCGACCATTCCCGCTGCGGCTCCTCGAACAGCCAGAGGTTGATGTGATCGAGCTGGATCGGCAGCGGCATGCGCAGCCAATGCAAGCCGGGAAGCACCTCTCGAGACTCACCCGGTGCCGGCGCGGCGTCGAACGGATACTCGAGCCTCGCAGGCGCCGAGACGAAGTCGGCCCCCTCACTCGTGATCCGCGGCGCCCTCATCGATCGTCCCCTCGCCGCCGAGGCCCAGCCGTCACGTCAACGCACCTGCAGGTCATGCAACTCAGTCTAGCTACAGCCGGCGCCGAAAGCGCATGGCGATGCCGTGCTGACACGTCCGATCCACGGTGGTGCATATCAGCTACGATGCTCGGACGCATGTGTTCTCGAAGCCGTCTTTCCATGGCAGTCAAGGCGCGGACTATCGCCGGGCTGCTGGCAGTCTGGGCTGGTGCAGTCGCAGCGCAGCAGACTGGCGACCGGACCGTCTATGACCACGAGCAACTGCAGGCTCTTGCGGCGGACCATGCCGAGGAGCTCCTGCAGCGAATTCCAGGGGCTGCCGCTGTACTGGATCAGCCCACTGGCTCCGGCGGCGCCCAGTTTGCCGTGCAGCGCGGCCTG
The DNA here is from genome assembly GCA_031431655.1 of Gammaproteobacteria bacterium. Lineage (GTDB taxonomy): Bacteria > Pseudomonadota > Gammaproteobacteria > Steroidobacterales > Steroidobacteraceae > UBA964. The sequence goes on along the minus strand of JANPDV010000146.1, from coordinate 14,540 downwards.
GGGGCATCGGGACCGCAACTGCTGATCGACGGTCGACGAATCGCCAGCAAGACCAGCGACCTGGCCGCGTACCTGCGACGGATCGACGCCGCGCAGGTGGAGCGCGTCGAACTGCTGCGTGACTCTGCCGGCGGTCTCGACGTGGCCAGCCAGGGGGTCGTCGTCAACATAGTCCTCCGGCCCGGCCCGATGGCCCGCGATGGCAGCGTGACGGCTGAGTTCAACAGCCATTTCACCAGCTTCGGCCGGCATGAATATGACGGGCTGCTCTCGACAGCCGGCACCTTCGGCGCTGCGGCCTTTGTCCTCAGTGCCGAGCGCAGCGTGCGTTCCCCCAATGCCAACGGCCCGATTCGGTACTCAAATCGCCGTCGCGATGAGCGCTACTACTTTCCATCCGGCGCGCTCCAGGAGTTGCGCCCGCAGGCGTGGACCCGCGAGGTCGAGAAGTACCTGTATGCCGCCGAACTGAGCCACAACAACGAGGGGGGCGGCGACTGGCACGTCAATGCATCCTACGATGACGTGGGCTTTGGCGAACTGGCCGAGACGCCTTTCTTGCGCTACGACGCCGCCGGTTCTGAAGTGCTGCGGGCGACCGATCTGCAGCGCCGACTCGCCTATGGCCGCAGCGTTGCCGAACTGGGAGCAGACTACGAGACAAGACTCGGTCCGGGCACATTCAAGCTGGTGTCGATCTTCACCCGGCGCGTCATGCCGACCGTCGATCAGCGGGACCGCGTCATAGGCAGCCGCGTGCTGGAACTGAATCGCAGCGAAATCGACCAGAAGACCGGCGAGGCGATCGTGCGCGGATCGTATTCCTTCCCGGCCTTCGGGCAGCGGCTCGAGGTGGGAGCCGAGGTAGCGCGCAATCGCCTCACACAACTGACTCAGCTTGCAGCGGACAACGACGGCGACGGCCGCGCCGAGCGCATTCCCATCCCGGAGCCGGATGCAACGGTGACAGAGCTGCGCAGTGAATTATTCACCAAGCTCAATGGTCATTACGGAAAGGGCCTGACCGCAGAAGCCAGCGTGACGGGCGAGTTTTCGCGCATCACGAGCAGTTACATTCTATTCCCGCCACGCGACTATTTTTTTATCAAACCCCGCGTCGATCTGCGTTACGCACTGACCGCGCGGGACCAGCTTGGCCTGGTCGTGGAACGCAAGGTCAGCCAACTGCAGTTCGAGAACTTCGTACCGTCGTACGATGTGCTCAGTAACAGACTCCTTGCCGGCAACCCGGGTATCGCGCCCGAGACGTCCAACAACGTCGAGTTACGCGTTGATCATCGCCTGGCAGACGACGGCGGCGATATCGAGATCAAGCTGTTTCATGAGGCGATCCGCGATGCAATCGACCGCGACGTCATCGGCGTCGATGCCCGCGGCAATCTGTTCTCCGCGCCTTCCAACATCGGAGACGCGAAGGCCTACGGCCTCGAGCTCAAGTTCAGTCTGCGCCTGGACCGTCTGGGCCTTTCGAACGCCTTGCTCAGTGGTCGTGCGAAGAAGCAGACCACTGCGGTTACGGACCCCTTCACCGGGTCCACGCGGCAGGTTCGCTTTCGCTTTCCGGAGGAGTATGAAATGGGGTTCAGGCAGGACCTGCGATCCTGGGACCTGTCCTACGGATTCGATTTCCATGCGCAGGGTGGCCAGCTCGACGGCAGCGAGGTTCTGGTTCGCGAGAGATTCAGGGTTGGACCGCGTCTCGACGCGTTCGTGGAAAAGAAGATCGGTGCACGCTTTACGGTCCGTCTCGAGGCCCAACACCTCGGTGGCGCGCACGAGTACCGAAACCGTACTATCTTCGCAGACAACCAGATCGTCGGAACGGTGCTACGTCGGGAGTCCTATGCCGAAGACCGTGACCGGCGCTTCCTGCTGAAGCTGAGAATGCGGTTCTAGCGCAGGGCTGGCGGCACATGGCCGCATCGCGCGGCGCGGCGAACAGGGGGGGGTCATGCTCAGGAATACCGCAACGACCTATGGCAGCACTCGATCGCACGCGCGGCCCATTGGTCGTTGTACGGCCTGATGCTCCTGCTGCCGGTGCTCGGCCGGATGGGCATCGGACCAGGCCCCTTGCACTGACCGCGTCGGGCGCGTCCAATGCAGGGCGCATTACCTGCATAGCCTGCAGCGAGGTACCTTGATGGACCGGCGAGACTTGTCCCGAAGGGACGCGATCGGCGCACTTGCGGCAACGGCTGCGTCGGCGGCCATGATCCCGGCCGAAGGCGCAGCAGGCAAGGCGCCCGTGCTGGACCCAGCCAGAGACATGATGACGATCCTCAGGAAACTTCAGCGTCGCGCGGACGACGGGGAATACTTCTGGTGGATGGTCGGAACAAAGCTGGGACAGGTCGACGCGGCAGTGACGCCGCTGTTCAACATGGAAATCGGCACCATTGCCCGTGTTGCCAACAAGCCCGATGGCGGATTCGACGTCACGAGTCTCGAAGTGGTTTTCTATACGGACCTCATCAGCGGCGCGCACCTGCGCAAGTGGACCAATCCGTATACCGGAGTAATGCTCGACGTGACCCACGGGCCACTGGGGCCGGGCACCGTGTCGTACGCTCCAGATGGCTCCAGGCGCTTCGCGCGACGGGAGTTGGGCGGTGCAATCATCGAGGGTTCCACCAAGGTCGGTCCCGCGGTGGTCGCGGGCGATGATGCCTGGGTGCGCCTTGACAATACCTCGAAGGTCACTCAGAAAGATGGCTCGGGCCGCCCGTTCCTGGTGAACGACTGGGTGATCTTTCACGGCAGCGCTGCGGCGATTGCCGACCCCGCGCGCCCATTCGTCGCTGCCACGTCGCAGCTGCAGGAGATCAATGGCTGGTCCCGCTGGATGAACATGGGCGAGCGTCCCGGCAACATCGCGTCGCGGGCGATCGGCGCAAAGGTGCGGACATACGCAGAAATGCCTGCGAAATGGCGCGAACTCATGTCGGAGTCCTATCCGGAGATCGCGCGGGACCCACTTGCGGCGCTGGACAAACCGGCGGCGAGACTCGATCGCTAGGGTGCCGCCCAAGCGGGGTCGCAAGCGGCATCCTCCACCGTGTTCTCCTACGCCTTGCCCGCGTCGTTGGATGGTCGCAGAATCCGTCGAGCTGCCAGCCCGGAGACGTTGCCATGTCCTATCGATCCCTGCTGCTGACCTCGCTTGGTGCATGCGTAGCGGTGGCCTTCGCCGCCGACGGCCTCGACGTCAAGACGGGGCTCTGGGAAATGACCTTCGTCACCGACCTGCGCGGCAGCTTGATGACCAACGCGCAACTGGAAAAACTCACGCCTGCGCAGCGCGCAAAGGTTGCTGCAACAGAGCGGGAGCAGGCGGCCAAGGGCCCCCAGACCTGGACCGACAAGACATGCCTGACGGCTCAGGACCTGGCGCAGGGTGCCTTTCGGAGCGGGGACGACAAGGACGATCCGGACTGCAAGTACACGATCACCGCGCAGACGCGCACGCTGCAGGAAGGGAAAATGGCGTGCTCGGGGGACACGCCGCGGACCAGCCAGATGCGCATCGAAGCGCAGGGCCGCGAGCGTATCAAGGGGTTTGTGGTCGGCGGAACCGAACGCGGCAAGCTGAGCCTGCAGGTTTCCGGCAGGTGGCTGAGCGCCAGTTGTGCCGGCGCCGACGAGGACTGAAGCCGCACATCCCGCGACAGCCCTGCTGCAGGAACCGCCCGTTCCAGCTGTTCGTCGGCAAGCGGACCTCAAACCCGATCTGTGGCGCGATGTAGCCCGTGACAGCGCAATGCGCCGGCAACAGGCTGGTGGCGTCAACGGATTTCGCGCCGCCGATGACTGCTGCAGCGTCCTGCTCCACGACGAACGACTGGCCGTTCAGCGCGGCGCAGGTGTCCTGATCCGACGCCGCAACGGCACCCCCGGGAAACAAGGGGACCAGCATGAATGCCCACGAAACCCGTCTACCAGCAACGACGTTCACCCGCTCACCTGCGCTCAAGCGCGCAGGAACCTGGCGACGATCGCGGCCCACGCCTGCGGCTGTTGATCGATGATGTCGACTCCGCCACCCGGAAGCTCCGCGTAGTCGAGATCCGGGCGCAACCTGCGCGCGATCTGCGCCTCCTCGTAGATCTGGTCCCCGGTGTTCGTCAGCAGCAACGCACGGTGCTTGAGACGCTTGAGTGCGCTGTCATGGTCGTAACGATACGCCGCGTTGTGCCCGTACCAGAAGGGCCCGAATCCCTGGAATTTCTCGACCACCACCCGTGTCGTCAGCTTCGGATCCGCGCCCGGGCCGTACATCGTGAAACGCGTCTTGAAGCTCTCCATCAGATGCGAGCCGTCGGCCTTGTACTCGAAATCAATCTCACTGGCCTTGAGCCCCGCAAGGCGCTTCTGGCGGGCTTCTTCCGTCATCGGGAACGCGCCATGAATGACGACATTGGCGACTCGCTTCGGAGCGAGCAACGCCACTTCGGTCGCCAGCAAGGCGCCGGTGTGATGACCCAGCACATCGCACTTGCTGATGCCGAGATGATCCATCACGGCGGTGACGGCAGGCACCCAGTCCGCAATGGCTGGCACGAATGGCGTTGGGTCGGACAGCCCGAACCCGGGGGTATCTATGCCGATGGCGCGTATCGAATGCTTTGCGAACTCGGCATATGCCGGTTCAAATTGCCGCGCGCTCATCGGCGCCTGATGCAACAGGAGAAGCGGCGAACCCTTTGCCTGGCTGTCGTAGTAGTGCACGAGCCCGTGCTTCCAGGGAGCATAGCCGCGCGCACGCGTCGGCGATGGTCTGTTGGCCAACGCCGCCGGACCCAGCAAAGATGCTGAAGAAGCCGCCGCGGCGGTCGCAAAGAAAGTACGCCGAGTCGTTTTCATGAGTGGCCTGCTGGAGGGCTTTCATTCGCCAGGATCGCGGGCAGCCGTAACTGAGGGCCACGAAGTGCCGCGGGGCCTCGGATCGGTCCATTGCCCTGCCGCAACGATGATACGGCGACAGCGCTGCACGCGACAAACTTTGGTACCGTGCAATCGCGACATGCAGCCGGTTGAGCCGCGAATGGATCCCGGTCTATGTCCAGGAGACGAGGAAGATGACGGAGAACCCCGAACAACGCCGGCCGCTCGCATTCAAGGACGAGGCGTTTCTCGACAGCGCCGACGGACGACCGCTGCGCATCCTCGCGGAGTATCTCGAGCCGCTGCACGCCTTTCGGCGCGAGCAGATCAGGGACACCATCGTATTCTTCGGTTCTGCGCGGATCACGGCAGCAGGCCCGCATGGCCACTACTACGAAGCTGCCCGCGAACTCGCGCGGTTGGTGACCAGCTGGTCGAAGGATCTGGCCTCGCCTGCGCATCGCTACGTCGTATGCACCGGGGGTGGCAACGGCATCATGGAGGCCGCGAATCGGGGTGCGTCGGAAGCTGGCGGCAAGACCATCGGCCTGAATATCGGCCTGCCACACGAGCAGCGGCCGAATCGGTACGTTTCGCTCGCCCTGACGTTCGAGTTTCACTACTTCTTCATGCGCAAGCTGTGGTTTGCCCACCTGGCTCGCGCACTGGTGGTGTTCCCGGGTGGCTTCGGCACGCTCGACGAGCTGACCGAGATCCTCACCCTGATGCAGACGCGGAAGATTGACCGGCCGATCCCCATCGTGCTGTACGGCTCCGGCTACTGGAACGAGATCATCAATTTCGACGCGCTCGTCCGGCACGGAATGATCGACGCGGAAGACCTGAAGCTGTTCCAGTTCGCCGACGATCCGGCAACCGCGCTGGCATTGCTGCAGGCGGGTATCGCGGCGGAGCTGGAGGAGACGACGCCCGCCATTGCACGCTCGCGCAGACCGTCACCCTGACGCGCACCGGGCATCGCCCGCGCGCTCTGCAGGTCCACTGCCGACCCGCCCGGCCTAGATTGCTCCCCGGAAGAACCACGACTTCGCCCACTCCGTCGCCGCGATGTACGCGGCCACGATCGCGATGGCGGCGGACACCTGCAACGCCGACAGCGGCACGAACCCAAACACTGCACTGACGGCCCCCAGGTAAGGAATGCACAGCGTGGCCATCGCCACCACCAGGGTCGACCCCGCCAGCAGCCGGCTGGGCCTGCTGCGAAACACGGGCAGCCGGGTCCTCAGCACCAGCACAACGGCAAGCTCGGTCAGCAGCGAGATCATGAACCAGGCCGTCTGGAACGTCGCCTCGGTCGCGCGGAGCAATAGCATGAAGCGCCGGATTTCCGCGATGCTTCAGCGCTGCGGCCGGGACAGTCGGTCCGCGTCCACATTGTCGGTGGAGATCGCGATCGACGGAAAGTCCGACAGAAAGTTGTTGAGCAGGATCTGTTTCGCTGCGAGCGGCAGGAATGGCAGCAGGGGCGTCGCCAGTGCCATGCTGACCATATTGCCGAAGTTGGCGCTGGTCGTGATCGATATCGACTTCAGGCTGTTGGCGAACGCCCGCCTGCCGTCCTCGACGCCCGAACGCAGCACGTCGAGGTCGCGGCTTAACAGCACGATATTGGCGCTCTCGCGCGCAACGTCGACTGCCTCCTCCACCGATATGCCAAGATCCGCCGCATGCAGCGCTGGCGCGTCGTTGATCCCGTCACCGAGATCACCGACAGAGTGGCCAGTGCGCTGCAGAGCGCGAACGATCCGCTCCTTATTCTGCGGGTCGATTTCGACGAACAGATCGGTCCGCGGCGCACGCTGCCACAGGGCCTCATCCTTGAGCGTTGCCAGTTTCTGGCCGGTGAGCATTGAGCGCGCGTCGAGGCCGCCAGCCTCGGCCAGATCCGTCGCCAAGGCTGCAGCATCGCGGCTCCAGTATTGACTATCAACGTCCACAACGATCGTCGGCAGCGCCGAACCGTTCAGGCACTCGAATGCAGACCTTTGTCATCTGGCGCCGCTACGGGCCGGGCTGGCGACGCGGCGCTATGTAGTTCGCGACTTCATCGAGCTTGCGCATGGCACCGTAGTCGGATTCCGGGATGTCTACGCCGAAGCGCCCATGCAGGCCGATGAGGAAATGAAGGTGATCCATGGAGTCCAGCTCCAGCTGGTCGCGCAGCGGCGCGTGCGGATCGAGTTCGAGGTCGCGCACTTCGGGCGCGACGCTTGCCAGCACCTCGATGATGGCGGTGATCAACTCTTGGTTCTGTGTCATGTGCCTTCCAGCAATTCGGGGGATTGGAGCAGCGCGGCGATCCGCGCCAGAAACTGGGCGCCACGTCGTCCGTCGCTGACCCGATGGTCGGCCGCCAGCGAGATCGTCACGCACTCGCGCGGCACGACGACGCCGGACTCCACGACCGGACGCAGGCTGATTCGGCCAATACCGACCAGCGCCACCTGCGGCGGGTAGATGACCCCGAGCAGGCCGCGACTGCCCTCGTCACCCAGCGCGGTCACGGTGATCGTCTGGCCCGTCACCTCCGAACTGCGCAGGCCGCCTGCGCGCGCCCGGCGAACCAGGTCGGACAGCCCTTGCATCAGTTGTCCGACGCTGAGCAGGTGCGCATCGATCAGCGCTGGCGCGATCAACCCGCCGCTGCGCAGTGCGACCGCGACGCCCAGGTTGACCCGGCCGCTGGGTCGATAGTGCAGTCCATCATGTGCGCCGTTCATGTCGGTAAACTCGCCGGCGGCGCGCGCAACCGCCGTCAGCAGCATCGCCACAGGCAGCACTCGCCCGGTCACGGAGCGCGCGGCGTTGAACAGACGCAAGCGGCCGAGCGCCGCTGCAACGTCGATCTCGTCCCACAGGTAGTAGTGCGGGATCTCCCGCTTGGAACGCGCCATCGACGCTGCAATCGCACGCCGGACACTGTCCGGTCGGTCCCCACCGGCCGCTGCATCGGCGGCACGCGGTGCGTGCTCAGTCGCCCAGTCTTCGACATCCTGCAGCGTGATGGCCCCACCCGGCCCCCGGCCGCGCCGGCCTTCCAGAGCGACGCCCAGTTCCGCGGCACGCGCGCGCGCAGCTGGCAAAGCGCGCACCGTGGCCGCGACCGGCGCCGCGCTGGGCGGTGCGCTGGGCGTCGGTACGCTGCGCGGTACGCTGGCGGGCAGCGTCAGGCGGGCTTCGCCTGGCGTCGCGAGGCGTGCGATGACGGTGCCCACGGCGAGGTCCTGGCCGGGCGTAGCAAGCAATTCGACCACTTCACCGTCGTGCCAGCTCTCCACGTCAATCGCAGCCTTCTCGGTATCGACCACCGCGATGACCGTGCCTTTCCTTACCTGCTGCCCGGGTACGATCCGCCACTCGAGCAGCTTGCCCGAAGTCATCTCGGGTCCGAGCGAAGGCAGTTGCACGTCGATCATGCCGGCGCACCCCGCACGAGCTCGCGCGCCACCCGGAAGATGTCGGCGGTCTGGGGCAGCGCCGCATTCTCCAGATGCGCGGCGTACGGCATGGGCACTTCGGCGCCGCAGACACGTGCGACCGGCGCGTCGAGCTCGTACAGCGCTCCTTCCATGAGGCGCGCGCTGATCTCGGCTGCGAATCCGGCGGTGCGCCACGCCTCGTCCACCACCAGCGCCCGTCGCGCACGACGCACCGAGGCCAGCAGTCGCTCGTCATCGAGCGGCCGCAGGCTGCGCAGGTCGATCACCTCGGCGTCAATGCCGGTCTCAGCGAGACTATCCGCAGCCGCGAGCGTGCGCGGCAACATGCCACCCCAGGCAATCAGCGAGATGTCCCGCCCAGGCCGGCGCACTGTCGCGCGCCACATCTCAGCCGGCTCGGGGCGACCCGTCAGTGCGCCGCTCTGGTTGTACAGCTGCGCATGTTCGAGCACGACCACCGGATCCGGGTCGGCGAGCGCGGCGCCCAGCATGTAGCGCGCGTCCGTCACGGTCGCGGGGACCAGCACCTTCAATCCAGGCACGTGCGCATACCACCCATCGAAGCAATGCGAGTGCTGCGCACCAAGCTGCCGCCCCGCTCCGGTCGTCATGCGCACCACCAGCGGGACGCTGAACTGGCCGCCGGACATGTGGCGCAGCGCCGCCGCGGTGTTGACCAGTTGATCGAGCGCCAGCAGGCTGAAATTCACTGTCATGATCTCGATGATGGGCCGCAGCCCGCCGAGCGCCGCGCCGATCCCGGCGCCTGTGAACGCGAGCTCGGACAATGGTGCATCGCGAATGCGATCGGGCCCGAACTCCTCCAGCAACCCCTTGCTGACGGCGTACGAGCCGCCATAGCGGCCGACATCCTCGCCAATCAGCAGCACGCGCGGATCGCCAGCCAGCGCCTCGCGCAATCCTTCCCGCAGCGCCTCCCGAATCGTCATCTCGCTCACGGTACCGCCGACGGGGTGTGGACATCCCGGAGGAGATCCTCCACCGGCTCGAGCGGTGAACGCTCCGCAAACTCGACGGCGTCGCGGATTTCGGCGGTGACTGCGGCGTCGATCGCCAGGAAATCCTCCTCGGTCAGGCTTGCCTGTGCCTTCAACCGGTCGCTGAAGGTGTGCAGCGGCCCGCGTTCGCGCCACAGCGCCACTTCGCTCTTGTCGCGATAGAGCTCCGGATCGAACATGGAATGCGCGCGAAAACGATAGGTCCGCAGCTCCAGGAACCGCGGCCCGGTGCCGGCCCGGACCGCGGCGACAGCGGCGCGCGCGGCCAGCGCGACGGCCACCACGTCCATCCCGTCCACCGCCTCGGCCGGCATGCCGTAGCTGGCGGCTCGCGCGCACAGGTCGGTCTGCGATTGCGACCGCTCGAGCGAGGTGCCCATGGCGTAGTCGTTGTTCTCGCAGCAGAACAGCACGGGCAGCTTCCACAGGGCGGCAAGGTTCATCGATTCATGGAACGCGCCCTCGGCGACCGCCCCTTCGCCAAAGAAGCAGGCCGTTACCCGGGCGCGATGCTGCATGCGGTCGGCGAGCGCCAGCCCGGCAGCGAGCGGCAGGCCGCCGCCCACGATGGCGTTGCCGCCGTAGAAGCGTCGTGTGGCGTCGAACAGATGCATCGATCCGCCGCGTCCGCGCGAGCAGCCCGTCACCTTGCCGAACATCTCGGCCATGACGCTGTTGGCCGGGATGCCGCGTACCAGCGCATGTCCGTGCTCCCGATAGGTCGCAACGATTGCATCCTCGTCCGCCAGCGCGCGAATCACGCCTGTTGCGACTGCCTCCTCACCAATGTAGAGATGCAGGAAGCCACGGATCTTCTGCAGTCCGTACCACTGCGCGCAGGCTTCTTCGAAACGGCGGATACGGAGCATCTGACGCAGCAGGTCCGTGCATTCGTCGCGCGGCAGTGGAACGGGGTACAGCCCATGCAGCGTCACGCGACCGTCTCCAGCGCCGAGGTATCGCCCTCCGGGAGCCCCAGCTCGCGGGCGCGCAGCAGCCGGCGCATGATCTTGCCGCTGCGGGTGTGCGGCAGGGCCCCGACGAACGCGATGCTCCGTGGTGCCAGCGCCGGTCCCAACCGACGGCGCGCGTGGGCCATCAGCTGCTCCCGCATGCTGGCATCCGACTCGATGCCAGCGCGGACCAGGACAAAGGCCTTGATCACCTCGCCCGCGAGAGCATCGGGAACGCCGATGACGGCCGCCTCGATCACCGCGGGGTGTTCCATCAGGACCCGCTCGATCTCGAACGGCCCGACCAGGTGACCCGATGTCTTGATCACGTCGTCACTGCGACCGAGAAACCAGTAGTAGCCGTCGACGTCGCGACGCACCAGGTCGCCGGTGAGATAGAGCTCACCTGCGAAGCAGCCGAAGTAACGGTCGGGTTGATTGAGATAGGCGCGGAACATCGACGGCCATCCCTTGCGCAGGGCGAGTTCCCCGCTGGCCTCAGCCGACTCGATCGGCCGGACGCCTCCACCAGGCAATCGCTCGATGACGAGTGCGTCTATCCCGGGCAGCGGGCGACCCATTGAGCCCGGCTTGATGACCTGTCCGGGCGTGTTGCCGATCATGATTCCGCCCGTCTCGGTCTGCCACCAGTTGTCGTGGATCGGCTGGCCCAGGACATCCATGCCCCACCAGATCGCCTCCGCGTTGAGCGGCTCGCCGACGCTGGCGATCAGCCGCAGATCCTGGCGGCGAAAGCGAGCAGCCAGCTCAGGCCCCGCTTTCATCAGCAGTCGCAATGCCGTGGGCGCCGTGTACCAGACCGACACCTTCTGTTCCTCGAGGATCCTGTACCAGCGCTGCGCCTCGAAATCACCACCGTCAACGATGCTGGTGACTCCAAGCAGCAAAGGCGCGATCACGCCGTAGGACATCGCGGTAACCCAGCCGGGGTCGGCGGTGCACCAGAACACGTCCTCGTCATGCAGGTCCAGCGCGTACCTGCCGGTCATGAAGTGCATCAGCGCGGCTTCATGTACGTGAACGGCGCCTTTCGGCGTGCCGGTGGTGCCGCTGGTGAAGTGCAGCAGGGCTGGCGTCTCCGCCGTCGTCTGCGGTGGCACGAATGCTTCCGGCGACGTCGCCATCAGCCGCTCGTAGGAACTCAGATGGCCGGCCGGCCTGACGGCTCCGTCATCGTCCAGAAGCAATACGTGACGCAGGCTGGGCAGGTCCGCTTCGATCGGCGCGATCTTGCGCTGGTAGAGCGCTGCGGTCGTCACCAGCACGTCCGCCGCCCCTATCTTCAGCCGAGTCTTGAGCGGTTCCGGGCCGAAGGCCGTGAACAACACACAGGCGATGCAGTTCGCCTTGAGGGTACCGAGTACGGCTTCGTAGAGTTCGACGCGGCGCCCCGTCAGCACGAAGACGCGGGCGCCCGTCGTTACCGGCAGCGATGCAAGCAGGTTGGCGAACTGGTTGCTGCGGGCAGCGAGCTGGGCGAAGCTGACGTCGCGGCGGCCCCCGTCACGATCGAGACAGCGCAGGGCCGTCCGCTGCGCACGCGGGCCCGCAGCGTGGCGATCGACGGCAAGTCGCGCGATGTTGATCGACCCCGGCGCAGCGGCCAGCAACTCCTCCCGCAGCGCGTCCCAGCGGAAGACCTCGCGTTCGTGCGCCCAGTCCTGCAGGTTGGGCGCGAGCCGAAGCTGCGCAGGATCCCGAGAGATCGTTGGCGACCGGTCAATCATGTGGCTGCCCGTAGCTTGCGCAGCCTCGCTGCGATCCTCATTGCATGGTGCACTCTAACTGCCGGGTCGATGGTCCGTGCATAAGGGCTTATACGGCTCGCGTGCACGTCCATGCCGGCGCAGCATCCAGTTCGGCAATCCTGGAGCAGACGATGGCGCCGCAGCCACCGAACGTCGCCGTGTTCGTCAGGCCATTCAGCGAGATCCGGATCGGTGATGTCGCAAAGGTGGGCGGCAAGACCGCGGCGCTGGGCGAGATGTACTGTGCGCTGACCTCGTCGGGAGGCGTGCGTGTGCCCAACGGATTCGCGGTGACTGCCGACGCCTACTGCGCGGTGCTCGACAGCAGCGACCTCTGGTCGAGGTTGCGTTCACTGCTGCAGGGCGTGTCCGTCGAGGATATCGGCCAGCTTGCGGATCGCGCCGCGCAGGCTCGCAAGCTGATTCGCCAGGCCCCGCTGCCGGTCGAGCTCGTGCGACAGATCGACGCGCAGCATGCAGTCCTCTGCCGGCAGTACGGTACACCCCTGGCGCTGGCGGTACGCAGCTCGGCGACTGCCGAGGACCTGCCGCAGGCCAGTTTTGCCGGCCAGCACGACAGCTTCCTGAACATCGTCGGCCGGGATGCGCTGCTCGACGCGGTCAAGCGCTGCTTCGCCAGCCTGTTCACCGACCGCGCGATCCAGTACCGCATCAACAACGGCTTCGATCACTTTGCCGTGGCACTATCGGTGGCGGTGATGAAGATGGTGCGTGCCGACCTCGCAGCGAGCGGCGTGGCGTTCTCGATCGACACTGAAACCGGCTTCAGTGATGTGGTACTGATCAACGCCACCTATGGACTCGGCGAGGCGCTCGTTCAGGGCATGGTCGAGCCCGATGAGTTCTGCGTCTTCAAGCCGACTTTCGCGGCCGGGCATCGCGTCGTGCTGAACCGCAAGCTCGGTACCAAGGCAACGAAGCTGGTCTACGCGGATCCCGGTGCGGATGTGCCCACGCGCTCAGTGGACGTCAGCCCGGCGGACGAGGCGCAATTCTGTGTCAGCGACATGCAGGTGCTGGATGTCGCTGACATGGTGATCCGAATCGAGAAGCACTTTGCCGCGCCGGACGCGGCCACTCGCGCCATGGACGTCGAGTGGGCGCTGGACGGCCGCGATCAGCAGATCTATATCCTGCAAGCCCGGCCCGAGACCGTGCAATCCAGGCGAACGCTGACGGCGCTGGAACGGTTCCGGCTAGAGGCCCCACCCAAGCCACTGCTGAGTGGACGGGCGGTCGGCACGCGGATCGCTTCGGGGCGGGCGCGACTGATTCGCTCTGCGGCCGAGTTGTCTACCGTAGAGGCCGGCGATGTGCTGGTCGCGGTCGCCACCTCACCCGATTGGGGAACCGTGATGAAGAAGGCGTCCGCCATCGTCACCGCGTCGGGGGGCCGCACCTGCCACGCAGCCATCGTGGCGCGTGAGGTCGGAATTCCCGCCGTGGTCGGCGCCGTCGACGCGATGCAGCGGCTGCACGACGGCGATTGGATCACAGTGTCCTGCGCCAGTGGCAATGTCGGTCACGTCTATCCGGGCCGCTTGCCGTTCACGGTCGAGAGCGTGGACCTGACGACGCTGCCGCGGCCGAAGACCCGGATCATGCTCAACGTCGGCGACCCGGACGCGGCGTTCGGCCTGAGCCAGCTGCCCAATGATGGCGTCGGACTCGCCCGCATGGAATTCATCATTGCCCAGGCGATCCGCGTGCACCCGCTGGCGCTGATCCATCCCGAGCGTGTCACCAGTGCGGCGGAGCGCGAACAGATCGCGCAGCTGACACGATACGAGCGTACGCCCGCCGACTACTTCGTGCGTCGGCTGGCAGAAGGCATTGCGACGATCGGCGCGGCGTTCTACCCGAAGCCGGTGATCGTGCGGCTCTCCGATTTCAAGACGAATGAGTACGCACACCTGCTCGGCGGCAGCGCATTCGAGCCACCCGAGGAGAATCCGATGCTGGGCTTCCGCGGAGCAGCGCGTTACGTTCATCCTGCCTACCAGGAGGGGTTCGCGCTGGAATGCGCCGCGCTGCGACAGGTCCGCGACGCCATGGGCCTGGTCAATGTCCAGATCATGGTGCCCTTCTGCCGCAGCGTCACGGAGGCGAAGAAGGTCATCGAAAGCCTCGCCGCTCATGGCCTGCACCGCGGCACGCAGGGCCTGGAACTCTATGTGATGTGCGAGATCCCGAACAACGTGATCCAGGTGGAGGAGTTTGCCAGGCATTTCGATGGGTTCTCGATCGGCTCCAACGACCTCACCCAGCTCGTTCTGGGGGTGGACCGCGACTCCACGCTGGTGGCTGACGAGTTCAACGAGCGCGATCCCGGCGTCATGGCGTTCATCAGCACAGCGATAGAAGGCGCGCACCGGGCAGGACGACACATCGGCATCTGCGGCCAGGCCC
>JANPDV010000145.1:0-1601 GCA_031431655.1 Gammaproteobacteria bacterium | reverse complement strand
ACCCACGACACCCGGCACGGCGGCCCCGGGTACGCCGAGCGCGGCGCCAATCACCGGCGCCACCAACGCCAGCGGCAAACCGGTCAGCAGCCAGTGGGCCACCGTCTTGGCCAGCAACAGCGCAACCAGTGACTGACCAGACAGCGCCAGCTGCTCCAGGGTTCCGTCGTCCCTGTCTTCCCGGAACAGCTGCTCCAGCGCCAGCATTGACGATAGCAGTGCGGCGATCCACAACACACCCGGCGCCACGTCTCTGAGGCGCGACATTTCAGGTGACAATGCGAGCGGGAACAGCATTCCGACCACGACGAAGAACGCCAGCGGCTGGACCCACTGGCCCGGCCTGCGCAAGGCGAGACGCAGGTCACGCTCGAGCATCAGCAGGAATGCCGCAGGCACCGACGTCATGCGGCCGCGCTCCGCAGCACGATGGACACAGTGCGCGCGGCATCCAGCCCGAGCGGCTGGTGCACCGCGGCGACCGCGACGCCGCCGGCTTTCAGATGGGCATCGATCAAACCGGCGACCAGCGCGTGTCCGGCCGTGTCCAGGTTGGTTGTTGGCTCATCGAGCAGCCAGAGACTGGCGCCGCGCAGCCACAGGGCCGCGAGCGCCACGCGACGCCGCTGGCCGGCAGACAGGGTGCGAACCGGACGGTCTGCGAACGACAGCGCGCCGGTGCGATCCAGCCCGGCACTCAGCTCGGTGTCCGGCAGGGGCCGGACGAATCCCACCGAGTAGCGCAGATTCTCGCGCGCGGTGAAGTCGCCCTTCAGCGGCGGGTCGTGGCCCAGGTAGCTCATGGACGGCAGGAAGTTGGACTCGGCGGCGCTGGTATCCCGGTCACGCCAGGCAATGGCGCCCTGCTCCCGGATCACCAGGCCACACAACGTGCGCAGCAGCGTGGTCTTGCCACTGCCATTGGCGCCGGTCACCTCGCCGTACTGGCCCGCAGCGACCTGGAACGACACGCCGCGCAATACGTGGCGCTCGCCCCGGAACACGTGAAGATCGCTGACAGCTAGCACGACCCGGCTATTTTCTTTTCAATATCAGCGATTTACAAGGATTTTCGACTCTCACGCGTCAGCGTGGGGCGTCAGCGCTCGAAGCGAAACGCCGGGCGGTCCAGCGCGCCGACCGGATCGCGGTACAGCTCGGGAAACCGGGCTGCCAGGATGCTGAGAAAAGGCTTCGGCAGCCGGTCCAGTGCGCGTTCCTTGCGCCCGCTGGCGCGCGACAGCAAGCCACCGGGTCGATCCCCCATGCGCATCCAGCGCTGCCAACCCGTGAGCGCCGAGAAACTCACCGCGGCATCGACGAAAGGCCGGCGGGAATCTTCCAGGTCGCTCAGCAGGCCATCGTACGTGGCCAGATCGTTGACGACGAACGGTCGCTGTCCGCCCTCGATGGCGGTCACCACCGCGTTCGAGTCATCCGTCATCCAGACGCGCCCGTTTTGCACGCGGGCAGACCCCGTGATGCGTTCGATGTCGAGGCGCGAGCCCGGCAGTTCAGTCGGAAGCTTGACGCCGGCGAGGGAGTACTCGAGTCGCGACGGACCCACCGGGACATTGTTGACCGGGATGGTTTCGCCGGTG
>JANPDV010000144.1:0-3149 GCA_031431655.1 Gammaproteobacteria bacterium | reverse complement strand
GGTTTCGCGAATCTGCTGGCGTTGACGCTCGGCGTCGGCGTCCGGCTCGAAGCGCTCGATCGAGTCAGGATCGAGCAGCCCCTTTCCCACCACGAGTCGCTCCAGCGTGTCGAGGCGTTCGCGCGTCGCCATCAGCTCGGTCAGCAGTGCGATGTTCATCGACAGCAGCACGTCACTGGATTCGTCGGCGAAGAAATGCGGCCGCGGCCCGTGCGCTGCGCGCGGATGCGCCGGGGCCTCGGCGGCGGTGGGCGGCTTCGAGCTCATGCTGCGTTCGCCTTTGCCGCCGCCTGGCTGCGCAGGCCGACCAGCAGCGCGAAGCCAAGCCCGGAACCGCCCGGCGCGCCGTGGCCGAGCGCCCGCGACCTGGCCACGGCCGCGTCGGCCTGGGCGCGGTCGGTGCCGGCCATCACCGCCGAAAAGTCGCGGTAGATCTCCGACTCCGCGAACCCGGCCTTGCGCATCAGCGCAGTCAGATTCATCGAGCGGTAAGGGGTCCAGAAGGGTTCGTTGTTGAAATCGGTCTCGTTCGAATAGATGTAGCGCCGGTACGGATCGATCTCGTCGAACTGCGGCAGATCGATATGTACCGTGAGCCCGCCGGGTGCCAGCAGTCGCCGCGATTCCGCCAGGATCGCCGGCCAGGCGTGATGCGCGGTCTCGTGGGCAAGGATGTGCGAGACGATGAGATCGAAGCTGCCGTCCGCAAACGCCGTGTGCTCCGCGTTGGCCTGCGCGAAATGGACACGAACGCCGAGGGCCTCGGCCCGGGCATGCGCGTAGCGCAGCAGCGGCGCCGAAACGTCGATCGCGTGCACTTCGGCTGTGCTGAAGTGACGCGCGTAGGCGAGGGCGCTATGCCCGACGGTGCAGCCCAGTTCGAGGATGCGCAGCGGTTTGAGCTGCGGCCAGACTCGCTCGACGTACTGGATAACGGTACGGGCCATGTAGTCGGTCATGCCGCCCGCCCCGGTCTGGTACATGTTGATCGAGCGGTCGTAGATCGCGCCAGCAGCGACGTCACCTTCGAACGCCTCGTGCGCGTAGCCGCCAGGCTGGCAGTGAATGTCGACGGCGGTGACGTAGCGCGGCACCTTGAAGCCCGGCTCGAGGCGCAGCGAGCCGAGGCCACGTGGCAGCGTCCGGGCGCGTTCGGCAAGTTCCGCGCGCTCGTGCTGCACCGTATCCACGAGCGTCTCGAACATCAGCTCCTGGATCACGCGATGCGTCGCCAGCTGGAAGCGCACGTACGGGATCCTGGTCATCAGCGTGCGAATCTCGTGAAAGTCCTCGAGCGCCTGCCCGCCATGGTCGTGGCGCCAGCGCGGCTCGACCGACCGGTAGTACATTTCGCGGCTGCCCGCTGCGAGTTGTGGCAGAAGGTTCTGGCGCAGCGTCCGGACCGCGCGCTGTCGCGCTGCGTCGTCGTGCTGCCGGCGCATCATCATTGGATGCTCGGATTGATCGGGTCCCGGTGCGGGCATGGCTGACCTCCTTGTGGCTACCGGATGGTACCTGAGACGCGGACAGGGCAGAGTGCGCAGTACGCTGCGGCATGCGCCGCGCCTGTTGCATGACGCGCCGCGAGGAGTCCGGATGGCCGAAACCATAAGTGCACGCTCTCCGGGACCGCTGCGCCTGCACACCAAGCTGTTCTCGGGCTTCACCGCAGTCGTCGAGACGACGAAGTTCCAGATCTACGAGCTGTTCCTGATCTTCTACTATGCCCAGGTGCTCGGGCTCGACGGCCGCCTGGCCGGCCTGGCGGTGGCGCTTGCGGTGTTTGCCGATGCCCTGATCGACCCGCTGATAGGCAGCTACTCCGACAGCTTCCGCGGCCGCTTTGGCCGTCGGCACACGTTGATGTACCTGGCGATCCTGCCGACAACGATCCTGGTCTACCTGCTGTTTTCGGCGCCAGCAGGCCTCTCTCAGCTCGGCTTGTTCCTCTGGCTGCTGGTGCTGTGCGTCGCGGCGCGCCTGGTTGGGTCGTTCTATGCAGTACCCTCGGCGGCCGTCGTGGCCGAGCTCTCGGAGCAGGCCAGCCAGCGCGCGGAGCTCGGAATCTGGCGGCAGGCCGTCACGGCCGCGCTGGGATTCGCATTGACCTGGTTGATCTTCAACGTGGCCTTCACGGTCAGCCCGGGCTTTCCCAATGGCCAGGAGAACCCGCAGAATTATCCGAAGTTCGCGCTGCTGGTTGCCGCCGTGATCATGATCGCGTCGTTGATCGGCGCGGCGGGCACGCAAGGGCGCATACGGGAATTCGAGCGCAGTCGCCTGGTTGCCCAGCCGCGCGTATTCTCGGTTCGCGATTCGCTTTCCGCGACCTGGCGCGCGCTGGTGGACCTGCCGAATTTTCGTGCGATGTTTCTCGGCCTGCTGTTCGCGGGAATCATGGGGTCTTACTTCCGTGCGCTGAATCTGTATCTCGGCACCTACTTCTGGGAGCTGACCACGCAGCAGACCGGGGCCTGGCTGCTGAGCATCCAGATCGCTACGTTCGTAGCGGCAATCAGTACGCGCCTGGCCGTCGGGCGCGTGGAACCGAAAATCCTGTACGTCACTGGCGTGGCGCTGATGCTTGCCGGATACGCCCTTCCGCCACTGGCCCGATTGCTGGGACTGATGCCGGAGAACGGCACGGAGCTGCTGGTCAACCTGCTCTACGGCGCCAATATCGTCGTCGGGGCGGGGACGGGTTTCATAATGGCCTGTTCGCTGGTGATGTTCGCCGAAACCGCCGACGAGTACGCCTTCGTCCGTGGAGAATCGCGGACCGGAATGCTGCTGTCGTTCCTGCCGTTGGGAAACAAGATGGCTTCGAGCCTGGGCAAGCTGGCGGCGGGTTTCGTGGTCGCGTGGGTCGCGATTCCAACCGGCAAGACCCGCGCGCCGGTGACGCCGGTGTGGGTTTGGCAGCTCGGCGTTGCCAGGGTGAGCCTCACCTTGCTCGCGGGCCTTGTCGCGATTTACTGCTTTTCCAGCTACCGTCGGCCGCGGGCGCGGCACGCCGAGATCCTGCGGGGTCTGGAGGCCATGCGCGCGTCACGTGGCGGCCTGCCGGACTGAACACTCTCGGAGATCACGCGCAATGTTGATTCTTTCGCAGACAGGCTGGATGTCGGTCGACTTTCATGAGTCGCTGC
>JANPDV010000143.1:0-5157 GCA_031431655.1 Gammaproteobacteria bacterium | reverse complement strand
GCTCCACGTCCACAGCCGGAAAGGCGCGTCGAGGCCAAGGATCTGAGCTGCGAACGCGCGGCAGCGGAACGTGCCCGCAGGCACCGTGACGTCTTCCTCTCCCAGGTAGGTGATGTCCAGGTCGAACGTGGAGCGACGACTACATCATCGTCAAGGAAACATGGGCCCAGATGCCGGCAACATTCGAACTCGCCGAACTGCAGCTGCGATGATGGACAACGTCCTGCTGCGCGGCACCTACATCGTCGGCGACATTGAGGCGGCAATCCGCTTCTATCGTGACGCACTCGGCTGGAGCCTGGTCTATGACAACGTGCTGGCGGTTGACCGGCGGTTTCCGCCAGCCGCGCCGGACGGCGCGCCCTGCCGACTGGTCGTGTTCCAGTGCGAGCACCCGGAGATCGGCGGCATCGGCTTCATGAAGTACCTGCAGCACCCGATTGCGCCGGGACCGAGCAAGCACCGGGGCAAGCTCGCCGAGGGCGAGCCGATCCTGGTCGTGAAGAGCCTCGACCCGGAGGCGGTGTATCGCAAGGTCCTCGAGACCGACGCCGTGATCGTCTCGCCACCGGCCGTCTGGACCGTGCCCGGCTACGAGCCCGGCACGGTGATCCGATTGCAGAGCCTGTCGTTGTTCGATCCGAACGGCCTCTACGTCGAGGTCAACCGGGTATTGCCGCCGGAGAGCGCCGGATGAAGTGCTACATGATCGTGTTTGGGGCATTCACCGACTTCGAGCGGTTCATGTCAGGCTACCAGCAGGTCGTAGGCCCGATGGTGGAGCGCTTCGGCGGTCGCTACGTGCTGATGGGCGCCGGCATGCAGGTGCTGGAAGGCGCCTGGAGCGACGGCGGCGGCACTGCGATCTCCGAGTGGCCCGACCGCGCGACGGCACTGCGTTTCTGGAACTCGCCGGAGTACGCGGCGGCGAAACGACTGCGCGAGGGCACGGGTAGGTTCCAGGTCGTGCTGGTGGATGCCGAGCGGCTCGCGGCGGCATAGTCGCTGATCAGTCGGGCACGCCGTGCGGTGTGTTGATGGATTGCTCTTGCGGCAGGAACGTCACTACGGCCGCGGTCAACATCGCGACTCCGGCCAGCGCAAGAAACAGAGCGCCGAAGCCCATGGCCTTCACCGCCGGGCCCAGTGCCCAGACCGCCAGCGAACTGATACCCAGCGATACCGTCAGACGCATGCCGGCCACGCGCGAGCGCATGCGGTCGTCGACGTAACGCACGATCACCGCATCCGTAAACGGGATCGCAGCGAAGGTCATGACCATCACGCCCAGAAGGGCGGCATACAGCCACCAGCCCTGCGCCATCGAGGCGGCCACCAGCAGCGGCATCTGGCACAGAAGAATCGTCAGTTGCAGCCGCTTCAGCGGCACGCGGTCTATCAGCCGCCCCACCACCACCTGGGCGAGCGAAGCTGCGGCGTAGACCAACGCCAGCAACAGGCCCAGCGCGCCAGGGTCCTGGACCACCCCGCGCAGGCGCTCGGCCAGCAACTGGCCGTTGCCGTTGGTGGTCATGTTGAAGACGATACCGCCCGAGGCAGCGGCCACCGTCATGACGAGGAAAACGCGCGCGAGCTGCGGCGCCGTCAGCGTTGCCGCGCTCTTGCTCCCGCGTCTGGACGGCGGCTCGACTTCGCGCGGCACGAGCCTGGCAAAGACCCCGGCCAGGACCAGTGAAAGCAGCCCCGGGACCATGAAGGCCGCGCGCCATCCGAACCACTTCACCAGCAGGCCTGTCAGCAGGGCCGCGGCGGCGATGCCCAGGTTGCCCGCCAGCCCGTTCACGCCGATCACGGCGCCAGGCCGCGCGGCACCCTGCACGAGCATGGGGATGCCGACCGGGTGGTAGATGGCGGAGAACAGGCCGAGCAGGGTCAGCGCCGCCGCCAGCTGCCACGCGTTGTTCGTCATCGACGCGAGCAGGGCCGAAAGCCCCATGCCGACGAAGAACACCAGCATCATCTGACGGCGACCCCAGAGGTCACCGAGGCGCCCTGCCGGCAACGAGCCGAGGCCGAACATCACGAAGGCGCCCGCGCCAAAAGGCATGAGGTCTTCCCAGCGTGCAAAGCCGAACTCGACCGCGATGGCGGACACCGCAGTGGCAAAGACCAGCAGGAAAAGGTGGTCGAGGGCGTGCGCCAGGTTGAGCATCAGGACTACGGCACGCGGATGGGGGTTCATCCAACGAGCTTAGCCCAGCGGCCGGGTGGCCCGCAGCGGGTTGCCGCGCGGGCGCTCAGGCCTTCAGCGCGCCCAGCACCTCGTCGAGCGTCTTCTTGGCGTCGCCGAACAGCATCCGGTTGTTCTCCTTGAAGAACAGCGGATTGTCGATACCGGCATAGCCCGAGGCCATCGAGCGCTTCATCACGATCGAGATCCTGGATTTCCACACTTCGAGGACCGGCATGCCGGCGATCGGGCTGGTTGGATCTTCCTGGGCTGCCGGGTTGACGATGTCGTTCGCGCCAATGACCATCGTGATGTCGGTATCGGGGAAGTCGTCGTTGACCTCATCCATCTCGAAGACGATGTCGTACGGTACCTTGGCCTCGGCCAGCAGCACGTTCATGTGGCCGGGCATGCGGCCCGCGACCGGGTGGATCGCGAAGCGTACGTTCACGCCCTTCTCGCGCAGCAGCTTGGTGATTTCGTACACGGTGTGCTGCGCCTGCGCTACCGCCATGCCATAGCCCGGAACGATCATCACGCTCTTCGATGAACGCAGCATCTCGGCAGTCTCGGCTGCGTTGACGGCCGTGACCTCACCCTGCGGTTGCGCGCCGCCTGCGACCGCCGGCGCCGTGCCGCTGCCAGTGCCGAAGCCGCCCGCAATCACGCTGAGGAATGAGCGATTCATCGCGCGGCACATGATGTAGGAGAGGATCGCACCGGACGAACCGACCAGCGCGCCGGTCACGATCAGCAGGTCGTTGGACAACATGAAACCGGTGGCCGCCGCCGCCCAGCCGGAGTAGCTGTTGAGCATCGAAATGACGACGGGCATGTCGGCGCCACCGATCGCCATCACCATGTGGATGCCAAACAGCAGCGCAATCGCGGTCATCGCGATCAGCGGCATCATGCCCGCATCGACGTCATGCGCCTGCACGAAGGCGGCGCCGAACCAGATCACTGCCAGCAGGCCCGCAAGGTTCAGCCAATGTCGCGCCGGCAGCAGCATCGGCTTGCCGTCGATCTTCCCGGAGAGCTTGCCGAATGCGATGACCGAGCCGGAGAACGTGATGGCGCCGATGAAGATGCCGATGTAGATCTCGACTTCGTGGATCGTCTTCTCAGTGCCTTCGAATACCACGGACGTATCGATGTAGCTCGCGAAGCCGACGAGGCAGGCCGCGAGGCCGACGAGGCTGTGCATCAGAGCGACCAGCTCCGGCATCTGCGTCATCTGCACTTTCTTCGCGGCGTAGAGACCGATCGAACCGCCGACGAGCAGCGCCCCAACGACGTACGGGATGCCAGCCGCGGTCACCCGCGGGCCGAACACGGTCGCCAGCACCGCGATCGCCATGCCAACCATGCCGTAGAGGTTGCCGCGCCGCGCAGTCTCCGGAGTCGAGAGGCCACCGAGACTCAGGACGAAGAGGATCGCAGCGCCGATGTAGGCGACCGTAGCGAGATTCGCGGACATGCTGGCGCCCCTACTTCCGAAACATCGCGAGCATGCGACGCGTTACGGCGAATCCGCCGAACATGTTGACGGCGGTGAGCGTGAGCGCGACGCCAGCGAGCCCGAGGATCAGCGCGTCCGGCCGGTTCGCGGTCTCCTCACCGAGCGGCGGTGCGACCTGGACCAGCGCGCCGACCGCGATGATGCTGGAGATCGCGTTGGTGACGCTCATCAGCGGCGTGTGCAGCGAAGGCGTGACATTCCAGACGACCATGTAGCCGATGAAGCATGCCAGCACGAACACCGTGAAGTGCCCGAGGAACGCGGCCGGCGCGAATGCGCCGACGAGCCAGAACAGGACCGCGCCCGCACTGAACACGATCGCGAGGCTCTTGCCCGACGCGGGCTCCCCTGCCCCACCGTGGCCATGCGAGGACTTCTTCGCGGGTGCCGCAGGCGTCGGCGCAGCCGCTGCTCTGGCCTGTGGCGGCGCGGCCGGAAGCTTCGGCGGCGGCGCCGGCCAGGTGACCACGCCTTCCTTGATCACTGTCAGGCCGCGGATCGCGTCGTCCTCGAAGTTGACGTTGATCGTGCCGTCCTTGGGTTTGCACAGGTCCTCGGTCAGGCGTAGCAGGTTGCTCGCGTACAGCGTCGATGCCTGTCTGGCAAGGCGGCTGGCGAGATCGGTGTAGCCGATGATCGTGACCCCATGGCGCACGACTGCCTCGCCTGGCACGGTCAGTTCGCAGTTGCCGCCCTGCTCGGCCGCCATGTCCACGATGACGCTGCCAGGCTTCATCGTCTTCACCATCTCGGCAGTGATGAGTCGCGGCGCGGGCTTGCCCGGGATCAGCGCCGTCGTGACGATGATGTCGACCTCGCGCGCCTGCTTCGCGTACATCTCGCGCTGAGCGGCCTGGAAGCCCTCGCTCATCACCTTTGCGTAGCCGCCGCCACCCGAGCCTTCTTCCTCGTAGTCGACCTTGACGAACTGGCCGCCGAGCGAGACCACCTGATCAGCCACCTCCGCGCGCGTGTCATTCGCGCGGACTATCGCGCCGAGATTCGCGGCCGTGCCGATCGCGGCCAGACCCGCGACGCCGGCGCCCGCGATGAAGACCTTGGCCGGTGGAATCTTGCCGGCGGCCGTCACCTGTCCGTTGAAGAAGCGCCCAAACGCGTTGGCAGCCTCGATGATGGCGCGATAGCCGCTGATGCTGGCCATCGAGGTCAGCGCGTCCATCTTCTGCGCGCGCGACAGCTGGCGCGGCAGCGCGTCCATCGCAAGCACCGTGAGTTTCTGCGCCGCGAGCTGCTGCATCAGCTCGGTGTTCTGCGCCGGCCAGATGAAGCTGATCAGCGTGGTGCCAGGCTTGAACTGCGTCACTTCCGCAGGGCTCGGTGCCCGCACCTTGAAAACGATATCCGCGCCGGCCAGCAGCTCCGCGGCACTGCCCACGATGCGCGCGCCGGCGGCCTGGTAGGCGTCGTCGCCGAAGTTCGCGGC
>JANPDV010000142.1:0-2012 GCA_031431655.1 Gammaproteobacteria bacterium | reverse complement strand
GGTAGCCGAGCCGGGTCAGGAGTCCTGGCTGGAGCGGCTGGCACGCGATGTGGAGCTGGCGCTTGCCGGCGATCGACCCGATGCGGCCGCGCTCGCAATGCGGGTTGGCGACCTGCAGGAAGACCCGCCGGAGGAGTTCGTCGAGGCGGTGCTCAAGGCCAAGCAGCACATTGCCGCGGGCGACATCTACCAGGCCAATCTCTCGCGTGCCTGGCGCGCGCGGGCCGACACACCACCCACTGGCGCGCACCTGGCGTCGCTCTATGACCGTCTGCGCCAGCGCAACCCGGCGCCATTTGCGGCCTGGATTCGCTGGGGCGGAGTCGAGATCCTCAGCTCGTCCCCGGAAAGACTGCTCGCGATCCGCGATGGCTGGGCGAGTACGCGACCAATTGCCGGCACGCGCGCCCGCGACGCCGAGGCTGGCCGGGCCGAGGATGCCCTGGGTGCCAAGGCTCTGGTAGCCCACCCCAAGGAACGCGCCGAGCACGTGATGCTGATCGACCTCGGGCGCAATGACCTCGGCCGGGTCTGCGATGCGGGCTCAGTGTCGGTTACCGAGTTCATGACGATCGAGAGTTACGCACACGTGCACCACATCGTGTCGAACGTGCATGGACGGTTGCGCCCAGGCTGCTCGCCGATGCAGGCGTTGCGGGCGGTGTTTCCAGGCGGCACGATTACTGGCTGTCCGAAGCTGCGCTGCATGGAGCTCATCGCCGTGCTCGAGTCATGCCCGCGCGACGCCTACACCGGGTCGGCCGGCTTCGTCGGCCTCGACGGGACGACCGATTTCAACATACTGATCCGCACGCTGGTGCTGCATGACGGGTTGCTGAGCTTGCGTGCCGGCGCCGGCATCGTCGCTGACTCCGATCCCTGGCGCGAACTGGACGAGACCCGCGCCAAGGCGCGTGGCGTGCTGGCGGCCCTGCAGTGAGCTGGGTCGACGGAGTCGACGCGGGCACGGTACCGGTTTCCGATCGTGGCCTGCTGTATGGCGACGGCGTGTTCGAGACCATGACCTGCCGCGACGGCGCACCCCGGTTCTTCGACCTTCACTGGCAACGCCTCGCTCTCGGCTGCGAGCGGCTCGGCTTTGCCGCCCCCGACCGCGGCCGCGTGCTGGCAGTGTTGCGGCACGCGGCCGCAACGCAGCAGGCGGCGCCGGCGGTGCTGAAGTTGATTGTGACGCGCGGCTCGGCAACCGGCCGCGGCTATGCCCCACCCGCGGAACCGCAGCCGCGCAGGATCATCGAGCGCTACGCGTGGGAGGACGACCGGCAAGCCGCCGCTGCCGGCGTGCTGGTGCAGTTCGCCAGCCAATCGCTCGCCGATTCGCCGCGCCTCGCGGGGCTCAAGCATCTGAATCGCCTGGAGCAGGTGCTTGCACGGGCCGAGTTGCACGGCAGCCCGGCGCGCGAAGCATTGATGCGCGGCAGCGACGGGCGCATCGTCTGCGGCACGGCGTCCAACCTGTTCCTGGTGCGCGCGGGTGCGCTGCTGACCCCGCGCGTCGATCGCTGCGGCGTTGCCGGAGTGATGCGCGCTGTGGTGCTGCGCGAGGCCCCCCTGCAGGGCTGGAGCGTGCGCGAAGCAGAGGTGATGCCCTGCGATCTGGCTGGCGCGGACGAGCTGTTCCTCACCAATGCGCGGATCGGTATCTGGCCGGTCGTTGCGCTCGGGGGCTGGCGTACGGACTCGCCCGGGCCCGTGACGCTCGCCCTGCAGGCGCATCTGGATAAACTGCGGGAATGATCAGGCGAACAGCGTTCTGGACCGCGGCGGCCGCGCTGCTGCTCGCGGCGGTGTCGGTGGCAGCGGGCCTGTGGTTCAGCACGCTGCAGGGTCTGCGCGCGCCAGGCCCGCACTCGTCAGTCGTGCGTGTGCATGTGCAGCCGGGCCAGAGCCTGCGCCGCACGCTCGGCGAGATCGAGCGCGCCGGTGCGCTGCGCGACGCGCGCCGCGTCGAGCTGTGGCTGCGCCTGCGCGGCCAGGCGCCACGCATCCGC
>JANPDV010000141.1:0-7500 GCA_031431655.1 Gammaproteobacteria bacterium | reverse complement strand
CATCGTCAGCCCGCCCTCGCTAGAAGCTCGCCAGCATGTCGCCCGGTCATTCGGCAACTTCCGGCTCGATGTCCGCGGCGTAGAACAGACCGCGTTCGGCCGCATCGAGCACCCCGGACTCGCTCCGTACCGGCACCGTTGCGACGCGCTGCCATCTCTTCGCTCCGCCGCAGTTCAGCGCCCGGATTTCCACGCCGTTCGCGCTGCCGTCCAGCATGCGGCGCCGCGCCAGCAGCCCGCGGATCGCAGGATCGCCGACGCCGAAGTCGGGCTCCGGGAGGCCGGGATCTTGCGCGGCCGCGGTTGGCCGCATTGGCTTGTGCTTCAGCACGGTGGGCCTGCTGCCAAGGATCATAGGGTCAAGCCGGATCGGCCGATGGGCGGGTCTGGTCAAGGCAATTCTTCCAGATCCAGGACGTTGCCGCCACCATGCCGCGATGCCACCTTGGTCCCGCTCTGAATCGACCTCAAGAACGGGGCTTTCGTCACTTGCAACGTGCGCCCCGCGACGACGCGCTGGAAACGGGATTCGGTACGCGCCAGCGCGTCACGACTCTGCGGCACGCACGCGCCCGGTCGAAACGAGGTACTGCATCACCGCACGGACAGCAGTCGAAAGATCGTCCCGTTGGGTGTCGATGCGCAGATCCGGGGCAGCCGGCGGTTCCCATGGGGAGTCGATGCCAGTGAAACGTGTGAGCTGTGCGGCCCGAGCCCGGCGATAGTGGCCCTTGGGATCGCGCCGCTCGCACTCGTCGAGAGGGGCATCGACGAACACCTCGACATAGGCGTCGCCGAGCAGGCGACGCACGTGGTCACGGTCCGCCTGCAGCGGCGTGATGAACGTCGCGAGCACGATCAGCCCCGCCTCCGCGAGAAGGCGGGCCGCCTCGGCACTTCGTCGCAGGTTTTCGCGGCGATCAGCACCATCGAATCCCAGGTCGCTGCCGAGACCCTGGCGCACGCGGTCTGCATCCAGCATGAACACATGATGTCCGCGCTGGAACAGCACCTGCTCCACGGCTTCTGCCAGGCTCGACTTGCCGGCGCCGGACAAGCCCGTGAACCAGACCACGGACGCCTGTTGGGACTTCTGCGCGGCGCGCTGCGCCGGTGTCAAGCGACCTTCAATAGAGACAAGCCGACCGGCGCCGGTACTGCGGACCATGCCAGCCGCGAGTGTCGCGCGCGTGGCGGGGTCGATGACCAGAAAGCTGCCGGTGACGCGGTGCTCTTCGTAGAGGTCGAGCGCGACAGCTTCCTCCAGCGTCACGCTGCAGCGCCCGATGTCATTGGCCTCGAGCATCGGCGCGGCCGCGCGCGAAAAGTCGTCGAAGTCGATGCGCTCGAGCACGCGCTCCACCCGGCCAGACACATACCGGTGCGTGAACTTGAATTCGCACCGCTGACCCGGCACGAGCGGTTGCGAAGACAGCCAGACCAGATCCGCCTCGAGACGGCGCGCCACGAGCGCGGGACGCTCCGGGCGGGTCAGCAGATGACCACGGCCAAGATCGATCTGCCGGTCCAGAGTCACCATTATCGACTCGCCCGCGCGTGCCAGCGCGACTTCGCCGGTGCCGTTGGCGATCGAGCGTACCACTGCGCGGCTGCCGCCAGGCAGCGCGACCACGACGTCGCCGACCCTGATCTCGCCGGACGCCAGCGTTCCGGCGTAGCCTCGAAAGCGCTCATCGGGCCGGCTGACGAACTGCACTGGAAAGCGCAGCTCGTCACTGGCGACGGCCTCGACGTCCACCTGCTCCAACAGCTCCAGGAGCGTCGGTCCTTCATAGCCGGCCAGCGCGCTGCGGCGCACCACATTGTCGCCGTTGAGTGCCGAGATCGGCACGATGGGCAACTGTGCAAACTGCAGCGGGGCCATTGCCTGCCGCACTTCGTCGGCAAGACGCGCCGCCACGCCTGCCGGATCTTGCACCAGATCGAGCTTGTTCAGCGCCACGATGACATGGCGCACGCCCAGCAGTCGCGCAATGAACGCATGACGCCGCGTCTGGCGCTGCAGGCCGTGGCTTGCGTCAACGAGCAGCACGGCCAGATCGGCACTCGACGCAGCGGTCGCCATGTTGCCCGTGTACTGCTCGTGGCCCGGCGTGTCGGCGAGGATGAACTTGCGCCGTCCGGTCTGGAAGTAGCGGTGCGCAACGTCGATCGTGATGCCCTGTTCGCGCTCCGATTGCAGCCCGTCGACCAGCAGCGCGAGGTCAAGGTCCCCACCGGTAGTTCCCCAGCGCCGGCTGTCCGAGCGTGCGGCGGCGAGCTGGTCTTCGGCCACCTGTCCGGTATCGAACAGCAGCCGGCCGATAAGCGTGCTCTTGCCATCGTCGACACTGCCGCAGGTGATCAGTCGCAGCAGGTCTCTCGGGTGTCCGGCTTCCGCGGCATCGGCGACAGGTGAAGACGGGCTCATCAAAAGTAGCCTTCGGCCTTCTTGCGCTCCATCGTGGCCGTGGGGTCCGCATCGACCAGCCGGCCCGCGCGCTCGGACAGACGACTCGCGCGGGTCTCGGCCAGGATCTGCGGCACCGTGCGTGCAACCGAGCGCATCGCGGCCGTCAGCGGATAGCAGCCAAGCGTGCGGAACCGCACCCATTCGACGCTCGGCTGTTCGCCTGCACGAAGAGGCAGGCGTTCGTCGTCGACCATGATCAATGCACCGTCGCGCTCCACGACCGGTCTGGGCGCGGCGAAGTACAGCGGTACCAGTGGAATGTGCTCGTGGCGGATGTAGCTCCAGATGTCGGTCTCGGTCCAGTTCGACAGCGGAAACGCGCGCACGCTCTCGCCCTGCGCGAGGCGGCCGTTGTAATGCCGCCAGAGTTCGGGGCGCTGGCGGCGCGGATCCCAGCGGTGATGCTCGTCGCGGAACGAGAGCATGCGTTCCTTGGCCCGCGACTTCTCCTCATCGCGTCGACCGCCACCGAACGCAGCGTCGAAGCCCCCGGCGTCCAATGCCTGCCGCAGCGCCCCGGTCAGCATGACGTCCGCATAGCGTGCGCCTGGCGTAAATGGCGAGAGCCCCTCGCGCAGCCCATCGGAATTAGTGTGCACCTGCATTTCGAGTCCGAACGAGCGCGCGGTCGCGTCCCGAAACGCGAGCATCTCGCGGAAATCCCAACCACTGGCGATGTGCAGCAGCGGGAATGGCAGCCGGCCAGGCCGAAAGGCCTTCCGCGCCAGGTGCAACAGCACCGACGAGTCCTTGCCAATCGAATACAGCAGAACTGGCCGCCGAAACTCGGCAACGACTTCGCGGAACAGGTAGATCGCCTCAGCCTCGAGCGCGCGCAGGCTGCGCGGCATCGAATCGGCATCGGCATCGGCATCGGCAGCCGGCTCGCGCTCGTATGTCGTTCGCATCGCGCTCGCAGCGAGCACCGGCAGCGGCGCGGTGGAAGCACCAGGGGCAATCGTGAGATTCATCGTCGCACTCCATTCATGCTTGTGACCCGTCGTCAGATTCGGCTTCAGGACAGATCGCGCGCGAGTCGCACCGCACTGAGCACCATGACCAGTGTGCCGACTGCCGCCATCAGTGTGCGTGGCGCGATCCGATGTACCAGGCGAGCTGCGAGCGGCGCGGCCACGACCGCGCCCAGCACCAGTCCGCCGATCACGGCGAAAGACGACTGCACGCCGAGGTGATGCACCAGCACCGAGAACACGACGCCCGCTACCAGCGTTTCGGCGACGTTGCCGGTGCCCACCGCAAACCGTGGCGACGCGCCGAGTGCCACGAGATGGCTGGTGACCAGCGGCCCCCAGACACCGGAAAGCGCTTCCAGAAAGCCGCCCGCGAATCCGACGCTGCCGACTAGCGGACGACCGATGGCCGCCGGAGCGACTCGAAAGGCGCGCCAGATCACGTGGCCGCCGACCACAAACAGGTAGGCGCTGATCGCCACGCCGAGCCAGGTGCTGGCATGAAACCGTGCCAACAGCAGTGCGCCGAGCCCGCCACCCAGGGCTCCGGCAAGCGCGAGCACGACGAGCATTGCACCGTCGACGTTTCGCAGCAGCAGGTGCGACGCCCCCGACGCGGCGCCCGTGAACAGCTTGGCGCCATTGACCGAGGCGCTCGCGACCTCGCGCGGCATACCGATTGCGGCCAGCACGGTTGAACTGATGGCGCCGAAGCCCATTCCCAGAGCGCCATCGAGCAGCTGCGCGCCGAAGCCGACGATGGCGAACAGCCACCACGGCGGCAGGGTCTGAAGTGCGTCGGGCATATGCGAGGCAGTATGTCAGCCGCCTCTGGCGCACAAGCAGCTCAACAGTTATCGAGTCATTCCCTTTCGTTCGCGTCGCCCGACGCTGCTTCGCGTAGGCTCGATTCCGAACTCGGCGCCGGAGCCCTTGATGTCTGAATCCTCAGCGGCACTTCCTGATCTGCAACTCTGCGAGAGTGTGGAACGCCCCGTGCAGGATCGCGCAGCCGTTGATCTCTCCACGGACCTGCGCGCGCGAGTGGAACAGCTCGACGCTGCAGGGCGCATCGAATGGGCTCTCGCGAATCTGCCGGGGTCCCACGTGCTGTCGTCCAGCTTCGGTGCACAGGCGGCGGTGTCGCTGCACCTGATCGCGACCGTGGCTCCGCGCACGCCCGTCTTGCTGGTGGATACGGGCTTCCTGTTTCCCGAGACCTATAGATTCATAGACGAACTGACCGAGCGCCTCCGGCTCGATTTGCGCGTGTATCACCCGGCGATTTCCTCAGGTTGGCTCGAGGCGCGACACGGCCGCCTGTGGGACCAGGGCAGCACCGGTATCGCACGCTACAACGAACTGACCAAGCTGGAACCGTTTCGCCGCGCGCTCAGCGAGCTTGGCATCGGCACGTGGCTCGCCGGGCTGCGCCGCGTACAGGCCCCAAGCCGTGAAAAAGTACCAGTGGTCGAGGTGCGCGACGGGCGCTTCAAGGTGCATCCGATCGTGGACTGGACCGACCGCGATGTCGGCCAGTATCTGCGTCGGCACAATCTGCCGTATCACCCCCTGCGTGAGCAGGGCTATGTCTCGATCGGCGACCACACGACGACACGCTCGCTGCGCCAGGTCGGAGACGCTGACGAAACTCGTTTCTTCGGGCTGCAGCGCGAGTGCGGTCTGCACGGCCTCAAAGGCTGAGGCTCCCTTTCCAGCGCTTTGCACACGGCGCCGTTCGCGTGAATGTCATCAGCCGCCCGTGAGCCATTGGGTAACGCGCCGAATGCCGGGCATGCGAGCGTGCCGGCCGGCCACAGGC
This sequence comes from Gammaproteobacteria bacterium, assembly GCA_031431655.1. GTDB lineage: Bacteria > Pseudomonadota > Gammaproteobacteria > Steroidobacterales > Steroidobacteraceae > UBA964. The sequence continues at coordinate 2,234 of JANPDV010000141.1, read as the reverse complement.
ACCGCCTGCTCCCCCGGCGATCTGGCGTCGACTGCGGCACGAGTCGATTCTGCAACTTCCGGGCCAGTGCCTCCATGAAGAGCCCGGTCTCGAATCTCAGGAGCAGCGATACCGTGAGGCCCGGAAGGTCCGGCTGAGACGCCTTGCACTTGGCCAGGACCGAAGACTAGTCGGCACAGAAATTGAGGCAGCCCACCTTGCCGCTGTCCTTCTCCTGGTCGCCGCTCTCTTCGGCAGCACGCTGGGCGGCGTCCGCGAGCCGCTGGGGTGACTTTTGAGGATCGGCAGGATCTGCTCGGACCCAAGTTCTGCGCGGATCACGACCCACTATTTGGCGACGGAATTGACGAACCCTGTCGCGGCGGCCAACAGGGTTGTGTGGCCTGCGTCCCGCACGAGTCCCGCACTCTTCATGCTGAGCACTGCGACACCAGCCGCAAGTGCTTGAAAGCTGGTGGAAAGGGAGGGACTCGAACCCTCGACCCCGGCATTATGAGTGCCGTGCTCTAACCAGCTGAGCTACCTTTCCAGGTCGAATTCCAGTGCCAGTGCCGCCGGCAGTGCAACTGACAAGCGGCCCGAACCTGCCCGAATGGCGGGTCGCCGGGGCGCCATGCCCCGACAAGGCGCGCGAGTTTGGGCGCGACCCCGGACTCTGTCAAGTCGCTGATCCTGCACCGTTTTTGGTGCTTAAGTTCGATTCGCGCCCCGCCGCCAAGGGGGCGTTGCAGGCTGCTGTGCAGGGGATCACGACGGCGCGGCTGCCATCACGTCAAGGGTGATGCCGCCATGCCGATAAACAAGAAGCCCGAACTGGAACGCCGTCGCCATCGACGCGCCGGAATCGGGACAGGACCGCAATGCCGCAACACGCTTCAGCAGCTTGGAGTCGGGTCGATCGTCGCACCGCGTGCGCGCGGCTCGCGGGTCTGCGCGCGCTGCTGGCCGCGCTGAGCGCATCGGCCGCACTCGGCGCCTGTGGCGGAGGTGGCGGTGGCGCCAGCGGCCCAGTCGCACCTGCGGCGGCACCAGCCAGCCAGAGCGCCGCGTCATCAGGCAGCGGGCTGAGCGCCAGGGAGCAGCAGATCTCCGAGCAGATCTACGCGGGCTCGCCGCGCACGCCGATCGGCTTTCGGCTGGATGCCGATCCTGTCGGGGTGTCGGGTCCCGTGCAGACGCAGCACCTGAAGAACGCCGACGTCGCCAGCGTGCCGTCTACGTCGCCCCGCTTCGAGCTGTGCACCGACGACGTTGCGCAGGCAACCGCGTGGTCCGAGGCCAGGGCTGCAGCGACGACGCCGTATGCCGATCTGGTTGAAAGCAACAGCGACGCCAGGATGTTCGAGCTGGTGCGCGTGCCGCGCAACGACGCCACGGCGCGCGTGCGGCATCGCGTCTTTCGCTGCGCCCACCTGGACCGCGCCGGCACCGATCTTGCCGCAGACACCGGCACGGCGGGCTTGTTGCGCGCAAGGTCAGCCGGCGGCGACGCACTGCAGGCCCTCGGGGAATACCTGTGGCAGTTCACGCTGTTCAACAATGCGGACCACGTCGTGCTGAGCAGCGCCATTGCGGCTGGCCCGGGTGGCGCATCCTGGGTGCACGGCCTGGACCTCGCGCGGCTCACGCGAGCAGGCTCGACCGGCGGCTGCGATCGCATCGACCTGCTGCGCTGGACGCACACGCTGGACAACGCCAGTGGCGCCCTGACGCGACGACTGGAAACACTGCAGAGCTTCGGCGCGCGGCGTTCCGGCGGTGCCGTGCTCGCCTGCTCGCCCTGAGCAGCCCGATCAGACGGTGGTGTGCCAGCCGTGCGTGTCGGGCGACTGGCCGGACTGGATCGCCACCAGCGCGGAGCGCAGCCGCCGCGTCTCCGGGCCGACCTCACCGTCTCCGACCTTGTGGGCGACACCGTTGTGCACCAGCGTGCCGACGCCCGCCAGTACCGCTGCGGTGCCGGACAGCGCCGCCTCGCCGGTCCTGGCCCACTCGAGCATCTCGCCGACGCGGACCACCCGCTCCTCGACGCGATAGCCGAGGTCACGCGCCATCACCAGCAGTGACTCCCGCGTCACCCCATGCAGGAACGTGGAGTCCAGCGAGCGCGTGAGCACGTGGCCCTTGCGGATCAGCAGGAAATTGGCCGCGCCGGTCTCCTGCACCTCGCCGCCCGGACAGAACAGTACCTGGTCGACGCCGTGTTCGCGGCGCGCGGCCAGCGTCGGACCCAT
>JANPDV010000140.1:0-2922 GCA_031431655.1 Gammaproteobacteria bacterium | reverse complement strand
TGCCGCGACCGCGCCGGATCAGGCCGGACTGCGCGCCGGGGCAATCGGGGGCGGAGCACGCGGCGGCACTTGCGAGGCCGCGGCGGCGGTGGATGGCGCCGTACCCTCGGGGCGACGCTCGGTGATGGCGTTGAGGAACTTGACGACCGCGATCTCGAGACTGTCGATCAGCGAAGTGGTCTTCGACTCGAGGTACATGTGGGTCGTCAGCAGCGTGATGGCGACGAACAATCCCGAGGCCGTGTTGTTCATGGCCACCGAAATCGCCGCAGACAGCAGGTTGGCCTTTTCCGCAGGATTGGCCGTCGCCACGGCCGAGAACGCGGCGATCAGGCCGACGATGGTGCCGAGCAGGCCGATCAACATTCCGATGTTCGCCAGCGACGAGAGGTAATGCGTGCGCCGTTCGAGACGCGGCACGATCTCCAGCATGCTCTCCTCCATCGCCTTCTCGATGTCTTCACGGTTGCGCGATGTCTGGATCCGGGCGATGCCGTACTTCATCACCGTGGCCACTTGCGCGTCTGAACCCTGCGCGGCCGCCAGTGCCTCGCGAAAATTGCCGGCCTGCAGCAACGGAGTGATTTCATCCCAGAGGGCGCGGTTCTTGCTGGTTTCGCGCGTCAGGTAAATGAAGCGTTCGACCGATATCGAAACGCCAACGACCAGAATCAGCGCCAGCGGGTAAAGAAAGAACCCGCCATCACGAAAGAAATTAACGGCAACATTGAAGAAATCCACGGTTTGTCACTCCTCTAGCGGGACAGGATTCACGGGCGACCCTGCCGGGAAACCAAGCTCAAGCGAGCATGCCTGTGATGATAAGCAAGAACTACGACTCACTTCTCAGGAGTCCCCGCCCGGCTGGCCGGCGCAAGCACCGGCGGGGCCGCCTTCGGCACCTGCGGGCCTGCGTCGGGTGGAGTCGCGGCGGCACCTGCGGCGGGTGCTAGGGGCATCTGCAAGGCGTCGAAATAGCGGTTCTCGCGGCGAAACACCTCCCGGTCGACGGGACGCGTCAGCTCGTACAGGAGGCTGTTGACAGGCTTGCCTTCCAGGTCGCCCGGCGATGGCGCGAGCCAGGGCACGATGTACAGCACGCGGGGCAGCTCCCGATTGCCCGTGATCTGCGACGCATCCAGCTGGACGCGGTCCATGGCGCTGCGGCGCGGCGACTGCGCCCCGGACGATCGCGCCGGGGCGCTTGCGGAGGGCGCCGCGGCGCTTGCAGACGCCTGAGCCGACTGCGCTGCCACCGCCTTCGGCGCGGCCGGCGCCGCGGAGGGTGATGACGTCGAATCTGCAGCCGGCCTGGCGGCAGACTGCTGTGCCCACCCTGCAGTGACGCTGGCAGCGAGTGCCGCGATCAACACCGCCGCCGCTCCCCCAATCGACGCCCCAACTCGCGATAAAGTCATGTTGGTGTCCTTGTCGGATCGCCATTGGGAGCGGCCGGCGAGGTCGCCGGTGGCGTCGCATCGGGCACGGCCGCAGGTGGCGCCAGCTTTGCGGCCCGCTGGCGGACCTCAACGACCCAGCCGTTGATCTGCTTGTCCTCAGGCACTCCCGCCTTGTACTGCTCAAAGTACGGCAGGGCGCCCACCGGGTCGTCCAGGTAGAGATCCATGAGCACCGCGAGGTTGCGCAAGGCCGGCAAATAGCCCGGTTGCGCCGCCAGCGCCTGCTGGTAGGAAGCAACGGCATCGTCGAGCCGACCCTGCAGCCTCTGCGTCAGGCCCAGCTCGGTCAGCAGGGCCGGGCTCGTTCCAGCCTTGGCGACGGCGTCCTGCAATCCTGCGGCCGCGGCCGGCAGGTCGCCGGCCGTTCGCTTCGCCAGCGCATCGCTCACCTGGTTGCGCAGTTCGGGCGGTGCGGACGCGAGCCAGACGGCCACGTCAGTGCCGGTCTCGGTCTTGCCGTAGCGCGCGGGCTTCAACTCGGCGAGCGCCGCGTAGCTCTTTCGCACTGAATCATCGTAAAGGCCGTCGCGGATGCGTGCGGCATTGACGCCGTGCAGTTCAATTGCCTGCTCTTCGAACGGGAATGCCTGCTCCTCGAGCAGGGTGTCGTACTGTTCACGCTCGTCGCGGCTCAGGTTCTTCGGACGTTCCGACGCCATCACATCCTTGCCGAGCGATCGATACAGCTCGGCCATCTCGAAATTCGCCGCCGATGTCACCTCACCGACGCGGAAGTCCACCGCATCCTTGTAGCCCTTCAGGGCGATGTCGAGTGCCTTGCGTTTGGCGGCGAGACTCTTCTTCAGCGGCGCCACCAGCCTGATGCTGCGGAATGCATCGCGCGCCGGAGTCGTCAAGGCGAGCTGTGCCCTGGCGGCCAGGTAACGCGACCGATCCGTTCGCTGCGGCCCCGCGCTCGCGTCCGCCTTGAGCAGTTCGCGTTGCCAGAACTGCTCGCGACTGCGATTGCCCGAGGCCGCGGCAAACTCCGCCAGGCGCTGGCGCGCCTCGACGGCCGGCCCGAGCGGCGTCGGGAACTCACCGATGAATCGCTCGAGAACAACTGCAGCGCGAGGCCCATCTTTCGCCTTCTGGTACAGGTCGGCCGCAGACTGCAGCGCCTCGCGTCGGACCTCGCGATCCTCACTGACGTTTGCGGCGATGCGTTCGAACTCGGCCGCCGCATCGCCGGGGCGGCCCGCCTCGGAGTAGGCGACCGCCAGATTGCGAGTGACATCCGGAACCCGGGCGTCCTTGGGGTAGCTGCGACGGTAGCCCTCCAGAACCGGGATCGCGCGATCCCACTGCTTCAGGTTCACCAGCTGCGCGGCGGCGTCGAACTCCGCCGTGGCGCGGACCGCCGGATCCGGTGAGATGGCCGCAACCCGCAGGAACGCGTCGACCGCAGCGGCGCCGTCGCCGTCGGCGCGGCGCGCTTCGGCCTGCTTGTACACCGAAGCTG
>JANPDV010000139.1:0-5653 GCA_031431655.1 Gammaproteobacteria bacterium | reverse complement strand
TGGGCAGGCTTGGGTTGTGGCATGGCTCCCGCAGGGCGCCCGGCGGGGCGCGGTCTCAGCTCGACAGGCCCGGGCCGACCCGGAATCGTCAAACTTTAGGAGGTCGGAGCCCGGAAACCCGAGACGGATGTCGGGTTTTGGGAAGGAATGCGGCTTGCGGCGGGACTGCCGCAAAAGCGTTGCCAGCCAAGGGCTGCAACAACGGGCTGCCGGGAAGAGCTGCCAGGATCAGATTGGGCAGAATCGCATCGTCCCAGTCCGGCCGGTTCACGGCACCCGTGCGGACGATCACCAGCTTGCGCGAGGGTACGACGTACACGCGATGGCCCCCGCCGCCGTCGAAGAACACCACGTCTTCCGCGAGATAGCCGGCCGAGTGCGTGACGCCAATCCCGGAGTTGCGGTTGTAGTAGCGCTTGCCGCCAGCCGGCGCTCCGAGCCAGACCTGGAATCCGTAGTTGGGATTCCTGGCGGACGGCGTCGTCATGGCATCGATCCAGCCCGGCGGCAGGATCTCGCGACCATCGAAGCTGCCGCGGTTCGCGATCATGACCCCCACGCGCAGCCAGTCGCGCGGCCGTGCCATGAAGTACGAGAACCCCCTGGCGGTGCCACCCGGGCGGTCGAGCCAGAGCGCAGCATCCTTGGCGCCCAGTGGCTTCCAGAGTCGCTCCGAGACGAATTGCGCGTAGCGCTGCCCGGTGGCGCGCTGCAGCAGCGTCAGCAGCACCTGTGGATTGGCGCTGTTGTAGGTGAACCGGGCACCGGGCACGCTCTCGATACCGAAGCCGAGCACGCGCGACTCGATGTCGGGGCCCAGGAACGTGCGCAGGCCCGTCGCCCACGGGCTCTGCCGCCATGCGTAATTGAATCTCTCGTGCTGCAGGCCGCTCGTCATCTCCAGCAGCTGCCGGATCGTCAGCGTTTCCTTGGCGGTGCCGCGCCATTCCGCGATGTACCTTGCCAGCGGATCGTCGACCGACGCGATCCGGCCGTCGGCAATCGCCCGGCCGATTGCGAGTCCCAGGACGCTCTTGGCCATCGAGTACGTCTCGGAGATCGCATCCGGTCCGCGCCCTTGCCAGTACTTCTCGAACTCGATCGCACCGTCCTGCCAGACGATCAGCGACAGCGACTGCATCTTCGTCGCGTAGGCGTCCGCCTGTGCGAGTCCCTTCGCGGAGATGCGGCGCTGCGGCTCGGGTCGCGTCGGCAGCTCAGCCTTGAAGTCGCCGGGGACGCTTTCCGTCGCGTCCACCCACGCCGGCAGCGAGCTGGGCGTCTGGTCCTGAATCGTGCGCCAGCGCGACCAGAACCGTCGCTCGCCGGACAGGAGCTGAGCCAATGTCGCCTGCACCGGGGCGGACTCAGCGCGTGTGCGCACTGCCGTTGCGTCGTCGGGCCGCGGTGTACCGGGCCGCGTCGCCTGCAGACCGAGCGCACGCAGAATCGTGTTCGGCAGGCGCGCGTTGTCCCATTCCGGCTGCCCGGGCGGCGGCCGCAGACCGGTGCGCACGATCACCAGTTGCTGCGAAGGCACGATGTAGACGATCTGCCCATTCATGCCATCGAAGAGGAACAGGTCGTCGGCCAGGTAGGGTTCGGAGTGATAGGCGCCTGGTCGTGGCGCGGCATTGGCCGGGGAATCGGGACGGTGGAACAGCCGCCGCTGGGCATACGGCTGGCCAAGCCACGCCATCAGGCCGAAGTGCGGATTACCCGGCGAAGGCCGGCGCATTTCGTCGAGCCACCATGGCGGCAGGATCTGGCGATCGCCACTGCGGCCGCCTTGCAGGGTCATGATGCCGATGCGCAGCCAGGCCTCGGGCGGCAGCATCAGGCAGCAGCCGCCATGCGGCATGCCGCCCACGCTATTGACCCAGATCCTGCCGCCCGGTGCGCGCAGTGGCTTCAGGATCGTGTCGCCCAGGTACCGCGAATAACGCCGGCCGGTGGCGCGTTCGATGACGTGCGGCATGATGTCCGCGGTGATGTCGCTGTAGTCGTAGGCACTGCCCGGCACGAACTCAAGCGGCACGTCCTCGAGCAGCACCCGATCCCAGTGCGGATCCAGGTAACGACGCGACGCGACGCTCAGCGGCCCTCCGGGCCTGAACCACATCAGCCCGCTCGACATCTGCAGCACGTTGCGAATGGTGATGGTGGCCTTGGGCGTGCTGCGCCATTCCGTCACGTATTTCGACACGGGATCGTCGAGCGAGCCGATGTGTCCGTCCTGGATCGCCGCGCCGATCAGCAGGCCACCCAGCATCTTGTGCAGGCTGCGGGAGTTGACCGGCGTCGCCGCATCGCCGCCCCAGTAGTCCGCGGACTGCAGTTGCCCCCGGTGCCAGACGAGCAGGCTGCTCGAACGGTTCTTCGCGGCATAGTCGTGCGCGGCCGTCAGGGCGGCTGCGGGCACCGTACGTTGCGAATCGGGCGCGACGCGGATGAATCCGTCGTGCGCGCCAGCCACCGTCTCGGTCGGCGTGTAGTTGTCGACATCGCCGCTACCGCCTGCAGCGGCGACGGCAACGTAACGTGTCCAGTAAACGGGGTTCATCAACCAGACCGCCGCGGCCGCGATCGCGACCAGCGCCATGCTGATGAGGGATCCCAACGCCCAGGATTTCAGCTCGCGCGGTCGCATCGGTCCGATGATGCGGCCTGCGGCCAGGCACCGCCAGTCTCGGCGCGGCGGTCCCGCAGGCTGCCCCGGCCTCGCCGACCGCACCGGTGTCGCGGTATCGTTGCGGCGCGTCCCATCTGCCGGAGTCCAGCATGTCCATGAACCGCCCCTGTACCCGGCTATGCGCCGCGATGCTGCTCGTGCTGCCGTTCGCAATCGCAGTGGCCGACAGTCCGAAGACGGCGACCGACAGCCTCCTGAGCCTGGAAGCCGAGCGGTTCCGGATGACCGCGGCGGGCGACACCGACGGCGTCGACAGGGTCCTCGACGACCAACTCAGCTACTGCCATTCGACCGGCCGATGCGAAACAAAGGCCGAGTACATGGCCAACCTGCGCAGCGGCAGGACCCGGTATCACCGGATCGAAGTGCTCAGTTCACGCGTGCGCCACTATGGCGACATCGCCATCCTGAACGGGCAGATCGTCATCGACGTCGAAGCCGGCGGCCAGAACGTCAAGGGCCTGAAGATGTCCTACACGGACGTCTACCGGCGCAAGGCGGGGCGCTGGCTGATGGTTGCCTGGCACTCGAGCCCGCTGCCTCCACAGGCCGCGCCATGAAGCAGCGCGTCGCCCGGGCCCCGATCGGTGGCTGCGGGATACTCGTCGAGAGAGAAGTGGTGGGCCGTGAAGGAGTCGAACCTTCGACCAAGAGATTAAGAGTCTCCTGCTCTACCAACTGAGCTAACGGCCCTCGACTATTTCCGAAAGTCGCCTGCGGCGCTTTCGGGAAACCGGTTCGGCGTGCGAAAAGCGTGGTTTTCGCCCGCCTCGTTTGTCCCTCGTCACATCACGCCGCAATCCAAAGGAACTCAAAGTGGGGTGGGCGATGGGGATCGAACCCACGACGGCCGGGACCACAACCCGGGGCTCTACCACTGAGCTACGCCCACCGCCGTTGCCTTGCTCGCGACTTCGCGGGGGACTGGCCCCGGTGGATCGCGCGCCCGGCAGGAATCGAACCTGCGACCTACGGCTTAGAAGGCCGTTGCTCTATCCGCTGAGCTACGGGCGCACAGCCGGAAAGAAGCGTATCGCACAACTCGATCGAACCCATATCGTCGTCTGAATCGTCGTCTGCAACATCGGTTGGTCGGGGCAGAGGGATTTGAACCCCCGACCCTCTGCTCCCAAAGCAGATGCGCTACCAGACTGCGCCATGCCCCGAAACCGATACCTAACCGCGGCCGAAACCGCTGTGAGGCCGGCGGCCGCGGGGGCGCGAATGATACGGGGCGGGTTCCATCAGCGTCAAACGCGGCCGCGCCGCCGCATGCCAGAATGCCGCAATGACAGCTCAGATCATCGACGGACGGGCGATTGCGGCCGAGGTCAAGGCGGAGGTGCGCCGGGGGGTGGACTCGCTCGTTGCCCGGGGCGGCCGGCGGCCGGGCCTGGCCGTGGTCATGGTGGGCGACAACCCGGCTTCGCAGGTCTACGTGCGCAACAAGCGCCGGGCCTGCGAGGAATGCGGCATCACGTCCATCGCGCATGACCTGCCGCAATCCACCAGCGAAATGGAACTGCTGGGGCGCATAGACGAGCTGGACCGCGACGACACGGTGGACGGCATCCTGGTGCAGCTGCCGCTGCCGGAGCACATCCGGCAGAGCGCGGTGGTGGAGCGCATCGACCCGCGCAAGGACGTCGACGGGTTTCACCCCTACAACGTCGGGCGGCTGGCGGAGCGCACGCCGCTGATCCGGCCCTGCACCCCCTACGGCATCATCCGCATGCTCGACCACATCGGGGTGTCGGTGAAGGGCAAGCACTGCGTGGTGGTGGGTGCGTCCAACATCGTTGGGCGACCGATGTCGCTGGAGCTGCTGCTGATGGGGGCGACGACCACGGTGACGCACCGCTTCACCCGCGACCTGGAATCGCATGTGCGGGCGGCCGAAGTGTTGATCGTGGCGGCAGGCAAGCCGGGGCTGATTCCGGGCGAGTGGATCCGCGAGGGCGCCGTGGTGGTCGATGTCGGCATGAACCGGCGCGAGGACGGCACGCTCTGCGGCGACGTGGACTTTGCCGGCGCCAGCCAGCGGGCCGCCTGGATTTCGCCGGTGCCCGGCGGCGTGGGTCCGGTAACCGTTGCGATGCTGATGAAGAACACGCTGGAGGCCGCGCTGACGCGACGCTTCGGCTAGCCGTCTCGTGGTCGCCGTCCACGACGGCAGCGTCGCCGGACCCTAGCGGTAGCGCCAGGCCGTTGCCGCACCCGGCCGATCTTCGAGCAGCACGCCGGCAGCGGCGAGTTCATCGCGAATCTGATCGGAGCGCTTGAAGTCGCGCGCCTGGCGCGCGGCGGCGCGCGCGGCGATCAGCGCTTCGATCTGCGTCGGGTCGAGGGCGCGGGGCGGCTGGTGAGCGGCGTCGCCGTCGATGCCGCCCTGCCCTTGCCTGCCGGATTGCTCGGGAGCGATCCGCGCCAGCCGGAACCACTCGGCTGGCGGCACCGTGAGCAGGCCGAGCACGCCACCCAGCGCGATGAGATCGGCGGCGTGCTGCGTCGCACGTGCAGAATCCCCTGCGTTGCGGGCGCGCTGTATGTCGCCGGCCAGCGTCTGCAGCACAGCCAGCGCCTCTGGCGTATTGAAGTCGTCGCTCATGGCGGCGCGGAATTTCTGCAGTGCGGGCGCGTCGCCGGGCGACGCGGCAGAGGCAGAGGCAGCGGTCGCGGTGGCGGTGGCGGACGAGGCGGTATCGCTGGCAGCGTCACGCAGCGCGGTGTACAGCCGCGTCAGCGCCGCGTCGGCCTGCTGGATCGGTTCCAGAGAGTAGTTGAGTGGCCCTCTGTAGTGGCTGGACATCAGGAAGTAGCGCAGCACCTCGGGATGGCGGATGTGGCCGGAGCCGAGCACTTCGCGGATCGTGAAGAAGTTGCCGAGCGACTTCGACATCTTCTCGTCGTCGACGTTGACGAAGCCGTTGTGCATCCAGATGTTGGCGAAGCGGTCGCCGC
>JANPDV010000138.1:0-12990 GCA_031431655.1 Gammaproteobacteria bacterium | reverse complement strand
CGGCTCGGCTTGCGCTCGCGCAATCGTGCGGCTTTGTGGGGAATCAAACGCTGCGAAGCGCAATCCCGGGGAGTCCGGTCAATGCGTTGATTCAGGGTGTACTGGCGACGCGTAAACCCAGGTTGCTGCCGTAGACGGCCGGGCGATCCCCGTTGCGGTCGGCGGAGCGGTTGAACTTCGGGGCGTAGCTCCAGCCGCCGCCGCGAACGGCGCGTCTGGTGCATGGCTCCTGCGTCCATGTCGAACCATCCGACGGAGCACCGGCGTAGCTGTCGCGATAGCAGTCTCCCAGCCACTCCCACACGTTGCCATGCATGTCGTGCAGCCCAAACGCATTGGCGGCAAACGAGCCGACAGGCGCGGTCGTCATTGCAAATCCGTCGCTGCAATTCGTGTATTGCCACGTCGCCGGGCCGCCGCCTTTTCTTGCAGTCGCGTCCGCCACGTTGCCGTACTTGCAGAGTCCTTCGTCGTCGTTGCCGAAGGAGAACCTGCCCGCGGCGCCCGCCCGCGCGGCGTATTCCCATTCCGCTTCGCTTAGAAACCGGTACGGTTTCCCCGTCTTGCGGCTGAGCCAGGCGATATAGGCCTTGGCGTCGTCCCACGAGATGCAGACAACCGGGTGCTTGTCGGTCTGAGGGAAGTTGTGGTTCTGCCAGCTCTTGCCCGCGATGCGCTCTTCCCTGGTCCCGGTCCAGACATTGCATTGCTCGCCGGTCGCGTAACCCGTGTCGCCGATGAACCGCGCGAATTCCCCGCGCGTCACCTCGAATATCGATACCGCGAGCGGATGCGCGATCGCCACCGGATGCTGCGGCCCCTCATCCCGCTCGCGTTCCGCTTCGTCGTCCGGCGAGCCCATCGTGAACGTTCCCGAGGGGATCACCACCATCAGCGGGCAGTCGGCGCAATCGCGAAACACCGTGCCGGGTTTGGACGCACCGGCCTGGGCTTGGCCGATGGCCGCGACGACGACCAGCGCGAACGAAACCTGGCGCATGCTCATTGCGCGCGCACCAGCAATCGCAAACACGCTCAGATTCGATCGGGATACTTTTCCAGCACCACCCGCTTATGGAAGTCGGGTATGTCTTCCAGTCGATGAACCTTTCTCCCGTAGGCCAGATCGCAAAGAATGTCGTCATCCTTGAGGGAGTATCCGGCCCAGGGCTTTTCGTAAGCCTTGTTCAATCCTGTGAACATGTACCGCGTATCAACCAGGGGCATCTCCGGGTTCATCACATCCTTGTAGTTGGAGGCCCACATGTTCTCCGTGAATCGAGGCTGGTGTTTTCCTGGTTCCTTGTAGACGCCGCCCTGGAACAGGACCAGCTCGTCGCCCCACCGCTTGATCAGCCTCGACTTCGGGGCATCAGGTTCGTCGTTCGCGAACTGCAGCTCCTCGATGTTCCGCGACCCACCTTTGGGAAAGCTCAGGAAATTCTCCACGAACAGGCTGTCCTGGAGTTCCATCATCTTGCCGTTGTAGGGGTTCAACAGCTTGTTCGTCGGCTCCATCGTTCCCGGATCGAGATATCGCGAGGTGTACATCGAGCGCAAAAGCGCCGTTCCCGCGGGAAGGCCCGGGAATTGTTTCGGGTCCGGGACCTGCAGTTGCCAGGTAAACAGGCCGGCTCCGCCGATGAGCGGACCCCCTGGATTCTGTTCGCGACCGAGCATGATCCTGACGAGCATCGGAATATAGGTTCGTTTGCCAACCAGGTTATTGGTCATCTTGAGTCGCGCCAGGCTGTTCTGCACCGGGTCGTTGAGATCGAAATTGCCCTGCTGTTTTGGAACCCAGGGCGTGCCGGTCATCTCGTTCTTCTCGAATCTTCTCGTCCGTTCATAGGCGTTGAAAACCTTCTCGCCGGCCGCGGAGTCGCCCGCAGGCTTGGCTGCGCCCTTCGGCGCCGCAGGCGGAGCCTGGGCGCGCGCGGGCGCGGTCGGAGCGAGAGCCAGGATGCCGGCAGCGCTTCCGAGAGTAGCGAGCAGCTTCCTGCGCATAAGGTCGTGCATGTCTGTGTCGCTTGCGGCATGCCTGGAATTCCTGGTCTTTGACATGTGTTTTTCCTTTTGAACCTGCAGCGAAGTACGGACTGGCGAACCAAAATAAATCGCGCGGCGTTGTGACAACGTCGTGCCCACGCGCCTAGTGCGTGTAACAAGCATAGATTGCCCGATTTGTGAAGCGAGTGTAGAAGATTAGGAAAAGCAGACGCCCGCTTTCCCGCTCGCGGCGCGTTTCCAAGTACCGCAGGTCGTCAGATTGCGCCGCCGGCGAAGAACGGAGCTATGCTGAAGGTTCATCAACCAAGGAGAACCCGCAATGAAACTCATCGCCACCCTGCTGATTGCTTCGGCGCTCGTCGCACTGCCTGCCTGTTCGGACAAGCCGAGCGTGACAGGCGACGGCAAGAACACGGTCAACGATGCCCTGGACAATCGTCCTGCCGAACCGCTCCGCGACGCTGCCGAAGATGTCGGGGACGCCGCCAAAGACGCCGGCACAGCAGTCAAGGACGCGGCGGTCGAACTGAAGAACGAGGTCAAGCAGGAAGTGAACGAAGCAAAGAAGTAAGTCGCCGACCCTCGCGCGACACCGGGTCCGGAGCGACAGACGTTCGGACCCGGGGCGAGGCGGCGCTGCGCCGGGCCCGATGCGAGGGGATACTTCCTGGGCGTCGACGTCGACGTCGACGTCGACGTCGATGGCGTAGCGGCTGCAGTCCGGACCATTGGTACAAACCGCAGGCGGCTCCCGCGCCGCGGCGTGCAAGCGGCGGCCTAAGGCAGCGGGATGAACTCCCGATCGTCGCCCGGCACCTTCGGGAAGCGCGCCGCGTTCTGCTCACGCCAGTCGCGCCGCGCTGCGTCCAGCCGCTCAGCTGACGACGCAACGAAGTTCCACGAGATCAGCCGCGGCGTCGGGAATCGCGCGCCGCCCAGCAGCATGGCGCGCGTCGCGCTGCGTGCCGTGATCCGCGCGGTCACGCCCTCGACAAGCACCAGCAGCGAGCCCGCAGCGCAGCGCTGGTCGTCCGCCCCGACCGCGATTTCGCCCTCGGCGACGTAGATCGCGCGCTCCTCGTGCTCTGGCGGCAGTTCGATCGAGCCGCCCTGCGGGATGGCTGCGTCGACATACAGCGTGGGCCAGAGCGTTGCGACCGGCGAGCGCCGCCCGAATGCCTCGCCGGCGATGACGCGCAGCCGCGCGCCGTCCGGTGTTTCGAGCAGCGGCAGCGTGCCGGCAGGATGATGATGGAACGCCGGCTCGACGTCTTCCGCGCCGTCCGGCAGCGCGACCCACGACTGGATGCCATGCAGCGTCACGCCTTCGCGCAGGCTTCGCGGTGTGGTGCGCTCGGAATGCACGATGCCGCGGCCGGCCGTCATCCAGTTCACGTCACCCGGATGAATCTCCTGCACGAAGCCCAAGCTGTCGCGATGCAGGATCTCGCCTGAATACAGATAGGTGACGGTAGCCAGCGCGATGTGCGGATGGGGTCGCACATTGATTGCGGGGCCTGGCGCAAACGCGGTCGGACCCATGTGATCGAAGAAGATGAACGGGCCAACCATTTGCTGAAGACCCGCGGGCAGCACGCGGCGGACAACGACGCCGTCCCCGAGGTCCCGGGCACGACCCTCGATGCGGTGCTTGATGGCACTCATGGCGCCGCGCGCACCGGGCTGTGGTCGCCGCGCGCGAGCGGCGCGACTCGCGCGTCAAACAGGCGCGCCCAGAGCCATGCGAGGCCCGCCCGCGCATCGCCGCGCGAGCCCACGTCCGCGCGGTTACCCTCGCTCCAGCCACCTTGCGCGGTGCGCCGGGCGACATTGAAGCGGAACACGTAGCCCGGCTCCTGCCCCATACGCAGGTCCGCGATGCTGGCGACGCCTTCGCGCTCGTCCATCCGGAAGAAGCCGTGAGTGAACCAGGCCATCCGCTGCACCGGCCAGAATCCCGCGACCTGGGCGTGCAGCTCGCTGCCGCGGGCGAAGCGCTCGAAGTGGATCGGCTGATCGCCGTCGAATACGGAGTAGAAGCCCTCACGGTAGTGCGCGCCGCCCGACTCGATCACCACGATGCGCCACAGCAGCGTGTTCAGCGCGGTCGGTGTCGCCAGCATCCGTTCCGGCAGGACGCCCTCGGCTGCCAGTGCAGCACGCGCGCGGTTTTCGACGTTGGCCTGCGCCGCCATGCTCCATACGAGGTACATCGACGACACGACCACGCCGGCCGTATTCCAGCGAAGGCGTTGCGGGCTGCGGTCGACGCCGCATGTAATCAGGCCCAGCAGCAGCGGCAACGTGTACAGCGGGTCGATGATGAACATGCTGCCGATGCCGTAGGGGTAGTCGGTGAACGGCAGGCCGAGCTGGGTGCCGTAGATCGTCATGGTGTCGAGCAACGCATGCGTCACCAGCGCCAGCCAGACGGCCAGCCACCAGGCAGCGAACCGGTCCCGCTCGCCGTGAATGCGCGTGATCAGGCCGGCGATCAGCGGCGACGCGGCGGTGAGATACAGCAACGCGTGGCTCTCGGCGCGATGGAACGTCATGTTGCGCAGTGGATCGCCGTGATCGATGAACACATCGAGATCGGGCAGCGTCCCGCAGGTGCCGCCCCACAGCGCGGCCTTCCACACGGCGGTGCGCCGGCCCATTACCGCCACGCCGACGCCGGCGCCCAGTACCAGTTGTGACAGTGAGTCCATGCGGGTTGACTATGCCATCATTACCGCAAGTTTCCGCATGGCAGAAAGATGACGACTGAAACCTACTTCGTCACCGACATGGAGGCGGACGGCCCCATTCCCGGCCCGTACTCGATGCGCTCGGTGGCCTCCGTGGCCTACGATCCGGCCGGCCGACTGCTCGGCCAGTTCAGCGTAAATCTGCAACCGATCCCGGGTGCCGCAACCCACCCCATCACGATGAAGTGGTGGCAGGGCTTTCCCGAAGCCTGGGCCGCCTGCCAGGTCGACGCGCGCGAGCCCGCGGTCGGCATGGCCGAGTACGCCGCGTGGGTCGCGACGTTTCCCGGCAAGGCCGTCTTCGTCGGCTTTCCCGCGGGGTTCGATTTCATGTGGGTGCAGTGGTACCTGGTGCGCTTTGTCGAGCGCACGCCGTTCATGTTCTCCGCGCTCGACATCAAGACACTGGTGATGCTGTGGCTGGGCAGCGGCTACAGCGAGGCGTACAAGAGCCAGTTGCCGCCCGAGTGGACTGTGGGTCTGCCCCACACGCATGTCGCGCTCGACGACGCGCGCGAGCAGGGTGAGTTGTTCGTGCAGCTGATGCGCGGGCTGCGCGGGCGGCTCGGTTACGCACCGTGACTTCGACATGACGCAAGCGCGACGCATGGCAAAGACTTCGTTGAAAGTGCGCAGGATGGCCGGCAAGCGGGCCGGTGTCAGCCGTGAAGCGCTGGTTCAGCGGGCCGCCGACCTTGCGGACCGCGAGGGGCTGGCGGCCGTGACTCTCGCTCGGCTCGCGGCAATGAGTGACGTTCGGACGCCGACGGTGTCCCATCACGTCGGCAGCCTGAGCCAGTTGCGATCGGACCTCGCACTGCTGGCGGTTGAGGAGTTGACCGAGGCCGTGCGCAAAGCCTCTGTGGACCGACGCGGCTCGGACGCAGTGCGGTCCATGTATCGTGCGTACCGCGCTTACGTCCACGCCTGCCCGGGGCGCTATGCCGCCTCCGTAGAGGCGCCCGACCCCAAGGACGCCCGGCGGCTGGCCGCAGCGGGCCACCTCTCGAAACTCCTGCTGAACGTCTTCGGTCAGATCGGGCTCAGCGGTGAGGACGCGATGCGTGCCGCCCGACTGTTGCGATCCGCCGTACACGGCTACGCCACGCTCGAGCTGAACGCGGCGTGGCAGACCCCCCTCGACAACGACGCAACCTTTGACTGGCTGCTTGACGTAATCATTGCCGGCTTGACAAGGGTTCCGCAGGCCTCCTAATCTAATCTCATTAGATTCAGGAGACGGATATGCGTTTCGGTGCCTTCGTTACTCCTAACCATCGGCCCGGCGATGACCCGACGCTCGCCCTCGAGCGCGACCTGAAACTCGTCGAGGAACTGGAGGCTCTCGGTTATGCCGAGGCCTGGTTCGGCGAACACCACGGCTCAGGCTGGCAGTACATCGCCTCGCCGGAGACCTTCATCGCGGCAGCAAGCCAGAGGACCACGCGTATCCACCTGGCCACAGGGGTGGCCGGCCTGTCATTCCAGCATCCGCTCATGCTGGCCGACCGGATCGTCCTGCTCGATCACCTATCGAGGGGTCGCGTCATTTTCGGGACCGGCCCTGGCGGCCCCCAGGGTGACGCGCCAATGATGGGATTGGATCCGGATTGTCTGAAGACGCGGCATGCCGAAGCGCTCGAAACCATCCTCGCCCTGCTGACAACCGACGAGCCCATTGATCGCAAGACCGACTGGTTCACCGTCAACCGCGGACGCTTGCAGCTACGGCCCTACCAGGATCGGACGATCGAGGTCGTGGTCTCCGCGCTTTCCTCATCGGCGGGCCCGACGCTCGCCGGCCGCCACGGTCTCGGCATGCTGTCCCTGGGTATCCTGGCGAACGGCGGCGGCAAGCGTCTCGTGGACGCGTGGAAGATCGCGGAGCAAACCGCTGCTGACTCCGGTACCAAGGTCGATCGAAAAGGGCTGCGCCTGGCGGGACCCCGCATGCACCTGGCCCCCACGGACGTTGAGGCGCGTCGCGAAGTCGCGTTCGGGCTGCGCCAGGCGGTCGCGTTCATGCATGCCGCCGGCGCCCGACACGTCTCGCCCGATGACGATCTCGACACGACGATCGATCGACTGAACGCCAGTGGCTCCGTGATCATCGGCACGCCCGAGCGGGCACAGGCTTACCTGCAGGAACTGACGGAAGCTGTCGGCGAAATCGGCTGCTACCTGATCCCGTCGCAGGACTGGGCCGACCGCGCCGCGACACTGCGCTCCTTCGAATTATTTGCGCGCTTTGTCGTCCCTCATGGCAAGCCGCAAACGGCGTCCCTGCATCGCGCGACCAACGACTTTACGGCCATCGTCAGCCGCAAGCCTGGCCCTGCGCTCACGCTTACGGCAGGCAAGGTCCGCGTCGAGGAAGTGGCGACGGGCTGAATCGGACCGCTGCGCGTCGATGCCGATCCTTCGCCTGCAGAACGTCTACATCGTGGCGCGCGACGTCGAGCGCACCACGGACTTCTGGCAACGCGCATTGGGCTTGCCGGTCAAGTTTCGCGATGCCGACCGCTGGGTGCAGTTGCAGGCCGGCACTCAGGGCTTCGCCATCGCGTCGCAGGCGGAGGGGGTGCCCAACCAGGCGGGCGCCGTGCCGGTATTCGAAGTGGACGATCTCGAGGCCCAGGCTGCGTCGATCGCCAGACTTGGCGGCCAGATCCTCGCCACGCGCGACATGGGCAGCCACGGATGCGTGATCACGTTCAGCGATCCGGAAGGCAACGTTGCGCAGCTGTTCTGCCGCGCCGTCCCATCGGGATGAAGCACGCGGCGTACGCGTGCTACAGTAATCTTCGCTGTAGCGGGACCCATGGCCGTCCAAAAGAAAGCGAGAAAAGCGAAGACGCCCCGGTCAGTCACGTCGATGGCATCCGGCAAGGCCGCTACCGAGCGGCTCGTGCCGCTGCATTACCAGATGTACCTGCTGCTCCGGCGCCGTCTGCTGCAGGGCTACTACGACGGCACCGCACCGATGCCCGCTGAGGTGCAACTGGCGGCACAGTTCAACGTTTCCCGAGTCACGATCCGCAGGACACTTGAGCGTCTCGAGGAAGAGAGACTCGTCGTCCGCCGCCACGGAGTCGGCACTTTCGCCGGCGACATCGCGCATATGAGCGCCAAGACCACAGCGCACCTGGGATCGCTGCGGCAACGACTCGTCGGACCCGAGCATGAGCGCTGGGACCTGCGGCTGGTGAGCTTCGGGAAGGTGCCTGCACCGCCCTTCCTCAACGCGGACCGGCTGTCTTTCGGCGGAAAGGTCCTGCGCATCCAGCGCGTCAGCCTGCACGGTACGAGGCCGGCACACTTCGTGACGAGCTACGTCCCCGACAAACTGGCTGGGCTCATCAGTCGCGATTCGCTCGGCAACCGCACCGTTCTCGAAGCCCTCGAGAAGGCCGCCGTGCAGATCGGCGAAGCGGAGGTCACCGTGTCGGCCGCAGCGGCAGATTCCGTCGCGGCTACCCATCTTCAGGTGCACGTGGGCTCGCCGTTGCTGGTCACGCAGCGCCTGACCCGGGACCATGCCGGGACACCGATAGAGTACTTCGAAGCCGCCAGCCGGCCCGACGAGTACGCATTGCAGTTCACGTCAGCGGGCGAGTCCGGCAAGGGCCGCCCGATCCCGTGGCGCGGCCCCGCGTAGCAGCCACCGCGCAGTCGACGCCGGCGACGTCGAGCCCTGTCTCTGCTGCGGCAATGACCGCCGACGGTCCTTGACGATGCCGCGCATGATGCTGTTGGGAAGGTAGCTGTTGTCCCATTCCACGCCATTGGCGCTCGGCGGAGCGTTGCCCGTGCGCAGGATCACCAGGTCCTGCGACGGGATGACGTAGATCACTTGATTCCCGTTGCCGTCGAACAGGTACAGGTCGCCGGCAAGAAAGGGCTCGGCATGCAGCGTCTTGGGATAGGCCAGATCCGGATTGGCGAAGCCGCGCCGCTCGACGTAGCGGCCGGCCACGAAAATCCCGAGGCCATAGTGCGGATTCTCCGCCGTGGCAGACCGCATTTCCGAAACATAGGATTCGGGCAAGAGGCGCACTCCCTCCCAGATGCCATCGCGCAACGTGAGGATCGCAAGCCTCAGGAACGTTTCCGCGGGCAGCAGTGCGCAACAGCCCGCATGAGCCATGCCACCGTCGCGGTTGAGCCAGACGGTGCCACCCATTGCACCGATCTTCTGCAGCACTTCCGTGCCGACGAACTCGGCATAGCGCCGCCGCGTCGCCCGCTCGATCAGAACGGCCACGATGTCATAGGCCGCATTGTTGTACTCGTATCGTTTTCCCGGTTCATCCACGACCGGATACTCCCTGACGATGATCTCATCATGGCGTGGATGCAGGAAACTCCTCGACAGGATGTCGCTGGCGCCTCTTGATGTCCCCTGACGCAGAAAACCGCTGCGCATGTCGAGCAGATGCCGCACCAGCATCCTTTCGCGCAACGCATCGCCCCGCCATTCGGTGATGAAATCGGCAACGGGCTGGTCGAGCGACTTGATGTAGCCCAACATGATTGCTCGACCAACCGCGACCGATGTAAGCGGCTTGGAAAGCGAGTTGCTGACGATCGGCGTCGTGCGCGTCCGGCCGCCGAAGTAAGTCTCGGACTCGACCTTGCCATTGCGCCAGACAATCAGCGCACTGGAATTATTGGCCGCCGCGTATCGGGAGGCATCGTCGAGGGTGGCCTGGGCAATCGTCCGCTTCCGCGGTTGCGCAGCGGGCAGCGGAGCCCAGAGCGGGGCGCCCGCGATCGCTTCCCGCGTGTCGTAGATCTCCTCAGTCGTCCTGCGAGCAAGGGCTCGATCGTGACGCCTGAGGTACAGAGCCTCCTCTTCGTCCGAATAGACCAGCTTTCCCTCGAACCACTTGTCCGTTGGCTGAAGATTCAACTGCGCGGCAACGTCCGTGTTGAAGCCGACTCCGGACAGGAGCGCCAACAGTCGGGCGAAGGTCGACGCGGAGAGACTCATGCCGTGCGCGCCTCGTTCGCCTGCGCGCGAAGCTCGGCGAGTCGCTCCGCGCTGAGGCGATAGGTCAACAGGAGAGCCGCACCGATCAGCAGCAAACCAGACGGAATCCATGCTTTGGCGGCGAGAATCGCCGTGATGGCGCTGGCAGGCTGTTGGACGCTGCCGGCGCCGCCGGTCACGACGCCCATCGAGGCAAACATGAAGCCGATGATAAGCGGGCCGAAGGCGGCACCGTTCGTTTCGATGAACCCCAGCAAGCCCGTATACATTCCGGCTCGGTCGAGGCCCGTGGTGAGGCGGTCGTACTCGATGGTGTCCGGCAACATGGAAAAGCCCATGACCAGGCCACCGGCGCCGAAAGCCCCGATGAGAAAGGCGCGCAGTCCGAACACGAAGTCGCTTTCGTTCGGGCTCGCGAACGCCCACGACAACTGCAACACCGCGGTGCCGAGCATGGCGATGAGCCAGAACCACCGCTTGTCCCTGCCGTAGCTCAGCCGTGTCCAAAGGGGCACCACGCACAGACCGGCGACATTGCTGGTGAAAGTGAGGAATGCCTGGCCCATCTCGCCCCGCTGTGCGACGTAGGTCATGAAGAACAACGAAGCGCTGCCATTGATCCCCGCAGAGAGGAACACAATGAACTTCAGCGCAGCGAGCGAGAGAAACGGGCGATTGCGCAGCAGCGAAGCGAAGTAGTCCCGGGGGCTGTATTGCTGGCGCTCGACAGGTGCCCGTTCGCGGGCGCCGCGAGTGAAGATCACCGTGCCGAGCATCGAAATGGTGATCAGGACGCCCGCGACGATCGCCGCGACTTCGTACGCCGCCCGATCGCCGCCGAGGTAGGCGATCAGCGCCGGCATGCCGGCAGCAATGATGATGCCGGCGGCGAATGAGTAGGCGACCCGGTACGACATGATGGAAGTCCGTTCGTTATAGTCGTCCGTCATCTCCGCCGGCATCGCCATGAACGGCACATAGAACAGCGTATAGCCCGTGAAATACGCCAGCAGGACCAGCAGTTCATAGACGGCCACCGCGGTGCCGGAACCGAACGACGGAACGTTGAAAACAAGAATCGCAGAGGCCCCGGACAGGAACGCGCCGACGAACAGCCAGGGACGTCGCTTGCCCCAACGACTGCGTGTCCTGTCGCTCAGATGGCCGACCAGCGGATCGGTGATGACGTCGTAGATCCGGGTAATGAACAGGATGATGCCCGCGAGGGCCGGATTCATCCCAAGATGGTTGATCAGGAAAAACAGCAGGAAGACGTTGACGAGCCACAGCATGCCCAGCGAGCCGAATGCTCCAACACCCCAGCCCGCCTTGACGGAGACGGGCACTCGTTCCGCGGAGCCAGCCGTGCCCGACACCGACGCGGTGCCCGCCTGGTTCATCGGCAACTGATTTCACGACGGGACCATGCGCCCCAGGCCGTGAACATCGGCACCCTGCGCAGGGTCCGGTTCCTTGGTCGTCCAGGCATGAGCAGAATCCCAGTGGTATTCGCGACCATACGTCTCGTGATGTATGCTAGGCAGCTTGACCCAGCGTTGTCAAAAGCGGATTCAGGTGGCCGGAATCTCTTGGCGATGTGTCCACTGACGATACACCCGCTGGGCGCACCGGATACGGGAGTCGAGGAATGACCAAAGGGATCGGCGCCGGTACCGAGGCGGTAGACCCGAAGGCCCTGCGCCGTTGCCTGGGAACTTTCGCCACTGGCGTTGCCGTCGTGACAACCCGGCACGAAGATGCGGACCTCGGAATTACCGTCAACAGCTTCACGTCACTCTCTCTCAGCCCGCCAATGATCCTCTGGTGTCTCGCCAGGACATCCCGCAGCTACGCCGCGTTCACGTCGTCCGATCACTTCATCATCAACGTGCTGGCGATGGACCAGGTCTCCGTCTCGAATCGTTTCGCATTCCGCGAGGGCAAGGAGTTCCCGGTCGACGTGTCGTTCACCAGGGCCGTCGCCGATGTGCCGCTGCTGGACGGCACCTCTTCGCACTTTCAGTGCCGAAAGACCGGAATTTTCGAAGGCGGCGACCATGTAGTCGTGGTTGGCGAGGTCATCCGGTTTGCGGGTTCCGAGCGACCTGGGCTCGTCTACCATAGAGGCCAGTATGCGATTACCGACACCCATCCCAGTGTCGTTGCCCAGTCGCGCGAAGGACTGCAAGCCGGCTTCCTGGATTCCGCAGTGCGGCCTGGCCTGGAAAGCATCACGCGAAGGTTCGAGGCGTGCTTCGACGACGAGCTTCGCGACGCAGGGATCAATTCAAAGGAGTCGCAGGTCCTGGGGCTGCTGTTGTCCCGCGGGGCGCTCGACGCGGAAGCCATCGCAAACGTCACTCTGGTTTCCGGCTCATCGCTGGACGAAGCCCTCGAGTCTCTGACCGCCAAGGAGTTGATCGTCCGCGAGCGGGCAAAGCTCTGCCTGACCGAGCGCGGGAGAGTTCTTGCCGAAACGTGGTCCGACCGATTGCGGTCCTACAAGGCGAATGCGCTTGGATCCATCGCACCGGCGGAAGCAGCGGCGCTGCAGCGCATGCTGGACCGGTTGTCGGAGTGGATCAGGGTCGCTTCATCAGGTGCCGCGCCGCCCTGAGCCGTGCCTCTGCAAGGCAATGTCTGCGCCGTGAGTCGGGCCTTTGCAAAGCAACAATTTGAGAGGGTTGAAGTCCATGGGAATCACGATTTTCGGCAGCATCGGCTCGAGGGCCTCGCGCTGCATCTGGGTAGCCGAGGAACTCGGTCTGGCCTACGACTGGAAGCCGATCAGCACGCTGGACGGATCCAACCGCAGTCCGGAGTATCTCGCGATCAACCCTTCCGGCAAGATACCGGCGCTCGCCGACGGCGACGTCGTCATGACGGAGTCCATGGCGATCAACCAGTACCTCGCCGAGGAGTATGGCCGTGGCAGCCTTTGGCCCGACGAGCGGCAACTGCGGGCGCGCGTCCTGCAGTGGACGTTCTGGTCGGCGACGGAGGTTGAGTCGTTCATCACGGAACTCTTCCCCCAGTTCGTCACGAAGCCCGTTGAGCAGCGCGATGCGGCGCTCACGAGCCGCCTGGTAGCGGCGCTCAGCACGAAACTCGGAGAACTGGACCGGGCACTCGCCGGGCGCGACTATGTGCTCGGCCGCTTCACTCTCGCGGACATCAACATCGCGGTGCAGACCTTGACGTTAGTCGACCGCTTCCATCTCGATCTCGGGAAGCTGG
>JANPDV010000137.1:0-3714 GCA_031431655.1 Gammaproteobacteria bacterium | reverse complement strand
GAGGCATCGACGACGGCGCCCGCGTCCGAACCCATCTTGCAGGTCCCTGCGATATGGAAGACGGGCCCCACGCGCTCCCGCAGCACACGCTCCCACTCACCATCGCTCTGCACCGCGGGACCCGGAAACAGCTCCTCGGCCACCGCCTCGCTGAACGCGGGGGCGGCGAAGATACGCCGGATGAGCCGACATGCGGCGATCATCCGCTCGACGTCGCGAGGGCTTTCGAGCAGCCGCGGATAGAGGCGCGGCGGTCCCCGCGGGTGCTCCGGATCGAGCCGGAGCTCGCCCCGGCTGTCGGGCCGGTTGACGTTGGGGACGGCCATCATCGCGGGGGTCTTCAGCACCTCGATCGCGCTCTTGTCGATCCTGTAGCCCATCGGCATGAAGTGAACCTGCACGTCCGGCGAATCCTCGGCCGGCGAGGTGCGCAGGAACGCGACGCACTGCGCCGTGGGCGTGCCGATGGCACCCTGGCGCGTCGTGAGGTAGCGCAGCCCCTGGCGCACGACGCCCAGCGGGTTGTAGTCCATGTTGGCCGTGCGGATCCCCGGCTTCACGCCCTGGACGATCCAGACGCCGGCGTGCTCCTGCAGGTTCTGTCCAACGCCCGGCACGTCGCGCACGAGGTCGACCTTCGCCTCCCGCAGCTGGTCGGCGGGGCCGATGCCCGAAAGCAGCAGGAGATGCGGCGATCCTACCGCGCCCGCTGCCACGAGCACCTCCCGCCGTGCGCGAACCGTGCGGACACGGCCGCCACGCGCGAAGGTCACTCCGGTGGCCGCACCCGCCTCGATCTCGATCCGCTGAACGCTGGCGCGGCTGACGAGCGTCACCCGTCCCTCGCGGACTGCCGGATGCAGGAACGCCTTGGCGGCGCTTTGCCGGAACCCGCGGTGGATCGTCGTCTGGGCGAGGGAGGCACCGTCCTGCACCTCGCCGTTGTAATCGCGAGCCCTGCCCAGCCCGATCTCCTCGGCCGCGCGCACGAAGCGCTCGCTGAGCATGTGGGGCGCCGGCATGTCCGAGATCCGCAGTGCTCCTGCGGTCCCACGGAACTCCGGGTCGCCCTGGCCGCCGTAGGCCTCCAGGGCCTTGAAGTGCGGCAGCACGTCCGCGTACGACCAACCGCGATTGCCGAGCGTCGCCCACCGGTCGAAATCACCCGGATTGCCGCGCACGTAGAAGAGGCCGTTGATCGTCGTGCTGCCGCCCACGACCTTGCCGCGAGGCCACACTTCGGTCCGGTTGAAACGGCTGGGATCTGCCTCGGTGCGATAGCGCCAGTCGTATCGAGGGTTGCCGAGCGTGAAGAGTTTTCCAGCGGGAACATGGTGCAGGGGAGACCAGTCGCGTCCTCCGGCCTCGAGCACCAGCACCGAGTAGCGCCGGCCGCGCGACAGGCGCTCTGCAAGGACACAACCGGCGGCGCCCGCACCGACCACGACATAGTCCCAACTGTCGCGCTCTGCCATCCCTGGTCGCCGCTCCTCGGGTACGCCCGAGCTGTGTCCGTGGGCGGAGCAGACAGTATTACCCACTCGCGCGTCGGCGGCGACGGCCGGGACCGCACAGAATGCTATCGGGCCATTGGGAGAACGGATAGATCCGCCCCCGCTTCTGTGATGATCTGTATTGGGCGGTTTCACCCCGCCCAGAGAGGCCGAATGTCGGATTCCACGTCGCCTTCCACGCTCACCGCCGCGAAGACCGGCTTCGCCTACGGCGCTGGACAGATCACGATCTCGGTGTTCTTTCAGGTCACCTCGCTGCTGCTGTTGCCGTTCATGACCAACATGCTGGCCATCCCGGCGGCCATTGCGGGTCTGGTGATCATGCTGCCGAAGGTCTCGGCGATGGTGCTGGACCCGCTCGTGGGAATGCTTTCGGACCGGATCCCGCCGCGTTGGCAGGTCCGTCGCCCGTTGCTGCTGATCGGCGGTGTCACGACGGCGCTGGCGTTCCCGATGCTGTTTCACCCGCCCTCGGTCTCGAATCCGGTCGTGTTGGCAGCGTACCTCTTCGGAGGATTCCTGCTGGCCAACGCCGCATTGTCGTGCCTCACCGTCTCGTACCTGGCGTCCGCTTTCGACATCGCGGGCGAGCCCTCCCAACGGACGGTGCTGATGTCATGGCGGGTCGCCTTCCACATGGGAGGCGTGCTGCTGGGCGGTCTTGCACCCGCGGCGGTAGCGTTCCTGGGTTCGGGTCGATCCGGCTACGCCCTGATGGGTGTTGCGCTCTGCGGCTTCTGTCTCTGTGCCGTCGCGGTCAATTACCTCTCGACGGTGCGGGTGCCGCTACGGCGTTCCGCGGCCAGCCATGCCAGGCCGCGGGACCTCTGGCTCGTGCTTCGTCAAAATTCGAGTTTTCGTCACCTCGCCGCGATCTACGGCGTGAAGTACTTCTCGAACGGGATCCAGTACGCCGCGAATGCCTACTTCGTGCTGTACGTGCTGAAGGCGGAATTCCAGCTCCTGAGCGCGATGGTCGTCACGATGACACTCGCCGCGTTGGCGACCCAGCCCCTGTGGGTGAAGCTCGCGGCACGAATCGGCAAGATCAATACGTTCGTGATCGCGACCATCGGCATCGGTACGGCGTTCCTGTCGTTCGCGACCCTGGGTCCCGGGGACCATCAGGCCGCCATCGTCATCAGCGCCTTCCAGGGCGTCTTCGCAGGCGGCGGGGCGCTGATGTCATGGTCGCTCTTCGTCGACTCCATCCAGCTGTACGCCGAACAGACGGGAGAATCGCGGCCCGAGTTGCTCGCGGGTGTCTGGTCGGCGATCGAGAAGGTCCTGTTCGCCATCGGCGTGTTCGTGTTCGGCGGCATCCTGCAGATGATGGGCCTGGTGCCTTCGACGCAACTGCTGGTCGCGCAGCCCGACAGCGCATTGCTGGGCGTGCGCCTGGGCGTCGCCGTCCTGCCGGCGCTCGGGATGGCGCTGACGGTCGCCATGATCTGGACGTGGCTCCGGAATACGAAGCTCGGGCCGGCGCCCGCGGTGGTGAAGGTCGCGGGGCCGGTCGGGGACTGACGAGGGCGCGCCCGAACGTCCTGCGCGCGTGGCTCCCCGGTCACGCCCAGGATCCGGAGTGAACCAGCGCGACGACGCGACCTTCCGCGTCGATGGACGGACGCACATCGCCCGGGCCGTAGCAGCCGTAGGCAAGGGAATCCGCACCAGCCCCGTCCGCCGCCTCAGCGCCGGCTCGGACGATCAGCACTTCGAGCGGCGTGGCGGCCGGGAAATGCCGGAAGAGGTCCCGCGCGCCGGGGTCGAATTCCCACAAGGCCACCTCGGCCTCCTTCTGCGGCTGGGTCCTCAGGATGCGTCGGCGGATCCGTATCGGTGGAGCCTGGACAACCCTGTGTTCCTGAACACGCTCGAGCGTGTCCTCGAGGACGACGATCGGCTCGAGAACCGGGGAATCCGAAAGGTGGTAGGCCTCCTCCCTCACCGGCTCGGCTACCGCGTACGCCTGGGTCGAGCCACTGGTGCGCAGGTAGAGGAGGTAGCCGCCGGGCACGGAGACGCGTGCGCCGTGCACGACATGCGGCGGATAGCAGGCGTAGGACCACGGGCGCATCCAGTGAAGGCCGTCAAACGTGAAGCGTCCCGCGAGGCACAGGAACTCCTCCTCGCAATGATGGTACTGGGCCTTGCACTCGACCCCTTCCCTGGGCACCGAGCGGATCAGGGCGGTGCG
>JANPDV010000136.1:0-27415 GCA_031431655.1 Gammaproteobacteria bacterium | reverse complement strand
CGCGCGTCGTCGACGCTCCGCCCCCTTCATAGCGTGCCTGCGTTATGTCGCATGCGCGGCCTGCTAGGCGACCCGGCAGGCGTGTGTCTTGAATCGCCTCCCGCCGTCCGTCACCATCCCTATGGCTGTCAACTTCACGTGCAACGGGGGCACTCAGCATGGCAAGTCGTCACTCCTCCATTCTCGGTCTGGTGCTCGCAACAGTTGCCGTCGCGTCTCCAGTTGGCGCGCAGACGATCGAGCCGTTCGCGGGCACTGGTGTGCAGGGCAGTCTTGACGGACCACGGCTCAGTGCACGCATCGGCTTCGTAGAGGACATCGCCATCGCGCCGAATGGCACGATCTACTTCGTGGACGATCGACGCCTCCGCACGATTGATTCGAACGGTGCGGTCGCGACGGTTCTGGGAACAGGTGCGGCCTCGGGACCGGGCGGCGGGTCGGGCAACATCGGGATCACCGACGTCGCGATCGATCTGAGTGGCAACGTCTACGTAGTCGACTTCCCGGGCAGGCGCATATTGCGTTTCACGGCCCCCGCCACGTTTACGCCCTTCGCAGGCACTGGTGTATCCGGATTCTCGGGCGACGGCGAACCCGCGATTTCGGCGCAGTTTTCGTCGATCTACGGCATCGATTTCGATGCCGCGGGCAGTCTCTACGTTGCGGACGGGAACCGAATCCGACGCATCACGGCCGATGGGGTCGTGGCGACCATCGCCACCGCGCCGTTCTCGTTCGGGCCCAGTACGTTCGGTGCGCTGACCTCGGCGAATCTGGCTGTTTCGGCCGACGGCACGGCCTACGTCAATCGCGGGGGCAACAACGGTTTCGGGCTCTGGCGCTCGACGCCGGGCGGTGCATTCGAGCTGGTGTCCTCGTCCGCGCCACCGTCCTTTCCGTTCAAATTGTGCGTCACGAGTCCGGTGTCTGAACAAGTCGTTGCCGGTCCCGCGCGGCGCGGCCCCGATGGCTTGATCTACATTGCCAACGGCAGCTGCCTCAGCCGCCTGACGCCGACAGGGCGCATGGAGCTGCTTGGGGGGAGCGCGATGGCGGGCCCTGATGCCGCTGCTGGCCAGCTCGGACCGCTGTCTGCGGCGCGCTTCTCCGGGATGAACGCGCTGGCTTTCGATGCTTCCGGGCGTTTGTACCTTGCCGACGCGCGCAACTATCGGATTCGACGGGTCACGGGCCTGCCGGTGTTCGTCAATGCAACACCGGTCGCCAATGCTGGTCCGGACGCCGCAGCAGTCGAAGGCGACACGTTCCAATTCGACGCCCGCGGCAGCACGGACCCAGACGGAGACACGCTGAGGTTCGCCTGGACGGTGCTTTCGCGTCCGCCCGGCAGTGTTACTGCGCTGCTGAACGAAACGCTCGCCACTCCGCAGCTGCGTGTGGACGTGCCCGGCACCTACACACTGCGCGTCCAAGTCTCCGACGGCGCTGACTCGGCCACCGACGATGTCAGTCTGGTGGTCAGAAGCGTTGCTGCGTACGCCACGGAATTGCTGGGCAATGTGTCAAGCTCGATTGACGCGATGCCCGATTCAGCCCTGCAGTCACCGGGCTTGCGATGGCGGCTTACCAGATTCCTCGCCGACTCGGTGTCGGCGGCGCAAGCGGGGAACTGGGCGAGGGCCCTATCCTCGATCGAGGCGGCACTGGAACGCACCGACGGCTGCCCGATTCGCGGCTCCTACGATTCAAACGGCCCCGAGCGCGATTGGATCCAGGATTGCGCGTTCCAGTACGACACCTACAACACGCTTTCCCTGGTGCGCGCGAAGTACCTGGAAAAACTGCCGTAGCGAGGCAACGTGGCGACGGGACCGGCTGTCCGGCGTCGCCAGGTCCGCGGCACAGCGTGGTGCGGTGACTACGCCTGCACCCGGTAGCTCACGCCATCGGCACGGGGCTGCTGGTGTCTCTGCATCGCCAGGAAGGCCCCCGACTGCGCGTTAGCCCAGGCCGACGCATACGGTTCGGGCACTCCGTGTTCAGGCAGCAGAAGTTCGCCAGGTTCGAGAAAGCAGTGCAGCTCAGAGAACGGCTGTACTCGTGTTGCACTCACTCGTCGTTGCAGGTGATGCGGGCGCAGCTCTGCCGGGCTGCTCAGGCCTGCGGACGCGAGGATCTGCGCCAGTGCATGCAGAGTGTTGCGCTGGAAGCTGCGCACGCGCACGGCCTTGTCCTCCGGCACCAGTGCACGCTGGCGCATCGGGTCCTGCGTGGCGACACCGGTGGGGCAGCGGTTGGTGTGGCAGTTCTGCGACTGGATGCAGCCCACTGCGAACATGAAGCCGCGCGCGGAGTTGGCCCAGTCGGCGCCCAGCGCGAGCACGCAGGCGATATCGAATGCGCTGACGATCTTGCCGCTGGTGCCGATGCGGATCCGGTCCCGCAGGCCGGCACCGACCAGTGCGTTGTGCACGAACAGCAGGCCTTCGCGCATCGGCATGCCGACGTGATCGGCGAGTTCCAGCGGCGCGGCGCCGGTGCCGCCCTCGGCTCCGTCGACGACGATGAAATCCGGTGCTATCCCGGTATCCAGCATCGCCTTGACGATGGCCATGAATTCCCAGGGATGCCCGATGCAGAGCTTGAAGCCGACGGGCTTGCCGTTCGAGAGCTCGCGTAGTTGCACGATGAACTTCAGCAGGCCGCGCGGCGAATCGAACGCGCTGTGTCGAGCGGGCGAGATGCAGTCCTGGCCCGGCGGCACGCCGCGGGTCGCCGCGATTTCGGCAGACACCTTGTGCGCCGGCAGGATGCCGCCATGACCCGGCTTGGCGCCCTGGCTCAGCTTGATCTCGATCATGCGCACCTGCGGCAACATGGCGCTGCGCTGGAACCGCACCGGATCGAATCGGCCGTTGACTGTACGGCAGCCGAAGTAGCCACTGCCGATCTCCCAGATGAGATCACCGCCGTTCTTGAGGTGATGCGGGCTGATGCTGCCTTCGCCAGTGTCGTGCGCAAAACCCCCGGCGCGCGCTCCCTCGTTGAGTGCGAGGATGGCGTTGGCACTGAGCGCACCGAAGCTCAATGCCGAGATGTTGAAGATCGAGGCTGAGTAGGGCTGCGTGCAGTCGGGCCCGCCGATACGGATGCGGAACTCGCCGGGATCCCGCTCGGCAGCCGGCTGCATCGAGTGGCCGATGAACTCATGGCCTGCGCGATAGACGTCGCCGAGCGTGCCGAACGCCTTTTCGCTGGGCTCGCCTTTCGCACGCCGGTACACCAGCGAACGCTGCGCACGGGAGAACGGCAGCTTCTCGTCGTCAGACTCCAGCAGGTACTGGCGTATCTCGGGACGGATGCTCTCCAGCAGGTAGCGAAGGTGGCCCACGATCGGGTAGTTGCGCAGCACGGCCTTGGGTCGCTGCAGCAGGTCGGCCATGCCCAGCAGCGTCAGCGCGCCCAGCGTTGTGGACAGCGCCCAACCCCAGCTGGTGTCGTGCAGAAAGACCAGCGTGCCTACGGTTCCGAAGGCACATAGCAGGAACGCAGAGTAGCGTCCCAGCAGTGAGGCGGCCGTGAGGCCCTTGGCGTGCGTGGTGTTCATCGCAAGCGGTATCGGCGGGCGCGAGGCGAACCGAGGCTTCGTTGCCCGGAACTGTGACCGAAGCCGCAATGGTAGCGGTGCCGCCAGCGGGGTCTGCGCCTTGGCGATGCGTCGGATAGCATGTGTGGATGCGACTCTCCCTGGAGCACAGCTATGCGGCATTGCCGGCCGGATTCTGCGAACGCGTCCGGCCCACGCCCGTAGCACTGCCCGGGTGCGCGCTGCTGAACGGCGCGCTCGCGGCCCAACTCGGCTGGGACCCACAGGTGCTCGAACCGGCGGCTGCGGAGATCTTCTCCGGAAACCAGCTCCCGGAGGACGCCGACCCGATCGCCATGGCCTACGCGGGACACCAGTTCGGCAATTTCGTGCCGCAGCTCGGCGACGGTCGCGCGATCCTGCTCGGCGAGCGGCGCGATCGGGACGGGGTGCTGCGTGACATCCAGCTCAAGGGCGCTGGCCGTACGCGCTTCTCGCGCGGCGGTGATGGGCGGGCGGCGCTGGGGCCAATGCTGCGCGAGTACCTGATCAGCGAGGCGATGCAGGCGCTCGGCATTCCAACGACGCGTTCTCTTGCGGTCGTGACAACGGGCGAGAGGGTACTGCGCGATACCGGGATGTTGCCGGGTGCGGTGCTCACACGCGTGGCGGCAAGCCACGTGAGGGTGGGAACCTTCGAGTTCTTCGGCGCGCGTGCTGACCATGACGGCGTGCGCGCACTGCTCGACTACGTGATCGAGCGGCACTATCCGGCTGCATGCGGCGCTCCAGTGCCGGCGCTCGCCGTGCTCGAGGCCGTCATTGAATGCCAGGCCGCGCTGATCGCGGACTGGATGCGCGTAGGCTTCATCCATGGAGTGATGAACACGGACAACATGACGATCTCGGGCGAGACGATCGACTACGGTCCGTGCGCGTTCATGGACACCTACGATCCAAAGACCGTGTTCAGCTCGATCGACCGGCGTGGCCGCTACGCCTATGCGAACCAGCCGGCGATCGCAAAATGGAACCTCGCGCGCCTCGCTGAGGCGTTGCTGCCGCTGATCGATCCAGAGGGCGAAAGGGCGGTCGGGCTCGCCACGGAAGTCCTGAATCGCTTCGATGCGCGCGCAGATGCACACTTGCTCGCACGCATGCGTCGCAAGATCGGGCTCGCATCGGACGAGGACGGCGATGCCGTGCTGGTGAGCCGCTGGCTTGTCTGCCTGCAGGAGGGCACAGTGGATTTCACGCTGGCGTTTCGCGCTCTCGCCGCCGTCTCTGCAGGTGCCGACGCGCCCCGTGAGGCGCTGCGTCAGCTGTTCCCGGCGCAGTCGCCGATCGACAACTGGCTTGCCGACTGGCAGCAGCGCCTGCAGCGCGATCCCCGGACGCCGGCAGACCGCAGCGCCGACCAGCGTGCCGCGAACCCGGCGTTCATTCCCCGCAATCATCGCGTCGAGGCAGCCCTGCAGGCGGCCAGCGATCACGGCGATCTCCGGCCCTTCACGAAGCTGCTCGGCATCCTGCAGCATCCGTACGCGGACCAACCCGAAGCGGCCGAGTATCAGCGCCCGCCCGAAGCCGCGGAACGGGTACTGCGCACCTTCTGCGGGACGTGACTACGCCGGAGACGGCAGCCCATCGGGATCCGCGACATCGTCACCCTCCGTGTCGCTCTCGCAAGGCGTGGCCGACTCCCACTCCGCGATGAGGCGCTGCGCCTCGTCGATGTGCCGGGCATCCGGCACTACGACCCGCACGAGACTGCCGGGTGGCAGCTCTCCCGCGGCGCCGGTCAGGAACTCACCGAAGACCAGCGCCGGAATGCCGGACTGCTCGAGCAGGTGGACGATCATGTGTGCATCGACGGCGTGCGCGGCCGAATAGACGGTGTGCATGCGCCGAGTCTCCGCGCAATGCGGGTGGCCGCGCAACCGGGGCTGCGATCGCGGCGGCGCGCGCGGCCCTGCACGACAGCATGGGCGCGGACGCGGATGTCGCTCTACACTGACGACGATGCTGCAGCGATCCGTCATGGATTCCGGGAGATCGACATGGAGCGCAGGGAACTTCTCAAGGCCGCGGCACTCGCCGGAGCGCCGGCCATGACCGCTGGCGCGGCCAGGCCCGGTGGTGCGGCCGTAACCGCACTGGTCGGCCGCTCGCCGGCGGATGTCCTGCGCAAGGCGCCGCCGGTCAACCTGGACCGCGCCTATGAAATCATGGAGCGCCGCGGACTCGACGGCATGGTCGTCTCGAATCCGGTCAGCGTCTATCACCTTACCGGCTTCTGGCCCGCCACCTCGCGGATGGGCTACGGGCCCGGTGCCTATGCGCTGCTGAGCCGTGATCCGCAGCAACGCATCGGAGTGGTCGCCGCGGATTTCACCTACTACTACCTGCTCTCGGACAATCAGTACGAATACCCGTACCAGGTATTCCTGTTCACGGCCCCGACCGATCGCGAGCAGCTCGCTGCGGCGAAGGCCGGCCGGTTCGAAACCGCGCCGGCCGCCGCGGCGCCGCGGATGTTCCCGGACCGGCGGCGCGAGCCGCAGACCGCCACGGAGCGCTCGCGGGGAGGCGCCGTGCGCGCCACCCTGGGGAAGCAGCCCGCGAGCCCCGACGCCGAGTTCGCGCTGGTCAAGGCGATCCGTGCGATGGGTCTCGCCCGCGGCACCATCGCCGTCGACTCGCCCCAACTGGAGCGCCTGTTCACGGCGGCCGCGCTGCCGGCGCGAACGGTCGCGGCGGACGAACCGCTGCAGCTGATCCGCGTGATCAAGTCGCCGCGCGAGGTCGAGTTGATGCGGCTCGCCGCCACGGCAAACCGCGAGGCCGCGCTCGCCGCGGCCGGCGCCGCCCGTGCCGGAGCCACCTATCGTGAGCTGCGCTCGACGTTCTACGCGGAGGCGGCCCGTCGTGGCAACCGCGGCGTGTTCATGGTGATCGGCGGGGTGTCCGCCGAGGGCGTCGACCGCACGCTGCGCGACGGCGACGCCTTCCTGTTCGACGCAGTCAGCGAAGGCGCGGGCTACCACGGCGACTTCGCGCGCACGGTGTTCGTCGGCGAGCCTTCGGCAACGATGAAGCGCGTCACTGCCGGCATCGAGCTCGGCTGGGCCGCCGTTCGCGATGCGCTGCGGCCCGGCCTCAAGCTCTCGCAGATCACCGCCATCGGACATGACACGCTGAAGAAGGCCGGCTATGACTTCTTCGTCGCCTTCGGCCCGCACAGCGTCGGCCTTTACCACACGGATGCAGTTGGGCTTGGCGATTTTGCACTGCAGGCCGGGATGATCCTCTCCGTCGATTGTCCGGTGATGCAGAGCGGCATCGGCGGCACCGCGCACCTCGAGGACCTGACGCTGATCACCGCCAACGGCTCGCAGCCGATCCATCCGACCGGCGCACCGACGATCCAGGTCTGAGCGCCCGCACCGGGCGACTCGGGTAGCATGGGGTTTCGGGCAAAACCAGAACAAACAGGGGATCGCAATGCAACTGATGGACATCCTGAACCAGGTCGGCGGCGTGCAGGCCATCGCGCGCGAGCTGGGAGTTTCCGAGTCGCAGGCGGCCACCGGCGCCGCAGCGCTGCTGCCAGCGATACTCGGCGGCTTCAAGAAGCAGGCGCAGGCGCAGCCAACCGGCCTGGAAGGCCTCGGCGGTCTGCTGGGGCAGCTTGGCGGGGGCGGTCTGCTGGATAACGTGCTGGGCCCGCAGCCCACCGAGGTGAACCGCGGCAACGACGTGCTGGGCCAGATTTTCGGTTCGCGCGACGTCAGCCGCTCCGTCGCGCAGCATGCGTCGACCCAGACCGGCCTGGATCCGGCGTTGCTGAAGAAGATGTTGCCGGTGCTCGCGATGCTGGTCGCGGGTTACATGGCGCGCTCGGGTGGCGGCGCGGGCGCGGGCCCGGGCGCTGGTGCTGCGCAAGCGGGCCTGGGGCAGGGCCGTGGCAGCCCCGGTCTGGGCGGTCTTCTCGGTCAGCTCGTGGGCGGCGGCGGCGGCGCGGCACAGGGGAGCGCCGGGGGCTCCGGGCTGGGGGCGCTGCTGGACATGAACGGCAACGGCAATCCGCTCGATGACATATTGGGCATGGCGTCCAAGATGATGCGCTGAGCGCGTCGGTCGCCGCCTGCGGATCCGCAGGCGGCTATCGGTCCCGTTCAGTGAGCATTCAGACCGCGGCTCGTACCTTCAGGCGCAACAACTCGAAACAGCGTCAGGAGGCATCATGAGCCGCAGAGTCTTGTTCGCGTCATCGGTTGCACTGGTACTGGGTCTGCTGGTCGCCGCCGGGCCGGCGAGCGCCCGCGACCGCAACCGCATCGTCATCAATGTCGACCCCGCCTATCTGGGCATTGGGGCCTTCTACGGGCAGGATCGTCGCCGCTACGACGATCGTTACCGGTACGATCGCTACCGACATGACGACCGCTATCGCAATGGCGACCGCTACCGCTACGACAGCGATTACCGCTACGAAAACCATTACCGCAACGACAACCGCTACCGCGATGGGTACCTGCGCGGCAGCCGTGACGGCTACCGCAGCAGCCGGTGGGGATCCCCGCGATACGGCTGGAGTCCGGCGTACGGCTACCGCAGCTACGACGATTGCGACGGCGATCGCCGTCGGGACTGGCCGCGGCGCTGGTGAGTCGAGAGCGGTCCGGCTTGCGCTGAGCTGGCTGCTCGGTCTGTGCGCCCTGTGCGCCACGTCCGCGTGGGCGGCTCCGGCGACGCCGGGGCACGTCACGCTGCAGGCGCTCACTGGGGCCGAGAACGATCCGGGTATTGCGGCCGTCGTGCGTGGCGACTTTGACGCGCGCTTCGGCCGCTTCGACTACCGGCAGGAGCGCCTGCGCAATTCGGTGTTCTGGTTGCGGTTGCAGCTCGGCGCCGATTCCGCGCAGCCCGATTCGCCGGCGAACGAATCTTCGGCGCTGACTGTGCGCAGCGGACGGCACCTCGCGGTGCAGGTCTTCGCGGCGCGCGCACCAGAGACCCGGCCGCTTCCGCTCGCTATGCAGCGCTCCGCATTTCGCGGCCGACTCGAGACGACTTTACTGCTGCCGCCGCAGGCGCGTGCGGGCGACGTCCTCTACCTGCGCGTCGCGGCGTCCGGTACCGGCGCCGAGGAACTCGCAGTCTCATGGGGGCCGTTTGCGGCCGGCATGCAGGAAGGCGCGCAGCAATCGCGGATGATTGCGGGCACCGTAGCTGCGCTGCTCGCGATGGCGCTGGCCGCGTTGCTGATCTGGTTCGTGCTCGCCGACCGGCTGTTCGTGCTCTACGCCGTACTGTTTTCGCAGCAGGCGCTGTACGTGGCTTTCCTGTCCGGGCAGGGTTTCGACTGGCCGGTGCTGTCGGCTGCGCTGCCGCTCGGACAACATGCCTGGAATGTGCCGGCCGGGCTGAGCGGCGCGGCGGCCTGTCTGTTCGCGCGCGAGATCGCCGATCTGAAGCGTTTTTCACCGCGGATCTATCTGGTGTTTGGCTGGCTGGCCGTGGCGTTCCTGGTGCTCACCGCGGCGAACGCCGCACACCTGGTTGGACTCGGCGCTGGCGTTTCCGCGATCGGTAACCTGATGTTCGTTGGTGCGGCGCTGTTCACGCTGGTGGTGTCGTTCCTCGCATGGCGCCGCGGCAACCGCGCAGCCGGCTGGTTCCTGCTCGCCTGGGGACTGCTCGAGGCGTTCACCATTGCGATGGCGGTCAGCTTCCTGGCAGCCGGCTCCGAGCCGCTGCTGCTGTACTACGGGCTGCCGCTGTCGATGGTCGTCGCAGCGCTGCTGGTAGCGCTCGGTGTCGCCGATCGGTTGCGCGAACAGCGTGTTGCACTGACGGACGCCGAACGGCGCGCGCAGACGGATCCGCTGACCGGCGTGCTCAACCGTCGCTCGCTGATCGAGCGACTCGATGGGGCCGGCCAGCGCGCGCAGGTGCGTGGCCTGCCGCTCTCGCTGCTGTTCATCGATCTCGACCACTTCAAGGAGATCAACGATCGCCACGGCCACGCGGCTGGCGACGCCTGTCTGGTCGCCGTCATCAGGCCAATCCAGGCGGAGCTGCGCCAGTCGGATGTGGTCGGTCGATATGGTGGCGAGGAGTTCGTCGTGCTTCTGAGCAGCGTCGATGCGGCCGGCGCGCAGGCCATCGCGGAGCGCATCCTGGAGCGCGTGGCGCAACTGCGGGTCACGAATTTCGGCGCGCCTATCCGGCTCACCTGCAGCATCGGCGTGGCGGGCAGCGATACCACGGGCGTGTGGGGCGAAGAGTTGATCGCGCGGGCCGACTCGGCCGTTTACGCGGCCAAGAACGCCGGTCGCAACCAGGTACGCACCGCAGTGTCACGGGCAGCCTGAGGCTGCGGGTCAGCGAGCACTCCGCCGCCGCCGCCCAACTTGCGCAGCGAGCGTATCTGTGCGGCAATGCCCGGCTTCGCCGTCGAGGGGAATCCGGATCATGCTCAAGCTCTACAGCTACTGGCGCAGTTCAGCCGCCTATCGGGTGCGGATCGGGCTCGCGCTCAAGGGCATCAGCTATGAATATGTGCCCGTGCACCTGATGCGCAACGGCGGTGAGCAGTTCAGCGCAGCGTACCGCGCGCTCAATCCTCAGTCGCGCGTGCCGACGCTGGAGGTGGACGGCCGGCTGCTGACGCAGTCGATGGCGATCCTGGAGTGGCTGGATGAAGCCTATCCGCAGGCGCCGCGGCTGCTGCCCGCCGACGCCTTCGATCGCGCCCGCGTGCGCAGCCTTGCGCAGTTGATCGTGGCGGACATCCAGCCGTTGCAGAACGCGTCGGTCGTGCGCTACCTGCGCGAGCAGCGCAACTGGTCGGAGGCGGATACGGCGGTCTGGCTGAAGGAGTGGATCGGGCGCGGCATGTCGGCGCTGGAGGCCCGGCTCGCTGGCGACGGGGTCACCGGACCGTACTGCCACGGCGACAGACCGACGCTCGCTGACGCCTGCCTGGTGCCACAGTGCTATGCGTCGCGACGTTTCGGCGTGGATCCGGAGCAGTTTCCGCGCATCCATGCGATAGAGCGCGCCTGCCTGGCGCTCAACCCGTTTCGCGACGCGTCGCCGGACAGCCAGCCCGATCGCGACTCCTGAACTAGAACGTCACCACGCTGCGGATCGATTCGCCGGAGTGCATCAGGTCGAACGCGTCGTTGATGCGTTCCAGCGGCATCGTGTGAGTGATCAGCGGATCGATCTCGATCTTGCCGTCCATGTACCAGTCCACGATCTTCGGCACGTCGGTGCGGCCGCGTGCGCCGCCGAAGGCGCTGCCCTTCCAGACGCGGCCCGTCACCAGCTGGAACGGACGCGTGCGGATCTCCTGGCCCGCGCCGGCCACGCCGATGATGATCGACTCACCCCAGCCGCGATGGCAGCACTCCAGCGCCTGGCGCATCAGCTCCACATTGCCGACACACTCGAAGCTGTAGTCGGCGCCGCCGCCGGTCAGGTTCACCAGGTAGGGCACCAGGTCGCCCGCGACTTCCCTGGGATTGACGAAGTGAGTCATGCCGAACTGTTCGGCGAGCGGCTTGCGCTTCGGGTTGATGTCGACGCCGATGATCTTGTCCGCGCCCGCCAGCCGCGCACCCTGGATCACATTCAGGCCGATGCCGCCCAGCCCGAACACCACCACGTTGGCGCCTGGCGCCACCTTTGCCGTGTTGATCACCGCGCCGATGCCGGTCGTCACGCCGCAGCCGATATAGCAGACCTTGTCGAACGGCGCGTCCTCGCGGATCTTCGCCACCGCGATCTCCGGCAACACCGTGAAGTTCGAGAACGTCGAACAGCCCATGTAGTGATGGATCTTCTCGCCACCGATCGAAAAACGGCTGGTGCCGTCAGGCATCACGCCCTGGCCCTGGGTCGAGCGGATCGCAGTGCAGAGGTTGGTCTTGTGCGACGTGCAGCTCTTGCACTGCCGGCATTCGGGCGTGTACAGCGGGATGACGTGATCGCCCTTCCTGACCGAGGTCACGCCCGCGCCGATGTCCACGACGATTCCCGCGCCCTCGTGGCCGAAGATCACCGGGAACAGGCCCTCCGGGTCCGCACCCGAGCGCGTGAACTCGTCCGTATGGCACACGCCGGTCGCTTTCAGCTCCACCAGCACTTCGCCGGCGCGCGGGCCCGCCAGCTCGACGGTCTCGACGACGAGCGGCTTGCCGGCGGCGTAGCCCACGGCGGCACGGGTCTTCATTGCTTCGGTCCTTGCGCAGGCGGGGAGGCAAGCATGCCCGCTTCGCGCCGGGCGAGCTACTGCCTCAGCCGCGCACGTAACTGCCGGGCGCGGCGTCGCCAGCGGGGAATCCCGCCTTCGCGTTGCCCATCGCCGGCGGTGCCACGCGTGCACCGCTGGAATGCGCCGCCAGCCACGCCTGCCAGGTCGGCCACCATGAACCCGGACGCAGCTCCGCGCTGGCCATCCATTCGTCCGGCGTCAGGGTGGTCGCCGCATCGCTCCACGCCAGCACGCGGTGCCGGCGCTTCGGGTGCGAAGGCCCGCTGACGATGCCGGCGTTGTGCCCACCGCTGGTGAGCAGGAAGGTGTAGTCGCTGGAGCGCGTGAGGTAACGCGTCTTGTATGCGGACTTCCACGGTGCCACGTGATCGGTCTCCGTTCCGACGACGAACATCGGCACGGTGATCTTCTGCAGATCGATCGGCTGATCCTGCACCGTGAACTGGCCCGCGGACAGCTCGTTCCTGAGATACAGGCGGTTCAGGTACTCGCTGTGCATGCGGCAGGGCATGCGCGTGCCGTCGGCGTTCCAGGCCATCAGGTCGTTGGGCTGGACCCGTTCTCCCTTGACGTAGGTCTGCAGCACCGGGCTCCAGATGAGGTCGCGGGCGCGCAGCAGCATGAACGCGCCCCCCATCTTCGCGCTGTCGAGCACGCCGGCCTTGTGCATCATCGCGTCGAGCGTTTCAAGCTGCCTCGGGCTGATGAACAGCGACAGCTCGCCGGGTTCGCTGAAGTCGGTCTGCGCGGCCAGCATCGAGATGCTGCCGATGCGGGTGTCGCCGTCGCGCGCGAGCGCGGCCGCGGCGATCGACAGCAGGGTGCCGCCGATGCAGTAGCCCACCGCATGCACCTTGCGCTTGGGCACGATCGCGCACACCGCATCCAGGGCTGCGCAGAACCCGAGCCGCACGTAGTCGTCCATGCCGAGATTGCGGTCGGCCGCAGTCGGGTTCTTCCACGAGATCATGAAGACGGTGTGGCCCTGCTCGACCAGGTAGCG
This sequence comes from Gammaproteobacteria bacterium, assembly GCA_031431655.1. Lineage (GTDB taxonomy): Bacteria > Pseudomonadota > Gammaproteobacteria > Steroidobacterales > Steroidobacteraceae > UBA964. Next base: position 14,575 of record JANPDV010000136.1, on the reverse strand, counting down.
CACCAGCGAGTTGTGCGGCGACAGGTCCAGGATGTAGTACTTCATGATCCAGGCCGGCGAAATCAGGATCGGCTCGGCATGCACTTTCGGCGTGGTCGGCGAGTACTGGATCAGTTCCATCAGGTCATTGCGCAGCACGACCTGGCCGGGACTCGCGGCCACCTGCTCGCCCACCTGGAACGCCTCGGTGCCCGCGGCCCTGGTGCCGGCGATCATGCGCTGCGCGTCCTCGAGCCAGTGCTGGAAGCCGCGCACCAGGTTCTGGCCGGACTCGGCGCGCGTGCGCTCGAGCAGCTCGGGGTTGGTGCCCAGGTAGTGCGCTGGTGACGTGGCGCCGGCCACCTGCTGCCCCATGAAGCCCATCAGTGCTGAATTCTTAGGATGCACGTCCGGCACGGTGGTTGCGGCCTGCTGCATCCAGCGCACGCCGTTCGACCATGCGCGGGCGTAGACGTTGAAGGGCCACTGGTTCCATGCCGCGTTGGCGAACGCAGTGTCGTCGGTGCCGGGCGCCAGCGGCGCGCCCTGCGCGGCCTGGCCGCTGAACTGCAGGGTGTCGGCCCAGGCCTGCATCGCGCTCTGCATCAGCTGCTGTTGCTGTTGCGGGGAAGAGGCGACGCGCAGGTACCAGTCCCACCACGCCTGCTGGTAGTCCTCCGTGGCCAGTCCACCGGTCATCGTGGCGAGCTGGGCGCGAAGCTCGCGGGTGAGGTCGCGTTGCACTGCGGCGGGGTCTGGAGCGTTCATGGGCGTACCTGGTGTGATGGGGTGCCGCGCGCTGGCGGCATCAGGCGCGGATCATAGCTGTTTTTGTATGCACCGCAAAAACGCGACGTGTTAGCGTGCGCAGGATGGAGTTCCTGTCGCGCTTGTTGCGGGTGTTCAACGCCAACGGACCTCGGGGCGCGGTGCTGCTGGCCGCGCTGCTGCTGATCGCCGCGCTGGCGCTCGCCGGTGCACCGCTGACGGCGGCGTTGCGCTATGAGCGCACAGCGCTGGCGAACGGCGAATGGTGGCGAGTGCTCACCGCGCATCTCGTACACCTCGATGCCGCGCATGCGGTGGTCAACGGGGCCGGGCTGGTGCTGGTCTGGGGCATCGTGCTGCACGAGCTTGCGGCGCTCCGCTGGGCACTGATCGTACTCGCTGCCGCGGTCAGCATTACGGCGGGACTCTGGCTGCTGTATCCGCAGGTCACCTGGTACGTGGGTGCGTCGGGCGTGCTGCATGGCATGCTCGCTGCCGGCGTGCTCGTCGGCGTGGCGCGCGGCGACCGCGTCTCGCTGGTCGCGCTGGTGCTGCTGGTGGCAAAGCTCGGGTATGAAGCCCTGGCGGGGCCGCTGGCGTTCACCGAGGGCAAGCCCGTGGTTACGGCGGCCCATTGGCTCGGCGCGGCCGGCGGCGCGGTCCTGGCGCTCGGCTTCGTGTTGTGGGATCGGAGGCAGGAACATGGCTCGTAGTCGCTTTGCAGGACAGGTGGTGTTGATCACCGGGGCATCGTCCGGGATCGGCGAGGCGCTCGCGCGCGAGTTCGCGCTGGAAGGCGCGGCGCTGGTGCTGCTGGCGCGGCGGGTCGAACGCCTCGAATCGCTTGCGACCGAGCTGCGCGCAGGTGGTGCGCGGGTCCTGGTACGTGCGGCGGATGTGCGTGAGCAGGCACCCCTGGACGACGCCGTCGCCGCGACGCTCGCGGAATTCGGCCGCCTCGATGTGGCGATCGCCAACGCGGGGTACGGCGTCGCCGGCCTGTTCGAGCGACTTGCGCTCGAGGACTATGCGCGTCAGTTCGATACCAATGTGTATGGCGTCCTGCGCACCGTGAAGGCCTGCCTGCCGGCACTGGAGCAATCGCGCGGCCGGCTCGCGATCATGGGCAGCGTCGCCGGGCACGTCGCTGCGCCGGGCTCGTCGCCCTATGCAATGAGCAAGTTCGCAGTGCGCGCGCTCGCGGACGCGCTGCACGGCGAGCTGCACGGTCAGGGTGTGGCGGTGACACTGATCTCGCCGGGATTCGTCACCAGCGAGATCCGCAAGATCGACAACAGCGGCGGCCTGCACGACCACGCGCGCGACCCGATTCCGGACTGGCTGCGCATGAGTGCGCCGCGTGCGGCGCGGATCATGGTCAGTGCGATTGCGCGTCGACGTCGCGAGATCGTCGTCACGTTCCACGGCAAGATGCTGGTGTGGACGAAGCGTCTGGTGCCGGGGCTCTTCGGCTGGCTCGGGCGGCGCGGGTTGCGCGGGCGCTCCGAGCCGAAAACGACGACATGAGCGCGCTGCCACCGGTGTTGCCGCGCCCGCGTCCGCAGCGCCATGTGCTGCAGGGGCGCTACGTCCGGCTGGAACCGCTGGATCCGGTGCGCCATGCGGCCTACCTGTTCGCCGCGATGCAGGGTGATGCCGGTGCCGAACGCTACGGCTACCTTGCGGATGCAGTTCCTGCCGACGTCGCTGCGATGCGGGCCTGGGCCGCCGCGGCCGCGGTGCCCGATGATCCGCTGATGTTCGCCGTGGTCGACGTCGCGAGCGGCCGCGCGCTGGGGCGGCAATCACTGCTGCGCATCGTGCCCGAGCACGGCAGCATCGAGATCGGTCACGTTCTCTGGAGCGGCGCGATGGCGCGCACGCGGCTCGCAACCGAGGCGTTCTACCTGCACGCGCGCCATGCGTTCGACGACCTCGGTTACCGCCGCTTCGAGTGGAAATGCAACGATCGCAACGCCGCGTCGAAGCGTGCCGCGCTGCGCTTCGGGTTCAGCTTCGAAGGCGTGTTTCGCCAGCACATGTGGGTGAAGGGACAGAATCGCGACACGGCGTGGTTCTCGATGCTGGACGGCGAGTGGCAGCGCGGCGTGCGCGCTGCATTCGAGCGCTGGCTGGCGCCCGGGAACTTCGACAGCGCCGGGCGCCAGCATCAGCCGCTCGGCACTGCGCAAAAAAAAGCCCCGCGCTAGCGGGGCTGTAGTTCAGGTCGTCTAACAATTCCGGTCGATCGCCATCAGCCTAAGCTGCGCGGACAGCCTCAATCTGGACCCGGTTGGAGCGTTGGGGCCTCGAGCCCCGGCTAAACAACAAGCCCGCGTGTACTCACGCGAATCGCGCTCCGGGAAGCTGCACAAATGGGCAGCCGCCCTTGCCGTGCCCGCGCCGATTGCCAGAGTTTATCCGTTGTCTGCCGCATACAACGGGCACCCGAAGGACCCTCTGGCGACGGCAGAATCTCAGCAAACCTCCGCAAGCGGCTCTGCAATTCAAGGACTTACCCAGTAGTGCAGAGCAACAAGCGAGATAAGTCTAGCGGCTTATCCGGAATTTGGAATGTCTCAGGAATGCGACAGGGGTCACATTTGCGCAACAACGCGCCGCAGCCAGACGCGAAACCGCACGCCGCTGTTGTCCGGCAGGTCCTCGGCTTCGGCCCACCCGCCGTGCCGGCGGGCGATCAGGCGGACGATGTACAGGCCCAGTCCGAAGTGCGGTTTGTCGCCGCGGTCGACACGAGCCTGCCAAAGGGACTCGAAAATCCGGCTGGCTGAGCCAGGCGGCAGCCGGGGTCCGACATTGTCGACCTCGACCGCCACCTGCGCGGAATCGGCCGGGACCACGAGCCGGAAGGTGATCGTGGAGTCGACCGGGCTGAAGTCGACGGCATTGTCGACCAGCTTGTCGAGCATCTGCAGGAGCAGGTCTGGAGCAGCATGGATCGGGCAGGCTGTTTCGGCCCCGACGACCGCGAAACGCCGGGCCGGAAACGCCTGGCTGTAGCCGTGCGCAGCGCCGGTGAGAACAGCCGCCAGATCGCAGTCGACGAACTCGGCGCCTTCGATCGCTTCTTCGACGCGCGTGGCCGACCCCATCGCCTGCAGGATCTGGCCCAGGCGGTCGCTGCCTTCGCGTGCCCGCTGCAGGTACTCGCGGGCCGGGGCCGACAGCGGTTCTGTGCCAAGGTTCTCCAGCGAGGAACGCACGATGGTCAGCGGCGTACGGATCTCGTGCGCCAGCTTGCCTGCGAGCGTGCGCAGGTAGCTGGTGTAGCCGTCCAGGCGCTCCAGCAGGGCCGAGAAGCCACGTGCGACCGCGCCGAGTTCATCTTTAGAGGCAACGTCCGGGAAGGCGCTGTGCACCCGGCCGTCGCGAGTCAGCGCCGCGTCGCTGGCACGGCGCAGTCGCTCCAGCCGTATCGCCAGGCGCGTACCGAATACCGCGATCAGGCCCACGACCAGCAGCGTCGCCAGCAGTGTCAGGTTCAGCAGACGTGTCAGGGCGCGATCGCGTAGCAGCAGCCAGCGGTCGGCGGTTTGCGCCACCTGCAGCACGCCGAGCACGGGCCCCGTAGCCGATTCGCGGATCGGCGCCGCGGCGGCGACGACCATGCGACGCTCGTCCGAAGTCGCAAACACTGCAGAACTGCTGCGGCCGGCAGCGGCAGACTCGGCCTGAATGCGATCGATGCGGCCTCGTTCGGTCTCGGTGATGCGCTCCGCCAGCGCCGCGCGGTCCAGGAAGCGGCGGTAGAGCCGCGACAGCAGCGCCTGCGCACCGGAGTTCGCGGCGATCAGCGGCAGCGCATCGGCTTCGGCCAAGGTAGCGCCAGCGGGTGAGGCCGCGACGATGCGCACGCCGGGCTGGGCAAACTGGGTCAGGTAGCTGGTCAGTTCGGGCGCGGCCGCGATCAGCCGGCCGCGTGGGGCGAGATCGCCCGGAGCGAGGCTTCCCATCGGTCGCGGTTCGCCGCCGCGCCTGGCGCGATCGTCGACCAGCACGCCAAAGCGATCGGCGATCATCGAGAGCGGGATGCGCAGCTCGGCGGTCCAGCCTTCAGGCGAGCGGACCCAGGCACCCTGGACGCGCGGCTCGTCCGCCATCTCGGCGCGACCGAACTCGCGGGTGACGATCCGCCGGCCACGCAGGTCGCCCGTGGTCCAGCCAGACAGGAACACCTGGTCGAGTTCGCCCCGGGGCGTCGCGAAGCCGAGCCAGATGCGGTCGCCCATCGCCGCGGGATCCAGCGCGCTGGCATCGCTGGCGTCCAGCACCAGGCCGGTATCGCGCACCCGCAGCAACACGAACAGGAAGCGTCCGGCAGTGCCGGCGAGCACGGCCACGGGCTCGACCTCACGCAGTGCAGGTTCCGGCGCGGCGCGCGGCACGGTGCCGTAGGTGCGCCAGGCGCGCTGCACTCGCGGCCAGTCATCATCCCGGCCATCGAGCTGCGGTTCCGGGCTGAGCGGCACGGGTTCCAGGTCAAAGGGTCCCGCCGGCGCACGCGAGCCTTGGCCGCCGGTGCTGCGGTAGAGCAGGTCGCTGCGGCCCTGCAGCGAGGTGGCTATGGTCTGGGCCACGGCACGCAGCCCTTCGCTCTCGGCCGCGCGCAGCGAGGCCTCCATCTCGCGCGCATACTGGCAACCGGCCCAGGGCAGCGCGAGTGTCGCCAGCCCGAGCAGCAGCAGCCGTGTCCGGATCAGCACGACGGGTCGAGCCAGCGGTATCCCATGCCATAGGCGGTGTGGATGCTGTCGAACGCCGGGTCGACGGCCTGGAACTTGCGGCGGATCCGCTTGATGTGCGAAGTGATGGTGTTGTCGTCGAGCACCACGTTGGCCGCATCCATCAGCTGCTGCCGGTTCTTGACGTGTCCCGGGTTGCGCGCCAGCGCGTGCACGATCCAGAACTCCGTCAGCGACAGCAGCACGACCTCGCCATTCCAGGTGGCCTGCAGGCGCTCGGTGTCCAGCGACAGGGAGCCGCGCTGCACGGCGCCGCTGCCGTCGGCGGGTCGCGTCAATGCGTCGACGCGCCGGAACAGCGCGTTCACGCGCGCCACGAGATGCGCAAGGCTGATGTCCTTGGTCAGGAAATCATCTGCGCCAAGACGCAACCCCGACACCGCATCGAGTTCGGAATCGCGCGCCGTCAGGAAGATCAGCGGCAGCCCTGCGGACTGGTTGCGCAGGGTGCGGCACAGTTCGAAGCCGCCCTCGGGCTCGTCCTCCAGCGAGATGTCGATGACGACGAGGTCCGGGAGACGCGTGGCGAAAGCCGCGGTTGCAGTGCGCCGGTTGGCGTAGGTACGGACCGAATAGCCCTCGCGCGCAAACGCAGCGGCGTAGTTGTCACGGATGGCGGCTTCATCCTCGACGATCGCGATGCTGCGCTTCATGGGGACATTTTAGTCCGGCGCGATGGCCCTGCGCAGCGCACGCCACTATTGATCAGGATTCGCCCCTCTTTCCGCGGCGCAGCGCCTTCGCGGGCGCAGGGCGGAGGGCGGGCAGGCGGGCCGTATCAGCGTCGACGCTGGGCAGGGTCAGGGTCAGCTCTTCCATCAGCGTCGGCAGCAGCGGCAGCAGCTGCAGCAGCTCGGCCTCCGACAGCGGCCGCGCGATCAGGTAGCCCTGGATCGTCATCGGCCGCTCCAGCGTCAGCAGCGCCAGTTGCGACGGGCGCTCGACGCCTTCCGCGGTGACGTCGAGCCCGAGACCGGCGCACAGTTCGATGATGGCGTGGGCGATGGCGAGCGCCCGCGCGCTGCGGTCGATTTCCGACACCAGCCCGCGGTCAAGCTTGACGCGAGTCAGCGGCAGCTTCTCGAGCGACGACAGCGACGAATAGCCGGTGCCGAAGTCATCCAGGGCAATCGACACGCCGCGGGCGCGCAGCTCACGCAGGGCGTCGATAGTGCCGGGGCCCGTCTGCAGCACATTCTCGGTCAGCTCAACCTCGATACAGCGGGCCGGCAGATCATGCTCGCGCAGCAGGTCGGCGACGAAGCCGACGAAGCGTCCGTCGAGCAACTGCCGGGGCGAGACGTTCACCGCGATGCGCACGTCCGGCCAGACGCCGCGCTGCCACGAGGCCGCGGCACGAACGGCTTCGCGCATGACCCACTCGCCAATCTGGACAATCATGCCCGACTGCTCGGCCACGGGCAGGAACTCGGCCGGCGAAATCATTCGACCGTCGGCGGTCTGCCAGCGCAGCAGCGCTTCGACCGAACTGGGCGCCGCGCCATCGAGACGAACCGTGGGCTGGAAGTGCAGCCGGAACTCGCCGCGCTCGATCGCCCCGTGCAGGCCCTGCTCGATCGAGAACATGCGCGCCGCGGCTTCCTGCATGCCGGCGTCGAACAGCGCGTAGCGGCTGCGGCCGGACTCCTTGGCGCGGTACAGCGCGGTGTCCGCCGCCCGCAGCAGGCCCTCCGATGCGCGCGCATGCTCGGGATACACACTGACCCCGATGCTCACCGAGACCTTGATGTTCTGGTCCAGCACCCGCAGCGGCACTTCGAAGGCGGCGACGAGACGCGCGGCGAGCTCGCTGAGGCGGGCGGTGGTGAGCTCGCCCTCGTGAACCACGGTGAACTCGTCGCCGCCGAGCCGCGCGCAGAAGCCATCCGGCGCCACAGCATCGCTCAGGCGAAGGCTCGCCTGCTGCAGCACCTGGTCGCCGAACTCGTGGTTCATGCTGTCGTTGATCGTCTTGAAGTTGTCGACGTCGAGGAAGAACACGCCGACCGAGCCACCATGGGTGGCGGCGCGCGCGATTGCCGCCTCGAGATGGCGGAACAGCTGACGCCGATTCGGCAGGCGCGTGAGCGGGTCGTGCTCCGCCAGTTGCCGCAGATCGCGCGTGCGCTCCGTGACCTGGGACTCCAGCTTGCTGCGCTGCTCTTCGAGCTCGGCCCGCGCCCGCGCCAGCTGGTGAGACATGTCGTTGAACGACACGCTGAGCGCATCGATCTCGCGTGCGCCGCCCCGTGGCACCTCGACATCGCGTTCGCCGCGCGCGAGCCTGTGCGTCGCCTCGGTGAGGCGACGTACCGGAACCGTGATGCTGAGAACCGTGCCGAGACTCGTCACCAGCAACAGCAGCAGGACGCCGCCGGTGATCCACAGCAGCGAGTACGAGGTCGCGGATTCGGTGGTGATTCTCTCGGTGACTGTCCGTACGAGGGGCAGTGCAGGCAATGTCGCGGCCGGGGCCGGCGCGACGACGGCAGGCACCGGTGTCGCTGCCGCCAGTTCGCGCGAGCGATTGGCCGCAGCCACGGCGGCGCGCTTGCGCGCCAGCTGGCCCGCCGCCGCGCGCACCGTGGCCACGACTTCCGCGGACTGGGCATCCAGCAGCGCCAGGTTCTGCAGCTGCGCCTGGTCCAGGCGCGTAAGGGCGTAGCGGGAGGCCTGCAGGTCGGTCAGCACCGCGCGCAGCCGCGGCACCCAGTCGGCGCCCAACGCGCGCGCAAGGCTGCTGCTCTGTTCATTGACGGTCGCATTCAGCGCGGTCTCGGCGGCCTGCATCGCTTCGAGCGCCGCGGCCGAGGCCGGCGCCGCAATCAGCAGGTCATTGAAAGCGAGTCGCAGTCCGTCAACGCTCTGGTTGATCGCGATGACCGAGTCCCGTGCAAAGATGCGGCCGAAGACCTTGACCGAGTCATCGAGCGGCTGCTTGGCGAGTGTCTCGATCGCGGACAACCGCGTCGCGTAGGTTTGCAGGATCTCGCGGCGCTGCGCCGCGCCGCGAGCAATCTCCCGCCCGGTGAACTGATGCGCCGGCAGTAATTCGCGAAACTGCTTCAGCGCCGCCGCGTCGACCCGGGCCGCCGCAGGCTGGCGCATGAAGCGCTCGACGGCCGCATCCACCGAGAACTGCGCCGCTTCCCCATTGTCGAACGGGCCGCTTGCTTCCGGGTTCGATGCGCCGGCGATCGACCGCACGTTGTTCCGGAACGCGTCGAGCGCGCCGAGCAGCGCGTCCGGGTTGGGCGCCGTCGGCAGCACCGCTTTGGCGCCGCGTGCGCCACGCGCCTTCGGGCGCGGCCCGTCAGGGGCGTTGCCCGCTTCGACGGATGTCGCCGCGGTGGTCGCCTCACTGGCAGGTGCGTCGTTCGACGAGGTCTGCGAATCACGCTCCGCGCTCAGGGCGGGCAGGGCAGACAGATCCGGCATCACGCGCTCCGTGCGAGTGCGCACGGCGGTCCGGTCTCCCTGCAACAGCACGTTGACCGTCAGTGCAAGTATCGCCACGGCGATGAAGCCGATGCTGAGCTGCCAGCCGATACCAAGCCGCATCCAAAGCCCGGCGCTGGCGACGCGCGCCTGCATGCGGCTCGCGCCGCGTGCGACAGGTGCGGAATCCGACAGGAGAGGCTGGTTGGTCATGGGCTCGAACAGGCGCAGACGTCCGCTGACTTAAGATCAGCTGTTATTGTCGCGTCTGGCTTTAGGGCCGCGCCCGCGCCCCTTTCCAATCTGTGGACTTGCTCTCGCCCCGTCAGCGGCGACTTTGCGCTACGTCACACTCGGTCGGGAGGGTCGTGCGCCGAGGCGTCACTGCGGCGCAGTGCGCGCAGGTCCCGGCACATGCGGATCGCGTCTTCGACGCCCTGGTAGTAGCCCGCAACCCGCTGCACTGGCACATAGCCTTGTGCAAGGTAGAGCTGCGCCGCATCGCGATTGCTGGCGCGAACTTCCAGCGAAATCTCGAAGACGCCGGCGGTGACGGCCGACAGCTCCAGCCAATGCAGCATGCTGCGGGCGACGCCACGCCGACGGAAGGCCGGCGCCACGGCAAGCAGGTTCAGGTGCGCGGTCTCTTCGCCGAAGACCATGATTGCGAATCCCGCGAATGTCTCGCGCGATGGCCAGCGGCCCGTGTGCGCGGCGCGCGCCGCCAGCACGAAGGTCTCGGGCCGGTGCATGGCCGCGCGCACGCGCCCAGCCGTCCAGGCAGGTCGCAGGCCCTGCTCGATGTACTGGCGCGACATGTCGGCGATGACGCTGGCATCGATGTCGCGCGCGCGCTGGAACTGCAGCTGTGTAGTTGTGGACATGGTGTAGACGCGGCCTGCGCGCATTATGTCTGCATCTTCGCCGTCGAGCACGCGCTGCCAGTTCCTCGACTTCGATCACGCTGCCGCAGGGCGCTGCGGGCTATATGTCTAGGCCGAAGGCCCATATGACGCAAACCCAACGACTTGCAAACCGCATGACCGACCAACTGTCTTCGCTGTTCCCCGGCGAAAAGCCGCAGACCGACCTGGCCGAACTCGGTGAGCGCCTCGCCAAGGCGACAGGCGGGCTGCGCATCAAGGCTGTTTCCTGGCACGACGCGGATGGCGCCGTGCTCTGGTCGAGCCAGCCCCTGCTCGGCATCGAGCAACGCGAGGCCATTCGCGATGCGCTGGAGAGTTTCTCCGGCGTCGGTGCGCGGATGCGCGTGGATCGCGCGCTCGGCGAGACGGACACCGCCGTGCTGCTGCGGGCCTCGGACCGCGCCGGCAATACGCTCGGCTTCGCGATGATGATCGTGGACGCCCGCGCGTTGCGCAGCAAGGGGCGCGGCGCTGACCTGCCGGTGCCCGCGCTGCAGATCGTCCACGAATTCGGTCGCGGCCTTGCACAGCGCGTGCGGCAGCAGAGCGGCGTGCCGGCGGCGTCGGGCGCCCAGATGCGCGCGCCGGAGCAGCGCGTCAACCAGGCGGTAGATGGCAGCGCGCGCGACGAGGGTCCCGAGATCGAGCGCGAGATCGCGGAGCTGCGCGAGCTGCAGCTCGCCCTGCATGTGCAGGCCCTGATGGCGCTGCGGCCGAGCGCGCGCATTCGACGGTACGAAGTGCTGCTGCGTTCGCGGACCGCGGACGGCGAATCCAAGGAGGCGCCGGTCGAAGTACTCGACCGTGCGGCCCGCAGCGGGCTCGGCACCGTGATCGACCGGCGCGTCATCACGCAACTGATCGCCTGGCTGCGCAAGCGCACCGACATCGTCGAGGGCGGCCCTTGCCTGTTCTCGGTGAACCTCTCGGCGACAGCGCTGCAGGACGAGCATTTTCTGCGCTTCATCGGGATCTGCCTCGCGAAGACTCACCTGCCGCGCGGACTGCTTGCCTTCGAGATCCAGGCGGACGCGCTGCTGCGTCGCCAGGAAAGCTCGCGCCGCGTGGCGCTGGCGCTGCAGTCGATCGGCTGCGGCCTGGTCATCGATGACTTCCAGATGACCGAAGGCCAACTGGAGCTGCTGCGGCTGCCCGGGGTGCGCATGATCAAGCTGGACGCGGCGCTGACCAATGCCGCCGTCGACGACGTGTTCTCGCAGGCCAAGGTAGCCGCCTGCGCGCAGATCGCGCGCATCTGCGGCTGCTTCACCGTGGCGAAGCGGGTTGAAACCGACGCCACTCGCGACCTGTGTCGTTCGCTCGGCATCGACTTCGTGCAGGGCTTCGCGTTCTCCGGCCCGGCGCCGATCGACTCCATCGTGGCGCTGGACGCCATCAATGACGAAGAGACGCCCTCGGTGCTGCTGCAGGACGAGGAGCCCGACCCGAGCCTGCTCTGACGCGGGCGACCGGGTTCAACGGCCCCAGTGCGGGCCGCGCGACAGTTCAACCAGCTCGTAGTACGTCTGCATGTAGCCGGCGACCTGGCCCTTGAGGAACAGGAAATCGCCGTCGGCCGTGCACCATACGTCGTAGGGCGGATGTTCCTGCGGTAGTTCCGGGTTGGTGACGAACTGGAAGTGCAGCGCCTCGAACGTGCCCGCGCCGACGGTGACCTTCTCCGGGCCGACGAACACGAGATTCAGGCCGATCGAGTACAGCATCGGACCCGTCGCGCCGCGATGATCGGGCGAGGACAGCAGCATCTGCTGGATGCGCTGCACCTGGCCCGGCTTGCCCTGGTCGATCAGCCGCAGGTGCCACGCGTCGCAGGCGATGGCGTGGTTCTGGAAGGTCAACAGCGGCCGCTCGATATCCATCTGCTGCGACACGCGCCCGTCGAGCGACGTGAAGGTTTCGCACTCGGCGTACTTCGGGTGAAACCGGAACCAGCCCGAACCCATGAACTTGCTGGCCACCGACAGCCGCACGAAGCAGTCGGTGGGCATCCAGTGCTTGTCGAGCGAGTAGGTGATGTCGCGCATTACGGAGGGACGGTCGTCGATTTCGCAGTGCGCCGTGCAGGTGCGCGTGCCGTCGGCATGCACGTCGATCCGGAAGTACTCACGGCCGCGCTCCTGGTTCAGGCGCTCGGGCTTCTTGCTGGTGTAGAGCACCTTGCCCATCACGCTGCGGTGGTCGCGCTGCAGGATGGGGAGTTTCGGATCGGCGGGGGTCTGGCTCATGCGATGATTCCTTGGTCGGCAGGGCTGGAGCGCTGCGCAAGCGGCGGCGCCGCGCGAGTATGCCCAACCGATGCCGTTGGCAACAGGGGATGGGGGGTGGTGGAAATGGACAGGACTTCAGCTCGCGCACGCCTGGCTGCGGTCACTTGCGCCGGCCTCGTGCTGGCTGCGTTGGGCGCCCGGTCGGCCAGTGTCGCGACCGCCGGCGAGAAGGCGGAGAACCGCGCATTCAAGCGCTTCGTGGACTCCTGGCCTGGCGACTACGACAACCTCGCACAGCAGTCGGGCACCGGCATGGTCGCCACCCGCCTGCACATCGTCCGCGTGGCGCTGCCGGCATTCGGCCCGAATGTGTTGTACGCAGAATGGCGTGGCGCCGCGGACGACAAGCTGCTGCGACAGCGCCTGTACGCGTTCTCGGTCGAGCCAGACGGCCGCTGGCGGCTGGCACTTCACATCTGGCCGGCCGAGCGCGCGGACTTCGTCGGGCGCACCGCAGGAGCCTGGCGGGATCCGCAGAGGCTGGCCGGCGTGACACCGGCGGACATGGTGGGGCTGGCAGGCTGTGACGTATTTTTTGGTACGGCCGGCCGCAGCGGCCCGGCTCTGGCCGGGGCCCGGTCGGCGCTCGCCGGCGAGATGCAGCGCGGCGCCTGCCGCATTCCCTCGCCGGGCGTGGACCGCCCCGTGTACTCCTGGACCCGGATGCGGCGCAGTCGCGACCGTCTCGAGTACCTCGACGGCTGGTTCTTCGCGGACGACGATCAGGTGTACCGGCAATTCTCGCCGCAGTGGTACGTGTTCAACCGCTCCAGGCCTTAGCCTCCGCCCAGGCGGCGCGGAAGTGCTTGAGGTTGTACAGCAGCAGCAACAGGCCAATGACGGAGACGACCAGCGCCACGGTGGCCATCGAATAGCGCAGCATGCTCTCGTCGCGAAAATAGTAGTTGTTCATCAGCGCCACCGCCGTCGGGCCGACCAGCAGCCCGATCACGTTCAGCGTGAAGTAGTACAGCGCAACGATCTGCGCACGCATTTCCGGTGGCGCGATCGCAATGACCGATGCGGCGCCTGCCGCCGTCGGCGCTGCCGCGCCGAGTGTCGCCGGAATCAGCATCAGGATCGCAAGCGCCGGGGTCGGCATCAGTGTGAATGTCGAATAGCCGATCGTCATCAGTACGAAGGCCATCAGGCAGACACGCACGTACCCGTCCGCATAGCGTCTTTGCAGTACGTCGCAGAGCCACCCGCCGCCCACGACGCCGATCAGTCCGAAGATGATCGAGACGACCCCGCGCATGCGCACCCAGTAGCCCAGTTCCTCGGTAGACAGTGCATAGCTGCGACGGAGGAATTCGGGAATCCAGAAGCCGATTCCATAGGCCATGATGGCCAGTACGGAGAGGGCGAGAAACAGCACGATGAACGCGCGCCAGCGATTCGCGAGGAACGACAGCGTGCGCCACAGCGGGGCCGCCACCGGCTTGCGCCCGGTGCGCAGGAACTCGCGCCGCACCGGTTCGCGAATGGTCAGGATCAGCAGAGCGACGATCAGGCCCGGCAGGCCCACCCACACGAAGACCTGTTGCCAGGGCTGCATCAGGCCGACGATCGGCCATTCGGCCGGACCCAGCGCTTTCATGCCCGGATAGATACTGCCGCCGATCACGAAGGCGAGGCCACTGCCGCTCGAGACGCCCGCCGTGTACAGGCCGATGGCCCGGCCCACACGCTCCGGTGGAAAGTAGTCCCGGATCATTGGCAACGCCGACGGATTCAGTGTCGCCTCGCCAGCGCCGACGCCAACACGTGCCGCGAACAGCGCGGCGTAGGTGCCGCTGAGGCCGCACAGCGCGGTCATCACGCTCCAGACCGTGACACCGCAGAACAGGATCCAGCGGCGGTTGCCGAAGTCGGCGAACCAGGCGATCAGCACGCCGAAACACGTGTAGAAGATTGCGAACGCGCCGCCCAGCAGCAGGCTCATCTCGGTGTCCGAGATGTTCAGGCTCGTCTTGATGTCGGGCACCAGCAGCGCAATGATCTCGCGATCCACGAAGGCAAGGATGTACGCGAGCAGCAGCACCACGACGACGTACCAGGAATACAGCGGCGCGGGGTAGGGTGGCATCGTCCCCGGCGCCGAGCCCGGATAGTCCGCGGTGGCGTCAGCTGGCGAATTCATGTTGAGCCTTGAGGTTGCTGGCGAGGTCGTCGAACAGGATCATCTGCGCGCGCGGGTCCTTCTTCTGCTGTCGCCCCGCTTCGCGATCGATGATGACGTTGACGACCGTGGGGCCGTCGAAGGCGAACGCGCGATCGAGCGCCGGCCCGAGCTGCGCGGTGTTCTCGACCTGTTCGCCGCGGCAGCCGAAGCCCTGGCCCACGAGGTCATAGCGCTCATAGCCCAGTTCCGTATTGATCGTGCGCTCGATCGCCTTGACCTGGCCGTGCA
>JANPDV010000135.1:0-2125 GCA_031431655.1 Gammaproteobacteria bacterium | reverse complement strand
TGGGTTTCGTGTTCGACCGCGCAGGCTTCGAAGCCTGCGACGTGCACATGACGGACCTGATCACGGGTCGGCGCCGGCTCGACGAGTTTCGCGGACTGGTCGCCTGTGGCGGCTTCTCCTACGGCGACGTGCTCGGCGCTGGCGAAGGCTGGGCCAAGTCGATCCTGTTCAACGAGCGGCTGCGCGAACAGTTCAGCGCATTCTTCGCGCGGCCAGAGACGTTTTCACTGGGCGTCTGCAACGGCTGCCAGATGATGTCGGCGCTCGCGCCGCTGATTCCCGGCGCCGACCACTGGCCGCGCTTCGTCCGCAACCGCGGCGAGCAGTTCGAAGGGCGGCTCAGCCTGGTGGAGATTCAGTCGTCGCCATCGGTCCTGCTCGCCGGGATGCAGGGCTCCGTGCTGCCGATCGCAGTCGCGCACGGCGAGGGGCGGGCGGCCTTCGAGGACTCGGCGGCCGCGCAGGCCTGTGAAGCCAGCGGCACTATCGGTTTCCGCTACGTCACCGCTCCCGGTCGCATCGCGGAGCGCTATCCGGCAAATCCAAACGGTTCACCCGCCGGGATCGCCGCGCTCAGCAGCCGTGACGGACGCGTGCTGATCACGATGCCGCACCCGGAGCGCGTGTTCCGTCGTGTACAGCACTCATGGCTGCCACGGCGCGATTGCGACGAGTCGGGCTGGATGCGCCTGTTCCGCAATGCGCGGGCATGGGTGGCCTGAGCCGCGCGCAACGCGTCGACCAGGGCCGGGCGCACCAGAGTCAGCGCGTCAGCGGCTTGTAGCGGATGCGGTGCGGCTGCGCGGCATCCTCGCCGCGGCGCTTGCGGTAGTCCGCCACGTACTCCTGATGATTGCCTTCGAACCAGACGACCTCGGAGTTGCCCTCGAACGCCAGGATGTGCGTGGCGATGCGATCGAGGAACCAGCGATCGTGGGAGATCACCACGGCGCAGCCCGGGTAGGCGAGCAGCGCGTCTTCCAGCGCACGCAGGGTTTCGATGTCGAGGTCGTTGGTGGGCTCGTCGAGCAGCAGCACGTTGCCGCCGCTCTTCAGCACCTTGGCGAGGTGCACGCGGTTGCGTTCGCCACCCGAGAGCTCGCCGATCTGCTGCTGCTGCTGCGTGCCCTTGAAGTTGAAACGCCCGACATAGCCGCGCGACGGCGTTTCGTAGTTGCCGACCTTGATGATGTCGAGGCCGTTGGAGATTTCCTGCCACACGGAGTTCTTGTCGTTCAGCGACTGGCGTGACTGATCGACATAGGCGAGCTTGACCGTCGGGCCGATCCGGAACTCGCCGGAGTCGGGCTTCTCGACGCCGGTGAGCATGCGGAACAGCGTGGTCTTGCCGGCGCCATTCGGCCCGATGATGCCGACGATGCCGCCGCGCGGCAGGCTGAACGAAAGGTTGTCGATCAGCAGGCGATCGCCGAAGGCCTTGCGTACGCCCTTGGCTTCCACCACCAGATCGCCGAGCCGCTCGCCCGGCGGGATGTAGATCTCGTTGGTTTCATTGCGTTCCTGGAACTCGCGCGAGGCCAGCTCCTCGTAGCGCTGCATGCGCGCCTTGCTCTTGGCCTGGCGCGCCTTCGGATTCTGGCGCACCCACTCCAGTTCGTGCTCCAGGGTCTTGCGCAGCGATTCACGCTCGCGCCCCTCCTGCGCCAGGCGCTTGTCTTTCTGCTCCAGCCACGATGAATAGTTGCCGCTCCAGGGGATGCCGTGGCCGCGATCGAGTTCGAGGATCCAGCCCGCGACGTTGTCGAGAAAGTAGCGGTCGTGGGTCACGGCAATGACCGTGCTGGGGTAGCGGGCGAGGTACTGCTCCAGCCAGGCGACGGATTCCGCGTCCAGGTGGTTGGTGGGTTCGTCCAGCAGCAGCATGTCGGGCGCGGAAAGCAGCAGCTGGCAAAGCGCAACACGGCGCTTCTCGCCGCCCGACAGCGTACCGATCATCGCGTCCCAGGCCGGCAGCCGCAGTGCGTCCGCGGCAATCTCGAGCGTGCGGTCCAGCTCCCAGCCGTTCGCCGAGTCGATCTCGTCCTGCAGCTTCGCCTGCTCCTCGAGCAGCTTGTTCATCTCGTCATCCGTCATCGGCTCGGCGAACAGTTCGCTGATCCGATTG
>JANPDV010000134.1:0-2531 GCA_031431655.1 Gammaproteobacteria bacterium | reverse complement strand
GACGTACTCTGGCGGCGTACCAAGCTGGGTTTGCATTCTCCGGGAGAATCGCTCACGCGGCTCGACGACTGGTTCGCCAATCACCCGGCCACGAGCCGCCAGGTCGCATAACGTCAACAGGACCCGCCCATGACACGCTACGTGCTTGCCCTGGACCAGGGCACGACCAGTTCCCGCGCGATGCTGTTCGACCACACGGCCCGCGTCGTGGCCATGGCGCAGCGCGAATTCACCCAGTTCTTCCCGCAGCCGGGCTGGGTCGAGCATGACGCGGAGGAGATCTGGGCGAGCCAGCAGGCCACGATAGCCGAGGTACTGCAGCGCGCCGGGGCGCGTCCACGCGACCTGGCTGCGGTCGGCATCACCAACCAGCGCGAGACCACCGTCGTCTGGGACCGCAGGACCGGCGCGCCGGTCGCGCGCGCCATCGTTTGGCAGGATCGGCGCACTGCTGCATTCTGCGAGGAGCTGCGGGCCACCGGTGTCGAGCCCGACGTGTCGAAGCGAACCGGCCTGCTGCTGGACCCTTACTTCTCGGGCACCAAGCTGCGCTGGCTGCTCGACAATGTCGCCGGGCTCCGGCGACGGGCTGAGCGGGGCGAGATCGCATTCGGAACGATCGACAGCTGGCTGGCCTACAAACTCAGCGAAGGCCGCGCGCATGTCACCGATCCCTCCAATGCCAGCCGTACCCTGCTGCTGAACCTGCACACCGGCGACTGGGACGAAGAAATGCTGGCGCGGCTCAAGATTCCGGCAGAGATGCTGCCGCGCCTGGTCCCGTCATCGGCGACCGGCATCGAGGCCAGCATCGCAGGTCATCGCGTACCACTCACCGGTTTTGCGGGCGACCAGCAGGCTGCCCTGTTCGGCCAGGCCTGCTTCTCGCCCGGCATGGCCAAGAACACCTATGGCACCGGCTGTTTCATGCTGATGAATACGGGCGCAACGCCACTGGTATCACGTAACCG
This sequence comes from Gammaproteobacteria bacterium, assembly GCA_031431655.1. GTDB lineage: Bacteria > Pseudomonadota > Gammaproteobacteria > Steroidobacterales > Steroidobacteraceae > UBA964. The sequence continues at coordinate 1,560 of JANPDV010000134.1, read as the reverse complement.
TTTGCTGACCACGATTGCCTGGCAGCGGGACAAACGCCAATACGCGCTGGAGGGCAGTGTGTTCATGGGAGGCGCCATCGTGCAGTGGCTGCGGGATGGCCTGGGGCTGATCGCGCAGTCGGCCGACGTGGAGGCGCTGGCCGGCACGGTTGCGGACAACGGCGGCGTGTATCTGGTGCCGGCGTTCACGGGGTTGGGTGCGCCGCACTGGGATGCCCGTGCCCGCGGCGCCATCGCGGGCCTGACCCGCGGCGCAACCCGCGCGCACATTGCGCGGGCAGCGCTCGAGGCGATCGCGTTCCAGAGCGCCGACGTCTTGCAGGCCATGCAGCAGGATGCAACGCAGCCACTGCAGGAGCTGCGCGTCGACGGCGGCGCCAGCGCCAACAATCTGCTGATGCAATTCCAGGCGGACCTGCTGCAGGTCCCGGTGGTCCGCCCGAAGATCACCGAGACCACTGCGTTGGGAGCGGCCTATCTCGCCGGCCTGGCGATAGGTTTCTGGCGCAGCGAAGCCGAAGTCGCGGCGAACTGGCAGGAGGACCGCCGCTTTCTGCCGCGGATGGCAGCGCCCGCGGCGGACGCGCTGCGCGCAGAGTGGAGCCGGGCGCTGGAGCGCTCGCGCGACTGGGCACGCGACTAATCAGCGTCCTTGCTGTCGCCCCGGCTCTCCAGTCCAAGCAACTCGAGCAGGCCACGGCGGTAGACGTCACCGCAGGGCACACGCCGCCCGTTCTGCAGAGTCACTTCGACGCCCCCGCGCCCGTTGCGGTCTATGGCCCTAACCCGCGCCAGATTGACGATCAGTGAACGATGCGCACGGCTGAACTGCGCTGGGTCCAGCCGGCTCGCCAGTTCGTTCAAGGTGTAGCGCCCACGCAGCCGCAGATCCCCGCAGTGAAACCAGACGTAGTTCCGGTCGCCCTCGATGTAGTCGATCAGCTGCGGCTCAATGACGACTGTGTGACCTTCATGCAGTGCCGTGATCTGCAACCCGCCCTGATCCTCGCCGCCATCAGTCTGGCGCCGCTGCAGCGCCTGCTCGAGCGCGCGGCTCAATCGCTCGCGAAAATCATCCGGCGCAGGCGGAGTCGCGCGCGTCCGCACCCGCTCCAGGCAGCGGTCGAGCCGTTCCTGCTCCACAGGCTTGAGCAGATAGTCGATCGCGTGGACCTCGAACGCGCGCACGGCATAGTCACTATGGGCCGTGACGAACACGATGACCGGCAGCGGCGCCGCAAGCTGCGCCAGAAGGTTGAAGGCAGTACCCCCCATTAACCGGATGTCGAGAAACACGAGGTCCGGACGGCTGGTACGCACGGCCTCGGCGCCAGCGCCGACACTATCGGCTTCGGCAACGACTTCGACATCCGGATAGCGGGAAAGCAGCGTCTTCAGCCGTGTGCGGGCCGGACGCTCGTCCTCCACCACGACGGTTCGCAGCTTGCGTGCCGCCGATGAACTTTCGCCTGCTTCGTTCATGGCCAGGGGTGCTCAGGCGCAGGGCAGGATCAGGCGCGCGCGCACATGGGTGGCATCCGGGCGCTCCAGGGTGAACTC
>JANPDV010000133.1:0-4670 GCA_031431655.1 Gammaproteobacteria bacterium | reverse complement strand
GGCACGGCCGTGCGCGTGAGCCCATACCCGCTGCTGGTGTTTCTGCGCTTCAACTTCCGCCGCGCGCCGTTTGATCGGCTGGAGATTCGCCGTGCACTCGCGCTGGCCATTGACGGCGACAAGATCGCCCGACTGGTCCTCAGATCCGGCGAGCAGGCCGCCTACAATCTGGTCCCGCCAACGATCTCGGGCTACAAGCCAGCCACCACTCCCTTCAACGAAGGTACTGTTGAATCTCGTCGCGCCACCGCTCGTCAGTTGATGGCGGCTGCAGGCTACAGCGAGAGCCGGCCGCTCAGCTTCAGCCTGCGCTACAGCACGGGCTGGGCGAAGGAGACCTGTCTGGCGATTGCGGCCATGTGGAGCGCGATCGGCGTGCGCGTTAACCTCGTCAACTCCGAAGCCAAATCCTTGATCGCCGATGTGCGCCGCGGCGACTTCGACGTCTACTATGACGGCGCCCTGCATGACGACCCGGAGCTGTTCCTGGACAAGCTGCAATCGGGCAGCATCTCCAACACGGGAGGTTACCGCAGCGGCCGATATGACCAGGCGCTGGCCGCCGCCAAGCGCGAGCCGGATCTCGACAGTCGCAACAAGCTCCTGCGGGACGCAGAGGCCATTGCTCTGGCGGATTTCCCAATCGTGCCGATCGTCTATTCCGTGTCGCGAACCCTGGTGGCGCCGAAAGTCCGGGGTTGGCGCCCGAACCCCATGGATATTCAGCTCAGCAGATATCTGTGGCTTGCCGAGTAGGGCGTTCTGCCAAGCTGCTGGCTGAGTTTACCAGTGTCAGTTCTTCTTCTTCGTCAGGGTGTCGGGCTTGACCCTGATCGTGCGCCGCAGTTCATCATCCAGTCCGCCCCTCAGGAAGGCGATGAAGTCAGGAAACACGGCTTGCTCGTCCTCGATGTACGGATAGTGCCCGAGGCCCTCGAGTTTCCGGATCAGCGTGGGCGCGCCCGTCATCCAGAACGCGAACACATCCGCCTCGAGATGCATCACGATCGGGTTCGCTTTGCCCCACATGATCAGCGTCGGCGCGCGGATGCCCGCCAGGATGGTTTTTGTATCACCAGTGGTGAACACGTAGTCGTCCACCAGCGTCTGTTCGAGGCCCTCGCGCCGACGGAAATCGTATTCCTGATCGACCAGCCACTCCGGCGCCCTGTGTGGGTGGATGAAGGTCTGAGTCAGGCTGAAGGCCCAGAATTCCCGCGGCTTGACCAGCATCTTCGACCATTCCACGAACTCCGGCCGCTCGCGAAACGGGTCCGTTTGCGGGGTTCGAGGCATGCCGGCTGAGTTGATCAGCACGAGACGCCGCACGCGATCGGCTTTCCGGGAAGCGTAACGAAACGCCACGCTGCCACCACTGGACGTTCCCACCAGATCAAAGTGATCCAGCCCCAGCTTCTCGGCGAAACGGACCAGTATTTCGTAGTTACGCTCGACCATATCGAACTTGCCGCTGGGAACCGGCTTCGTTTCCGGACCGCTAAGCCCGGCATTGGGAAAATCCAGACGAATGACCCGGAAGTCTCCTTTCAGCCTGGACGCGATTCCATCCCAGCTGCGCAGGCCCATGTAGGAGGCGTGCAGCAGCACAACCGGTTGACCGGAACCCTCATCGACGTAGTGCAGATCGACTCCGTCCAGATTCATGTAGCGCGAGTTCGGCAGCTGGTACTTCGCGCGAAGCTCGGCCAGAGTCAGCGTGTCGACTTTGCTCGCGTGCGCCTGGGCACACGCAAGCAGCAGCCCCAGGCAGAGCGCGATCAATTGCGGCAGTCGATGCCTGCAGGACGACTCCGGCCGTTGCTGCAGGCCCCTCATGACGCAACGCCCAGGTCTTCCAGCAGTTCACGCGCCGTGCGTTCTCCTGACGCGAGCGCAGCTTCGACGCCCTGATCGCGACTCTTGTGGTGCTCCCCGGCCCAGAAGATCGGGCCTACATTGCGAGACATCATTTTCCCGAACCGCGTCACGTCTCCAGGCCCGAGCACATACTTCTCGCCTCCTGTGTAAGGGTCGGAGCCCCAGGAGAAATGCCCGATGACTTCAAGGTTGCCCTTGCTCGATGGCCGTACGCGCGCAATCGTTTCCAGCAATGCAGGGCCGGCCTGCGGGCCGAGCCGATCGACGCGCATGGCGTTGTCGCCATTTATCCAGACGCGAATCCTGTACTCGCCGGCAACGGCGACGTCGCCGATGAGCACCCGCTCGAAAATCGTGTCGCTCCAGAGTGAAGCCGGAAGGCCGTCGTCTTCCCAGAACGGCCGAGTGGCGCGCAGGAAAAAGGCGGTATTGCCTGACGCCTTGGCGGTCTGGATTGCTTCGCGCAGCAGCCCCGGCAGGGGCGGCCTGAAGTCCATGGTGCGCAGCGCGACCATCGGAACCGCGACGATGACCCGCCGCGCCCTGAACTGCGTCCCATCCAGGCAGGTGAGCGTAACGGAGTCCGCTTCACGGTCAATCGCACGGGCGTCCTTGTTGAATTCGACCGGACGCGAGAGCGCTTTGGCCATGGTGATCGGCAACTGCTGCCCGCCCTTGACCAGATAAACCGGCCGGTACTGGGCGTCGCCATACTGGTTGAAGTTCTTCGGATCGGTGTAGCCCACTTCGCGCCACTTGAGCGCATCCCGGAAAATCGACAGCGTGGAAACAGTCTCGATGTCGTCCGTATTGATGCACATGTTGACGAGGCGCAGCGCCTCATCCGAGACGCCCTTGGAACGCAGGAACTCTCCAAACGGGATATCGTAACTGGCGTACTCGGGACTCAGCCAATCGTCCAGGTTCTGGAATGGCAGAAACTTCTGCATGAAGTAGTTGTCGATTCTTGAAGGCAGGATTTCCCGCTCTTCGCCAACCAGCCGGTTTCCGGCGGACGTGGCCCAATCGTCACCGCCACAGAGCACGCCATTGACCGAATAGGCAAAGTCGATCTTTCCCGCGAAGACTGCGGTCTCCAGGTCAAAGCGCTTCACCAGGTCGAGCGCTCGAAGATGGGTGGGACCGTAGGTGGTAGCCCCCACTTCCTCCGGACCGCGGCCAAAATCGCGAGTCCAGACCCGGCCTCCGACGCGGTTCGACGCCTCCAGCACCAGCACATCGACGCCCGCATCGCTGAGCTGCAGCGCCGCGTTCAGGCCGGCCAGCCCGGCGCCCACGACGATGACCTGCGCATCGAACGGGACCACGGGTCGCACTGAACCAGCAGCGTCGGACTTGCTCATGGACCCCACTCCCCTCGACTCAGTCGCTCAATCCACCCGGACGGGCGAACATGCGATGGATAGATCAGTCGCAGCATGCAAAGAGTATGCGCCACGCGACGTCAGCGGCGATGCTGCATTCACGCTTCCAAAAATCGACCTCAGACGAGGAACTCGCGCAGCTTGCCCGCAATGACAGCCGAGCCAACGTCAAAGACATCCCGTTCCAGTTCCGGCACCTCGACCATTCGCACGTTCGCGATGAACTTCGCCGCCTGGACCGAGTACTCCGACAGAGCTTCGCGCGGCTGCAGGATCATCACCGGCTGCGAGATCAGCGGAAAGCGCTGCTTGACGTCGTAAGTCCAGACGCCCTGGTACGGCCACCAGTAGCGGTCGAGCGGTTTCGCTTTTTCCATGAACAGATCCGCCGCGCGCTGCAGGGGCACGCGGGGATCGCGATTGGTCACCACGAACGTCCAGAGCCGCCGCAGCTGTCCGAATATCTCTTCCCCACCGTCGGTAATGCGGGGCCTCGCCTTGATTTCCTGCAGTCTTTCCTGCCGTTCCTCGGGCGTTCTGAACGGAATGCCCGACAGGACAAGACGCCCGACCTTGTCAGGCAGTGCGATGGCGAGCTCCGCGCCGAGAAACGTGCCTGTGTGATAGCCGAAAACATCGACGGTCCTGCCGCGCCCGAGTGACAGCGCCTGGATGCCGTCGGCAAACGCGCCAGCGTATCCGGTCATGTCCAGAGGCTCCGGCGGCCAGTCCGACATGCCGTTGCCCGGCGTATCGAATGCCACGACCTCGCGATCAGTGCCCATTGCCCTCAGCAGAGCGGCATATTCCACGGAGGAAGAGGGGTTCTGGTGAAGCAACACCAGTGGGGGCTTGTTGCCTGCGCCCTTCGCAGGCGCCGCGCGAACGTAGTGCAGCTGTCCAAAGCGGCAATCGGTATAGCCTCTCCTGACAATCACACGCGCGGGGTCGCTGCCTGTCGCAGCACGAGCGCCATCAGACGCTGTCGACACTCTTGCCGGCGAGCCGCTGTCATCCGCAAACGCCCTGGACCACTTCCCCGGCGCCAGCAGACCCAGTCCCGCGGCAGCGAGAAAGGTCCGACGGTCTCTTGCTTTCATTGTGCTGGCCCCCTTAGGTCGTTGCATCCTAGTACTCCTGGCGGCAGGTTGAGCGGAATTTCCACGACCTAGGGTTCGATTCGAATTGGCCGGCCCTAAGGAGTCACGCGAAGCGCGTCAGCTCGCGCCGATCCACAGCGAAGGCTCGATGGTGGCCGCTGCGATCGCGCGCCGCACTACGACCCCTTCGAGCTCGCGAATTCCAGCACGGTCCGCGCCCAGCGTTCCGGCTCGCGCATCAGCGTGTAAGAGGTCCCCGGCGAGAACTCGCGCAGCACGAAGTCGGGACGCGCCTCGACGACGCGCC
>JANPDV010000132.1:0-13192 GCA_031431655.1 Gammaproteobacteria bacterium | reverse complement strand
CCCGCCGCCGCCGCCCGCGGCCACACACCCCCCACCCCCCCCCCCGCCCCCCCCCCCCGTGGGGGGGGCCCGCACCAAACCCCCCCCCCACCCCGGTCATCGGGGCCGGATCCGACAGGATTCCCGCTGTGCGTTTCGCCGCTCCGGTTGCGAAGTTTCCAGTTTCGAAGATTTTTGTTTCGCGGTTTTCAGTACAGGTCAGCTCAGCCTGATCAGAGGTGTTCAGATGGCTTACTCCTTCACCGAGAAGAAGCGCATCCGCAAGAATTTCGGCATCCAGGGCAGCGTACTGGATACGCCGTACCTGCTTGCCATCCAGCTGGACTCCTACCGGCAGTTCCTGCAGGTCGACAAGGCCGAGAGCGGCCGCCTCGACGTGGGTCTGCACGCTGCGTTCAAGACCGTATTCCCGATTTCGAGCTATTCCGGCAATGCCGTGCTCGAGTACGTGAGCTACCGCCTGGGCGAGCCCGTGTTCGATGTCAAGGAATGCCAATTGCGTGGTCTCACCTATGCCGCACCGTTGCGCGTCAAGGTGCGACTGGTGGTGTACGACAAGGAAGCCTCTGGCCCCAAGAAGCCAGTCAAGGATGTCCGCGAGCAGGAGGTCTACCTCGGTGAACTGCCGCTGATGACCGACAACGGCACCTTCGTCGTCAACGGCACCGAACGCGTCATCGTGTCCCAGCTGCATCGCAGCCCGGGCGTGTTCTTCGATCACGATCGAGGCAAGTCGCATTCGTCGGGCAAGCTGCTGTTCAGCGCCCGCATCATCCCCTACCGCGGCTCGTGGCTCGACTTCGAGTTCGACCCGAAGGACTGCGTGTTTGCGCGCATCGACCGTCGTCGCAAGCTGCCGGTCTCGATCGTACTGCGTGCGCTGGGCATGAACGAGAGCGAGATCCTCGATGTGTTCTTCGACAAGAACACGTTCTTCGTCAGCAAGGAACACACCGAGCTCGAGCTGGTTCCGCAGCGCCTGCGCGGCGAGACGGCCAGCTTCGAAATCCGCATCGGCGACGAAGTCATCGTCGAAGAGGGGCGCCGGATCACCGCCCGCCACGTGCGCCAGCTCGAACAGGCCGGCGTCAACAAGTTGTCCGTGCCGCGTGACTATCTCTACGGCAAGATCCTCGCGCACGACGTCGTCAACACCGATACCGGCGAGATTCTCGCCAAGGCCAACGAGGTCCTGACTGCGGCTTCGGTCGAGAAGACGATCGAGGCAAACATCACCGAGCTTCGCACGCTCTACACGAACGATCTCGACCGGGGTCCGTTCATCTCGGACACGCTGCGCGTCGACCCGACGCACAACCGGCTCGAGGCGCTGGTCGAGATCTACCGCATGATGCGTCCCGGCGAACCGCCGACGCGTGACGCGGCCGAGAACCTCTTCAACAACCTGTTCTTCAACAACGAGCGCTACGACCTCTCGGCCGTGGGGCGCATGAAGTTCAACCGCCGCGTCGGCCGCAAGGACGGCACCGGTTCGGGCGTCATTTCGAAGGAGGACATCCTCGAAGTACTCAAGGTGCTGATCGCCATCCGCAATGGTGACGGCGTCGTCGACGATATCGATCATCTTGGCAACCGCCGCGTACGCTCGGTCGGCGAAATGGCCGAGAACGCGTTCCGCGTCGGCCTCGTCCGCGTCGAGCGCGCCGTCAAGGAGCGCCTGACGATCGCGGAGACCGAACCGCTGATGCCGCAGGAGATGATCAACGCCAAGCCGGTGGCTGCGGCCGTGAAGGAGTTCTTCGGTTCCTCGCAGCTGTCGCAGTTCATGGACCAGAACAACCCGCTGTCCGAAGTGACGCACAAGCGCCGTGTCTCGGCGCTGGGCCCGGGCGGCCTCACACGCGAGCGTGCCGGGTTCGAAGTGCGCGATGTCCATCCGACGCACTACGGGCGCGTCTGTCCGATCGAAACGCCGGAAGGCCCGAACATCGGACTGATCAATTCGCTGGCGGTCTACGCACGTGCCAACCAGTACGGGTTCCTCGAGACGCCGTACCGGCGCGTCGAGAACGGCCGTATCACCGACAAGATCGACTTCCTGTCGGCGATCGAAGAGGGTGAGTTCGCCATCGCGCAGGCGAATGCCAACTCGACCACGGTCGGTGACCTCACGGACGAGCTGGTGTCGTGCCGATACCAGAACGAGTTCACGCTGATGCCGCGTGACCGCATCAACTACATGGACGTTTCGCCGAAGCAGATCGTTTCGGTTGCGGCCTCGCTGATCCCGTTCCTGGAGCATGACGACGCCAACCGTGCGTTGATGGGCTCGAACATGCAGCGCCAGGCCGTGCCGACACTGCGCTCGGAGGCACCGCTGGTCGGCACGGGCATGGAGCGTCCGGTTGCGATCGACTCGGGCGTTACGGTGATTGGCAAGCGCGGCGGCATCGTCGACTCGGTCGATGCCTCACGCCTCGTGGTTCGCGTCGACGATGCCGAGACCACCTCGGCGGAGCCCGGCGTCGACATCTACAACCTCACCAAGTACACCCGCTCCAACCAGAACACCTGCATCAACCAGCGCCCGCTGGTCAATGCCGGCGATCGCATCGCTCGCGGCGACGTGCTCGCCGACGGCCCGTCGACCGACATGGGCGAGCTCGCGCTTGGCCAGAACATGCTGGTCGCGTTCATGCCCTGGAACGGCTACAACTTCGAGGACTCGATCCTGATCTCGGAGCGCGTCGTCCAGGAAGACCGCTTCACGACGATCCACATCGAGGAGCTGACCTGCGTCGCGCGTGACACGAAGCTTGGCCCGGAGGACGTAACAGCCGACATACCCAACGTCGGTGACACCGCGCTGGCCAAGCTCGACGAAGCCGGCATCGCGTTCATCGGCGCCGAAGTGCGTGCCGGGGACATCCTCGTCGGCAAGGTCACGCCGAAGGGCGAGACCCAGCTCACGCCGGAAGAGAAGCTGCTGCGCGCGATCTTCGGCGAGAAGGCCAGCGACGTGAAGGACACGTCGCTGCGCGTGCCCCCGGGCATGGACGGCACCGTCATCGACGTGCGCGTTTTCACCCGCGAAGGCGTCGACAAGGACAGCCGCGCGCTGTCGATCGAGAAGGCTGAGATCGAGCGGGTCCGCAAGGACTTCGGCGACCAGCAGCGCATCCTCGAGGACGACATGTTCCAGCGCGTGCGTACTACGCTGGTGGGCACTTCGGCCGCCGGTGGCCCGCGCAAGCTGAAGCCGGGAACGAAGATCGCGTCGGAGTACCTCGACGAGCTGACCCGCGACGAGTGGTTCGAGATCCGTCTCGAGGACGAAGAAGCGAACTCCCAGCTGGAGGCCACTGCCGAGCGCCTCAAGGCGCAGCGAAAGATGTTCGAGCAGAAGCTCGAGAGCAAGCGCGTCAAGATCACCGCGGGCGACGATCTCGCTCCCGGCGTGCTCAAGATGGTCAAGGTGTACCTGGCCGTGAAGCGCCGCGTCCAGCCGGGCGACAAGATGGCTGGTCGCCATGGCAACAAGGGCGTCATCTCCACGATCGTGCCGGTCGAAGACATGCCCTACCTGGCCGATGGCACACCGGTCGACATCGTGCTGAACCCGCTCGGCGTGCCGTCGCGCATGAACGTCGGGCAGGTGCTCGAAACCCACCTGGGGTGGGCTGCCAAGGGGCTCGGCCTGAAGATCGGCAAGATGATCGAGCAACACGCCGCCGTGGTCGAGTTGCGGGCCTTCCTGGGCCGCGTCTACAACGAGACCGGTGGCCAGAAGGAGCGTCTCGATGAACTGACCGATCGCGAGATCGCGGAGCTGGCGCGCAACCTGACGCGCGGTGTGCCGATTGCCACGCCAGTGTTCGACGGTGCCTCGGAGGCCGAGATCAAGCGGCTGCTGGCACTGGCGGATCTGCCGCTTTCGGGCCAGACCAACCTGTTCGACGGCCGCACGGGCGAGAAATTCGAACGTGAGGTCACGGTTGGCTACATGTACATGCTGAAGCTGAACCATCTGGTCGACGACAAGATGCACGCTCGTTCCACGGGTCCGTACTCGCTCGTGACGCAGCAGCCGCTCGGCGGCAAGGCGCAGTTCGGCGGACAGCGCTTCGGCGAGATGGAAGTGTGGGCGCTCGAGGCGTACGGCGCGGCCTACACCCTGCAGGAAATGCTGACGATCAAGTCGGACGACACGCAGGGCCGCACCCAGATGTACAAGTCGATCGTCGACGGCAATCACGAGATGAAAGCGGGTATGCCGGAATCCTTCAACGTGCTCGTGAAGGAAATCCGCTCGCTCGGCATCAACATGGAACTCGAGCAGGACTGAGGTAGCTTTTCTTGGCCTTCGGCCACCTTCCAACGGGGCCGCGCGTTGCGCGACCCCGCGGGACCAGCGGCGCGAAACGCGCCGAATAGGAGAATAGATTCGTGAAAGATTTGCTCAAGTTTTTCAAGCAGCAGACTCCGGTAGAACAGTTCGATTCGATCAAGATCGGACTGGCCTCTCCGGAGATGATCACTTCATGGTCGTTCGGCGAGGTCAAGAAGCCGGAGACGATCAACTACCGCACGTTCAAGCCGGAACGTGACGGCCTGTTCTGCGCCAAGATCTTCGGGCCGGTCAAGGACTACGAGTGTCTTTGCGGCAAGTACAAGCGCCTGAAGCATCGCGGCGTCGTCTGCGAAAAGTGCGGCGTCGAGGTTACCCAGTCCAAGGTGCGCCGCGAGCGCATGGGGCACATCGACCTGGCATCGCCGGTCGCGCACATCTGGTTCCTGAAGTCGCTGCCGTCGCGCATCGGACTGATGCTCGACATGACGCTGCGCGAGATCGAGCGGGTGCTGTACTTCGAGGCTTTCGTGGTCATCGATCCGGGCATGACGCCGATGACGCGCGGCCAGCTGCTGACCGACGAGATGTACCTCGAGTCGATCGAGGAGCACGGTGACGAATTCGACGCCCGCATGGGCGCCGAGGCCGTGCATCAGATGCTTTCGACGATCGACCTGCAGGCCGAGCTCATCACGATCCGCGAGGCCATGGGCGCCACGGCGTCCGAGACGAAGCTGAAGCGGCTGTCCAAGCGCCTGAAGCTCGTCGAGTCCTTCATCGAGTCCGGCAACCGCCCCGAGTGGATGGTGCTGACCGTGCTGCCGGTGCTGCCGCCGGATCTGCGTCCGCTGGTGCCGCTGGACGGCGGCCGCTTTGCGACCTCGGATCTGAACGACCTGTACCGCCGCGTCATCAACCGCAACAACCGCCTGCGCCGGCTGCTCGAGCTGAACGCGCCGGACATCATCGTGCGCAACGAAAAGCGCATGCTGCAGGAAGCGGTCGATGCGCTGCTCGACAACGGTCGCCGTGGCCGCGCCATCACCGGCACGAACAAGCGCCCGCTGAAGTCGCTCGCCGACATGATCAAGGGCAAGCAGGGCCGGTTCCGCCAGAACCTGCTCGGCAAGCGCGTCGACTACTCGGGCCGTTCGGTCATCGTGGTCGGCCCCACGCTGCGCCTGCACCAGTGCGGGCTGCCGAAGAAGATGGCGCTGGAACTCTTCAAGCCGTTCATCTTCCACAAGCTGCAGCTGCGTGGCGAAGCCTCGACGATCAAGGCCGCCAAGCGCCTGGTCGAGCGCGAAGGCCCGGAGGTCTGGGACATTCTCGAGGAGGTCATCCGCGAGCACCCGGTGCTGCTGAACCGTGCCCCGACCCTGCATCGCCTCGGCATCCAGGCTTTCGAGCCGCTGCTGATCGAAGGCAAGGCAATCCAGCTGCACCCGCTGGTATGCACGGCTTTCAACGCCGACTTCGATGGCGACCAGATGGCGGTGCACATTCCGCTGTCGCTGGAAGCCCAGCTCGAAGCGCGCGCGCTGATGATGTCCTCGAACAACATCCTGTCGCCCGCCAACGGCGACCCGATCATCGTGCCGTCCCAGGACGTCGTGCTCGGCCTGTACTACATGACCCGGGAGCGCATTGGCGCACTTGGCGAACACATGATGTTCTCGGACGCGTCCGAGGTGCATCGCGCCTACGAAACCCGCCAGGTCCATCTGCAGGCCCGCATCAAGGTGCGGCTGCGTGACGTCGTCATCACGGCCGATGGCGTCCGTGTGCCGCGTCTGCGACTGGTCGACACCACGGTTGGCCGTTCGCTGCTGGCGGAAATCCTGCCGGAGGGCCTGCCGTTCGAGACGATCAACCAGGACATGACCAAGAAGGTCATTCTCGGCACGATCAACGCCTGCTACCGCGCGCTCGGTATCAAGGAGACCGTGATCTTCGCGGACCGGCTCATGTACACGGGCTTCCAGTACGCGACGCGCTCGGCAGTGTCTTTCGGTATCGACGACATCGTGATCCCCGAGCAGAAGGTCAAGCTGGTCGCCAGTGCACAACGGGAAGTGAAGGAGATTCAGGACCAGTATTCGTCCGGTCTCGTCACCAACGGCGAGCGCTACAACAAGGTCGTCGATATCTGGTCGCGCGCCAATGACCAGGTCGCCAAGGCGATGATGGAAAAGCTGGGCAGCGAGGACGTCGTCGACACGCGCGGCATCAAGGTGCGCCAGAAGTCCTTCAACTCGATCTTCATGATGGCGGATTCCGGCGCCCGCGGCAGCGCAGCGCAGATCCGTCAGCTCGCCGGCATGCGCGGCCTGATGGCCAAGCCGGATGGATCGATCATCGAGACGCCGATCACGGCGAATTTCCGCGAGGGCCTCAACGTCCTGCAGTACTTCATCTCGACGCACGGCGCCCGCAAGGGTCTGGCCGACACGGCGTTGAAGACGGCGAACTCGGGCTACCTCACGCGCCGCCTGGTCGACGTCGCGCAGGACCTCGTCGTCACCGAAGTGGACTGCGGCACGACGGCCGGCGTGGCGATGACGCCGCTGGTCGAAGGTGGTGACGTGGTCGAGCAGCTCGGCGAGCGCGTGCTCGGCCGCATGGTGCTCGAGGATGTCACCAAGCCGGGTTCGCCCGGCACGGTCCTGGTGCCGGCAGGCACGCTGCTCGACGAAGCACTGGTACGCAGCCTCGAGCAGGAAGGCGTCGACGAGATCAAGGTCCGTTCGCCGATCACCTGCAAGACGCGCTATGGAGTCTGCTGCTCGTGCTACGGGCGCGACCTTGCCCGTGGCCGGCTGGTCAACATCGGCGAGGCTGTCGGCGTCATGGCGGCGCAGTCGATCGGCGAGCCGGGTACCCAGCTGACGATGCGCACCTTCCATATCGGTGGCGCGGCTTCGCGGGCGGCGGCGGCGTCGAGCGTCGAAGTGCGCAACAAGGGCACGCTGCGCTTCCACAACGTCAAGACCGTGGCGCACGAGAAGGGGCACCTGGTTGCCGTTTCGCGCTCGGGTGAAATCGGCGTCGTCGATGAGTTCGGTCGTGAGCGCGAGCGCTACAAGATTCCCTACGGCGCGCAGATCAACTCACGCGAAGGCACGACGGTTGCCGGCGGACAGGTCGTGGCGACCTGGGACCCGCACACCCATCCGGTTGTCACCGAGGTGGCGGGCTTCCTCAGGTTCCAGGACTTCATCGACGGCGTCACGATCACGACGCAGGTCGACGAGGTCACGGGGCTGTCGTCGATCGTGGTGCAGGACTCGAAGCAGCGCGGCGGCAAGGAACTGAAGCCGACGATCAAGCTGCTGAACGCGAAGGGCAAGGAAGTGCCGTTTGCAAACACCGAGATTCCCGCCGTGTATACATTGCCGGCAGGCGCGCTGATATCCCTGAGCGACGGCGTCAAGGTGTCGGTCGGCGACGTGATCGCGCGTATCCCGCAGGAGTCTTCCAAGACCCGCGACATCACGGGCGGTCTGCCGCGCGTGGCCGATCTGTTCGAAGCACGCAAGCCGAAGGACCCGGCGATCCTCGCCGAGAAGAGCGGCACGGTGAGTTTCGGCAAGGAGACGAAGGGCAAGCGCCGTCTGATCATCACCGAGGAGAAGGGTGAGAAGTACGAGGAGCTGATCCCGAAGTGGCGGCAGCTCAATGTGTTCGAGGGTGAGCAGGTCACGCGCGGCGAGGTCATCGCCGACGGCGAGCCGAACCCGCACGACATCCTGCGCCTGCAGGGTGTCGAGGCGCTGGCCAATTACCTCGTGCGCGAGATCCAGGACGTCTATCGTCTGCAGGGCGTCAAGATCAACGACAAGCACATCGAGGTCATCATTCGTCAGATGCTGCGTAAGACCGAGGTGTCCAGCATCGGCGAAACCACGCTGCTCAAGGGCGAGCAGCTGGATCGCTCCCGGGCGCTCGACATCAACGACCGCTCCAGGCAGGACGGCAAGCAGATGGCCACGCTGGCACCGGTGCTGCTCGGCATCACCAAGGCCTCGCTGGCGACGGAATCCTTCATCTCGGCGGCGTCGTTCCAGGAGACCACCCGCGTGCTTACGGAAGCCGCAGTGCGGGGCCTCAAGGATGATCTGCGCGGGCTCAAGGAGAACGTCATCGTGGGCCGCTTGATTCCGGCCGGCACGGGCTTCGCCACTCATGCCCATCGCCGTCGCAAGGTCGACGACGCTTCGCGCCGCAGCTATGCCGACGTTGGCGGGGTGCTGGGTGCGGAGGCGGACGAGCCGAGCGTCAGCGAGGAAGAGGGCGCCGCCCGCTAGCGGCGCCGCTGCCGGTGCCGCGGCCGGCGGGAATCCCGATCAGCGAGCCGTCCAGACGTTGCCACCGCGGTCGATGAAGTCCGCGGACGCGGTCATGGGCCTGCTGCTCGCTCCCTTGAACGTGGATCCCCAGGCCGACAGCGTCCCGCCGGCATAGGCATCGAGAGAACCCGTGCGTCCCTCGATCAGGCTCGCGTCGATTCGTACCGTTGCGCCCGGGTTGATGACCAGCCCCCAGCCGCCTGCGACGACGCGCGAGTTGGCGATGCGCAGGTCGCAGCCACGTTCCGCCACGATGCCGGCGCCGGTCACCTCGATGTCGGTGTCTTCAATCGTGAGGCGCTGGTTCGGGCCGCAGACGATGGACCGCTCCACCCGACGCCGTTGCGCGCCGCGCTGGCTGTCGGCGGGAGCGTCGTTCACTGCCGCGGCGTCGGTGGCTTTCGCGCTGGCGCCTGGCGTGCCAGGCAGCCGCGTCACGCTGAATCCCGGGCCTTCGAGCCGCGCGATCCGCCCGGTGGAATCACGGGTGACCAACGGGGCACGCGCCGCGCCGGGCGACGCCGGACGCGCATCCGGGCTGGCTGGAGGCTCCATGGGGGGCTCTGCACTGGCCGTCGCCGTGGCGGGCGAGGGGGGTGCCACGCTGTCGGCAGCGCTGGTGGCTCCGGGGGGCGCGCTGCTGCCGGCCGCAACGTCCCAGGCTGGCTTGGCGGTTGCGGAGGCTGCCGCGACATCGATTACCGCCACCTGACCGGTGGTGCGCGAACGCACCGTGACCTGGCCCTTGCGGTCGTCGGTGCCGACAATCTCGATATCCGGCTGCGCCGCGAGCGCACGACGCGCCCCTTCGGTGCGCTCTTTCCGACCATCGGTGCACGCGGCAATCAGCGTTGCGAGCATCAGCCCCGTGAGTGCCGCGCGGACTCGGGTGCCTGCTTCGTTCTTGTTCATGGTAGTTTGAGCGTAGCTGCCTTCCGTGGGCGTGTCAGCCTCAACCGGGGTCATTGGCCCCGATTCGCGCAAAACGCCGTGAATGCAGCACAATATGTTCATTGGTCCCGGAGCGGGATTGCTCTTGGGCGTTCCCTTCGAGCCGTCATGGATGATCATATGACAGTACCTGCAGTGGACCTTCCACCCGAGGTGCGCGAGCACAAGATGCCGGCCGGGCATCCCACTCCGGTGCGCGTGCTGCTTCGAGGCCTCGAGATCGTCGAAGCGCTGAATCGCCACGGGCCGTTGAGCACCGCGGGCCTTGCACAGCGCCTGCGTCTGGCCCGCACCACGATCAACCGTTGCCTGGCGACGCTGGAAGCTCGTGGCTACGTCGAGCGCGATCCGGCAACCAGGCGCTTCGCGCTGACATTGCAGGTGCGACAACTGAGCCAGGGTTTCGATGCCGTTGCGGAACGCCTCGAGCTGGTACGTCGCAACCTGCGCAGCGCCGCAGCGCGCGTCCAATGGCCGATGAGCCTGATGCGGTTCGACTGGCCCGACATGCGGGTAGAAGATTCCACCGACCGGACCAGCGGTTTTGCAGTGGAGCTGTTCGAAAGGGGCTCGCTCCTGCCCGTGCTGACCACCGCCTCGGGCAAGGCCTTCCTGGCCTACACCAGTCCGGGTGCGCGCGACGCCGTGCTCGACCATCTCTGGCCGCAGCGCCCGGAAGAGACCCATGCGTTCTGGGCGGACCGCCAGTCGCTGCTGCGGGAACTCGCGATGTCGCGCGAGCGCGGCTTCGCTCGCGCGGTGCGGCCGTTGCGGCTGACCGAACAGGGCAGCATCGCGATCCCCGTGCTGGTCGACAACGAACCGGTGGCCCTGCTCGCCGTCCGTTTCGCCCTGTCCGCGGTGTCGTTCGACGAGGCGCGCAAGCGCCTGCTGCCGGTGCTGCAGGAGATCGCGCGGCCCGTTCCGTTCGGCGCGAGCGCCAGTCCACCGGGTGGTGCTGCCGTGGCCTGAGGCTGTCGATTCCGACGTTCGATCGAGGCAACCTGGATTGCCACGGACCACCTCACGCTCGACGCGTCCGTCTGACTCCAGGACGCAGAGTACGTCGACATCCTGCCGTCGATCCAGCTGCAGGCGACCAATTGCCGGCTCGGCGTCGTCGTGGCTACCAATTGCAACGCGAACTTTGTCGATCAGTTCGGCGGCATTGCGCGTCCCGTCCGGGCGCCGGATTACACCATCAACGTGCAGGCGCGTTACAAGCGCGTCCTCGGCCCCGTCGAGACCACCCTGAACGCGGGGGTCACGCTGGCGCCGACGGCCATCGACGGTCTTTCGCTGACCGTCAGCTGCCGCAATTGCGCCGACAAGAACTACCCGGTCTCCTCGCTCGGAATTCTCCAGTTCCTCGATCGACCGGGCAGCTGGGATGCGCAGGTCCGCTATCGTTTCTAGCGGCGGCGCGACTCGCGCAGATCCTCGAAGACCGGAACCCGGTTACGGATGCGCACGTTGCTGAGCCCGGGGCGGTAGCCATAGAAATCCACTTGCTCCACCAGGAACAGCGCCGGCGCGGCTTCCTGGTAGGCGCGCGCCATGCGCTGTAGTGCTGCACGGCGCGCCGCCGTGTCCAGCAGCGCCGATGCGTCCCTGACGCCGGCCGCCAGCGCCGGGTCGCAGAAGAAGGGCGTGGGGCGCAGGCACGAAAATGTTTCCATCGGGCGGGTCACGTCGTTCCAGGGCGCATTGTTCCAGGCGGCGCCGTAGGCGTCGCCGCTCCAGGCATTGCGCAGCAGCTTCGAGAGATACTCCGGGAACGTGATCGAGCGCAGTGTCGTGGTCACACCCACCTCGCGAAGGTAGTGCGCGACGGCCTGGAAGATCAGCGAGTCGGCGCTGAACGCATTGATCTTGATCTCGACCAGCAGCGCGAACCCGTGCGGATACCCGGCTTCGGTGAGTAACCGGCGCGCGCGCGCGGGATCGTAGGGGTAAGGCGCGAGCTGCGGGTCAAATCCGAAAGTCACGGAGGTCGCCGGCTGGCCGCTCGGTCGCACCAGGCCGCGCAGCAGGTAGCGCGCGATGGCTTGCTTGTCGACCGCATAGTTCAGCGCACGTCTTACGCGTACATCCTTGAGCGGGCTGTTGCGTCCGCCCTCCGTCACGAATGCCACCGAGCTGACCGCCATCGCTGGCGCATGCGTATACGGAATGCCGCGCGCTTCGAGTCGGTCCAGCTCCTCGATCTCAATCGGCGTGATGTCGACATCGCGCGACAGCAACGCCTGGGTGCGAACCGAGGCATCCGGCAGCTCGACGAACACGACATTGCGATGCGGATTGACGCGCCAGCCATACGGGTTGGCCCGCGCGTACAAGCGGCGCTCGGCCGGCGCCCAGCGCACCAGCTCGAACGGGCCCGTACCCACGGGCCGTTGCGCGAAGCCGTCGGGGCCGAGGCGTTGCCAGCTGCGCGGTTCCACCATCAGTACGCTGATCATCCGATTTGGCAGGATGGGATCCGGTCGCGCCGTCTCGATGTCGACCGTGAGCCGGTCTACCGCTCGCGCAGCGGTGAGCCCGCGCAACTCATTGCCAACGATGCTGCGACGGCCCTGCGGTGCGCGCAGCCAGTCGAGCACGCTGACGACGCTGCTGGCATCGAAGTCGGAGCCATCGCTGAAGCGCACGCCCGAGCGCAGGAAGAAGCGCCAGGTCCGGTCGTCGGTCCGCTGCCACCGGGTGGCGAGCGATGGAGTGAGCTGGCCGGCCTCGTCAAGCTGAGTCAGGCCGTCGAACAAGGCGTACCAGAGAAACGTGCCCGGCCGGCCATTGCCGCGGAACGGGTCGCCCAGACTGGTCGGGAATTCGGTTACGCCGATGCGCAGCGTTGGCGGGGCGTCCACGGCAGCACTGCCTGGAACAGGGCCGGATGGGACAGTACCGGCCAGGGCAGGGCTGGCGGCGCAGGTTACGCCCGCGAGCCACGCGCCGATGATCTGCCGCACGATTCGGCTTCGCCCGGACATCAGGCGTCTGGCCCGACGCGCGGCGGCCAATCGAGCCGGGCCGAGAGCAGTTCCCGCGTGTAGGCATGGCCGCCGCCGCCCAGGACCGCGGCTGTCGTGCCGTGGTCCACGATCCGGCCCGCCTTGAGCACAGCGACGCGGTCCGCCAGCCGTTCGACCATCGACAGGTCGTGCGAGATGAACAGCAGCCCGAGTCCGAGCGAGTCGACCAGGGCGCGCAGCAAAGCCGCAATCTGCGCCTGGGTCTGCACATCGAGCGACGCCAGCACTTCGTCGGCGATCAGCAGGTCCGGCTGCAGCGCAAGGGCCCGCGCGATCGCGACGCGCTGCTTCTGCCCGCCCGACAGCTCGCGCGGACGGCGCGGCAGCAATGCGGGATCCAGCTGCTCCTGGTGCACCAGCGCCTCGACGCGCGACGCGTGGGCCTGCGGCGGGAGGCGGCCGGTTACGATCAGGGGCTCGGTGAGTATCGTGCCGATGCGGTGCAGCGGGTTTAGGCTTGCGTCCGGGTCCTGGAACACCATCTGGATGCGCCGCCGCTGGCGCCGCCGCTCGCTGCGCGACAGCCCTGCCAGGTCCGCGCCGTCGAG
>JANPDV010000131.1:0-11786 GCA_031431655.1 Gammaproteobacteria bacterium | reverse complement strand
GCAAAGGACACGGCTTCGAAACCCGCGCGTCGCGCGATCAGCGGCAGGCGGATGCGCGCCTTGATTCCCAGCACGCCGCAGTCGCCGGTGAACAGTCCGGCCAGATCGGGTCCGTAGTTGCGCGTGGCACGGGAGCCAGAGGTGCTGAGGATCTCGCCATTGGCGAGCACCACGTCCATGCCGAGCACGGATTGGGCCGAGGTCCCATAGGCGCCGCTGCCGTGGCTGACGGCGTTCTGGCTGACGCTGCCGCCCACGGTGGCGACCAGGCCGGAGAACGGGCCCCAGAACGGAGTACGCAGCCCTGCTTCCATCAGCTTCGCGCGCAGCGCGGCCCAGGTGACACCCGGACCGACCGTAACGACCGCATTCGGCACGTCGATGTCGACCTGGTCGAGGCCACCGCAGTCGAACAGCACATGCCCCCCGGGCGCGTGCAGGTAGCCGTCGGTGTACGAGGCACCGCCGCTGCGCGGCACCATCGCCACGCCTGCCGCTGCGCAGACTCTGACGGCAGCCTGCAGCGCCGCGACGCTGCCGGGTCGCACCACGGCGGCCGGACGCCCACCGGCGCGATAGACGTCAGTGGACATGAACTCGAGCGTGGAGGCGTCGTCGCGCACGCTGTCTGCGCCGACGGCGGTCGCGAGGAGCTGGCGCAGATTGCTGGACGCTGGAAGGGACGCGGCGTTCATCGGCGACCTCGAGCTTGACTTTGCAGGGCAGGGCCGCAGCTTAGCGCGGCGGCGGCGCGGATTTCACGCAGCACGACGCACGAACGCGGCGACCGCATCGGTCCACGGTCCGGGCAGCTGATCCACGACGTCGATCCCGCCGCCGTCGAGCACCACGAGGTCGAAGTCCGGCCGCATCGAATGAGCGAGCCGCGCATGCTCGTAGATCTGGTCGCCGCTGTTGGTCAGGATCATCGTGGGGTGAGCGATGCGGCGCAGCGAGGCCGCGTGATCGTAGACGAACGCCGCATGGTGCCCGTACCAGAACGGCGCGAGGCCCCCGAGCGTCTCCACGATGTAGCGCGTCACCGTCCCCACCGGGACGCTGTCCCGCGCAAATGCATAGCGGACGTTGAACAGCTTGACGAGGTGTGAACCGTCGGCCTGCTCCCGGAACGGAATCTCCTCGGTGCGACAGTACTCGAGCCATTGTGCGCGCTCCGCGTCGGTGAGCGGCAAGGGTCCGTTGAGTACCAGCCGCTCGATGCGCGCGGGAAACTGCAGTGCGACCTCGGTCGCTACGAGCGCTCCGGTGTGATGTCCCAGGATGCTGGCGCGATCGAGGCCCAGCAGGTCGAGCACCGGCGGAATCGCACGCGCGTAGTCCTCGACCCGGGGCACGAACGGCGGCGGGTCCGAGCAGCCGAATCCCGGCATGTCGATCCCGATCGCGCGAATGCCCCGCGCCGCGAGCCGCGGATACACTGGCTCGAACTGGCGCGCCGACACCGGCGCCTGATGCAGCAGCACGAGCGGTCGCCCGTCTGCGGGCCCGGCCTCGTGAAAGTGCACCTGCCCGTAGGGTCCGTCCGCGTAACCGCGACGCGTCTGCAACCGGCCGGTACCACAGGCCTGCACCGGCGTCGAAGGCGTTCCCATCACGGGCAGTTGTGTCATGGCGAGCTCGGGATTCCTCAATGAATCCTGCTCATCCTACACAGCACGTGTCTTCTGCGTGAACGCCACGCGCGAACGCACCCGTCGGTCGCCGCGGTCGGACTATCGTGGGTTGCCGGTTCGCTCAGGGTCTCAGGGTGACTCGCCGGCAAGGGGTTGCCGGATGCGCAGGTGTGTTGGGGTCCTCGTGTCGCTGTTGGCCGGTTCATCGGCGCTGGCGACCAATTCGCCCATCGAACTTCGCACCGCTTTGGCCACGCTGATGGAGCGGCTGCCCGGCCGCTACGACAGCGCAGCGCAGCTGTTCTTCGAACAGGAAACCAGGACGCCGGCGGGCGAGCAGCACGGCCGAGTGTTCCGCTCGTTTGTGCGGATCGACGCGCCCGCGCTCGGCGCCAACGTGCTGGTGGCGCAGGTGCGTTACGGCGGCGACGCCGGCCAGTTCGACAACGCCGAGTTCCAGGTCTGGACGCTCGCCGTCGATGCCGAGCGCAAGGCGGTGCGGATGTCGCCGCGTCGCTTCCGGGATCCGGGCCCCTACAAGGATCGGGCGCTCGATCCGGTGGCGTTCAAGGGGCTGACCCCGGCCGACGTGTTGCCGCCCGAAGGCTCGACGGCCTGCGACCTCTACTGGCGCAAGTACGGCGAGGATCTGCGCGCGGTCTCGGGGCCTGGCGAATGCCGCGGGCGCTCGATCTACCTGAAGAAGGACATCGACTGGTCGTGGGAGTACATCCTCACCGCGACGGAGCTGTGGGTGAACTTCGCCGGCCAGGACGAAAAGGACCGGATCGTTTCCGGACGGCCTGACCAGGTCCACTGGCGACTCGGCCGGGTGCGTGAGTTCGAGTGCCTGCTGGGCTATCGGCCACCGGACGGCAGCCCGCCCCAGGTCAACAACGGCCCGCACATCCACGATCGCGGCGGCGTGCTGACGTGGACGACCAAGGCCCCTTCGGTGCGGACGTTCCAGTATGAGCTGCTACGCGGCATGTGGCCGTCGAACTCCGGCCGCAACTACGAGGATCTGCTGCGCGTCAGCATGTACGAAGTCGACGCCAAGGATCCGAAGGCGCGCCAGCTGCTCGGTGTCGGCTGGGCCAGCGCCGCCAGTGACCGCGCGTCGATGGGTAACGATGTCTACAACGTTCGCTGCAAGCTGTTCGATCCGGCGGCGCCGCCGCCCAGGAACGAGTGATCGGGAGTCGCAGCATGAAGATCCGTGCACACGCCTGCGCCATGCTCGCCACGCTTGCCGTGCCGCTGGCGATGCCGGCCGCAGCAACCAACTCGCCGATCGAGCTCAAGACAGCGCTCGCGCGGCTGATGACCGGACTGCCCGGCGAGTACGACAGCGAGCCGCAGCGCTTCTTCGAGGCCGAGTACAAGACGCCGCCCGAGCGGCAGCACCAGCGCGTCTATCGCCGCTTCACGCGCATCGACGCCCCGGACATCGGCGCCAACGTGCTGGTCGCCACGGTCCACGGCGGCGACAAGTACTCGAAGTTCGACACTGCCGAGTTCCAGGTCTGGACGCTGACGGTGGATGAGGCGCGGCGGGCGGTGCGGATGTCGCCGCGCCGGTTTCGCGACACCGAGAAGTACCAGCCCATCGCAACCGATGCAGCCCGCCTCAAGGGTCTCGCGGCCAGCGAGCTGGTGCCAGCCTCGGGCGCAGCGGGCTGCGACATCTACTGGCGCCTGATCGGCACACAGCTGCGCGGCCGCACCGACCCCGGCACCTGCCGCACCAAGCTGCAGCGCCTGGGGGTCGACGCGAGCTTCGACTGGGACTGGCTGTTCAACGAAGAGGAGCTCTGGATCACGTTCGCCGGGCGCGATGCGAGCGGCCGCATGGTCATGGGCCGCCCCGACCAGACGCACTGGCGCCTGATGAAGGCGCGCACCTTCGAGTGCTTTGTCGCCTACCGCCCCGAGGGCGGTCCGGACCAGGTGCTGAATGGCCTGGCGATGCACGATCGCGGCGACGTGCTGCGTGTAGAGCTCAAGGACGGCGGCGTCACCCGGCCCGCGTTCCTGGAACTGATCCGCGGCGTCTGGCCGTCGAACTCGGGCCGCAATTATCTCGACCTGCTGCGCTTCTCGATGTACGAGGGCCGACCGGAGGATCCGTCCGCGACACGCAAGATGCTTGGCAATGCGACGGGAAGCGCGGCGACCGACCGCGCCGGCTTTACGATCGGCAACCTGAGCGCCCGCTGCAAACTGCCGAACCGCGGCTGATCGGCCTGCTCCCCGGGCCACGTTTGAGTGCGGCAGCATTGCCGGTAGCGCTCATGCCGGAGATTCGACAAACACGCGGTCATTCAGCGCTACGCGACCCGGTTCCATGGTTGAGCCGTAGACCCCGAGGCACCCCTGACGATCCTGCGCGACCGCGCGCAGGATTGCGGCATTGCGCTCGGCTGTCACGGGATCGATGGTGATGACGGCGCAGCGCCCATCGCGTTTGTCGACGCGCATGCGAAGGCCACCGATACGCAGTACGCAGCCAACCCACGAGTCTTCGACAAAGGGTAGCTCGTCACTTGCCTGCACCAGGATGTTCGGTCGGAAGCGCTGCACATCCAGCGAGTCTCCGATCACGTTGCCCAGCCTGGCGATGGATTGCGTCGTGATCAGGGACAGCGGGAAGGTGTCGAAGATGCCGCGGTCATGCTTGATCGCCCACAATCCGCCCGGGCCGAGCGCCGCACCGAGCGCCGGATCCGTGACGTCAACAACGGTCCCGCTGGGTGTGCGCACCATCGTCGCCGATTTGTCGGGCCGTTCCGGCTCGAGGAACGACGGGCGATACTGGTTCATGTCCGCGCGCTCGCGCAGGGTGAACCACGGAAAGCCGCTCGTGGGTACGTCGCCCCGGACGAAGGCCCAGCGACGATCCCCGGCGAATCCATGCCACGAGACATCGACTGCCGACAGTGCCTCGGCGCCCATCGACTTGACCGGATAGCGCCACAAACCCACCACGCTAGCGACATCCCGAAGGTGCTGGGCGTCACCCATAGAGCGATCTCCGCAGAGGCGTCCTTGCGAAACAGCCCTGAGTCGAGCGTGACGGACGGGGTCCGCTGCAGCGCCTCTCGACGCGGGGAGTGCTGCCACTATCGGCCACACCCAGTGTTCGAGTAATAGAGCAGACCTCGTTGAGGCTGTAAACCGCTGCTCAGCGACGCACTGCTGAGCGCGGATGGTTGCCGCGCCTGCCGTGAAAAGGGTAACGCCATTGACAATGTAGCGTCATGAGGCTACATTAACGCCCATGCAGTCAGTTGGCGTCCGCGAGTTGAAGAACAGGTTGAGCGAATACCTGCGTCGCGTGCGCCTGGGTGAGAGCGTACTGGTCACGGATCGGGGCGAAGTCGTCGCGGAGTTGTTGCCGCCCGGACAAGGGCGGGCGGATCCCTCGGCGCCTGCGGGCCTGGTCGCGCTGGCGAAGCGTGGCCTGGTGTCGTTGGGCGCGCCTGGCGGACCAGGACCGTACCCGGCCTTGCCCCGCACCGTGCGGGCGCGTCGGCGCAGCGCCGCTCAGCTGCTCGACGAGGAGCGCGGCCCGCGGTGAATCTCTATGCCGAGTCCAGCGCGGTCCTCGCATGGCTTCTGGATGAGCCCTCAGCGGCCGAAGTGCGGGAACTGCTCGGCGCTGCCGAGATCACCGTGACTTCGGATCTGACGCTGGTCGAGTGTGAGCGCGTGTTGCTGCGCGCCATGGCGCTCAAGGAATTGACGGAAGCGGAAGCGGCCGACCGGCGCGCCCACCTCGCCGATCGGGCGGCTCACTGGCAAGTCCTGCGGATGGGTCCCGAGGTCATCGATCGGGCTCGGCAGCCCTTTCCGGGCGAGCCGATCCGAACCCTGGAGGCGATTCACCTGGCCTCACTGCTGGTGGGCCGTTCCGCCGTTCGAGGACTCGCACTGATCAGCCTGGATGATCGAGTGCGCAAGGCCGCGAAGGGACTCGGCGTGGCCGTCGTGCCGGTGTAAGGCGCGATGCACCGCTGCAGGCACGCAAGGGCGAGCAGCGCAACTGTCGCGCATTCGGCCCAGGCGATCCGCTCGGATCATATGAACCGGAAGTCGATGCGTTCCGCGGCCTGCAGGCAATAGATGCTGACCGGGGCAGCGCGGCCGCGCAGCGTCAGCGCGGGCAGTTCGACCACCGGGCCTTCGGCCGGGTCGAGGTCGAGCTGGCGGCGTACCTCCTGGGAGAACAACGCCTCGCCGGCGCGCGCGCGCTGGCTCAGGCGTGCGGCGACATTGACCGCGTCGCCGACGATCGTATAGCTGGTGAACGATCCAGTGCCGACACGCCCCGCGATGATCTCACCGGCATTGATGCCGATGCCCAGCCCCACCTCGATGTCGAGGCGCCGGCGCCAGTTTTCGGCCAGCAAGCGGAACGAGGCGAGCATGTCGCGCGCGGTGCTGAACGCGCGCCGCGCCGAGTCGGGCCGTTCGCGTGGCACGCCGAAGCCGATCATCAGGCCGTCGCCGGCCATGTTGAACACGACTCCGCCATGGCCGGTTGCGATTCCCGCCAGCAGGTCGCAGTACTCGTTGAGCAGCGGCACGACCTCGCTCGGCGACAGCCGTTCGGACGCACCGGTGAATCCCCGCATGTCCGCGAACATCACGGCAGCGCGCACCTTGAGGTAGCCGCGCGGGGGCGCCGTTGCAGGAACACTCGGCGACCGCGGCCCGTCGAACTGCCTGAGTTCGATGTCGTTGCCCGCGGGATCGCTCAGGCGCAGCGAAACGGGGCCGGCACCCGATGCGCTCGGCCAGGCATGGTGCGGCACGCCGAGGCGCCGCAGCTCGGCCCGCGCCGCCTCGATGTCCGCGACATCCAGCCTGGCCGAAACCGGCTCGCGTTCGTCATCGCCGAGGCGCAGGCTGTACCCGGGCCCATGAAAGGTGGCCGGGTCGATCGGATCGGCCGCGAATCCCAGCACGCGAGTGTAGAAGTCACGCAGCTCCGCGACATCGCGACGCGGTCCGCCCGGGCGGGGCGAATGATGGTGCAGGCGGATGACCTTGATGGACACGGCGCGCATGATAACGGATGCGCCTGCATTCCCCAGGCGGAAAGCCACAGCGAATCGTGCGAAACTCCGCGTTATGCATCCGTTCCCCCATCATTACAGCGTGGCGGCCGTCGCAACGCCCGTCGGCAGCGTCCAGCTCACCAGCCCGGGCGTGGCGTCGCTGACCAGCGACGGTCCAGTCGAGTTCGATGGCCCCGGCGGCCAGTGGTCACCCGAGACACTGCTGACTGCCGCCATGGCTGACTGCTTCGTGCTGTCGTTTCGGGCGGTCGCCGCCGCGTCCCGCTTCGGCTGGACCTCGTTGCAGGCCGAGGTGGCCGGCACTCTGGATCGAGTCGAGCGCGTCACGCAGTTCACGCATTTCCGGATCAGCGCGCGGCTGCAGCTGCCCGCCGGTGCGGACGAGGCACGGGCGCGCACCCTGCTGGAGAAGGCGGAGAAGGTCTGCCTGATCTCGTCATCGGTGAAGGCGACCAGGCAGCTGGAGATCGAAGTGTCGAGCGCCTCATGAGCGAGTCCGCTCCCGCGGTGACCGAAGTAACCCGGCCGCTGGCCCGCTTCGTCGCGATGACGCGCTTTCGCGATCTGCCCTCGGAGGTCGTCGCTGCCACCAAGATCGCCGTACTGAACATCATTGCCGCTGCGATCGGCGGCGCCCAGACGCGCATTGGCCGCATCCACACCCAGCTTGCCATCGAAACCGGTGGCAGCGCCGGACAAGCCACGCTGATCGGCCACGGCGCGCGCGTGTCGCGGCCGCTCGCCGCCTATGCAAACGGCGGTCTCGCATTCGCGCTGGATTACGAAGACGTCTGCCAGTATGTGATCCACGCCGGACCGATCGTGGTGCCGGCAGCTCTGGCCGTTGCCGAGGCACAGCGCGCCAGTGGCAAGGCGCTGATCACGGGCATCGTGATGGGCTATGAAGTGGGCACGCGGATCGGCTGGGCCATGCAGCCCTCGCCGGAACGCGGTGCGCAGGTCTGGGGCCAGCAGTACACGCCGTTCGCGGCCTGTGCCGCTGCGGGCAACCTGCTGCGCCTCACGCCGGTGGAAATGGACGCGGCGATGGGCGTCGCGGGCACCTATGCTCCGGTGCCGTCCGCGTACAAGTATTTCGGCATCGTCGCCGAAACCCGTCCGATGCGCGAAGCGAAGCTCGGCTGGGGCTGGATGTCGATGGCAGGCACGATGGGCGCGATCTCCGCGAAAGCGGGCCTGCGCGGCGGCCATGGCATTCTCGATGGCCGCGAGGGCTTCTGGATCATGGCGGGCTCGGACCGCTGCGATTTTCCGAAGATGCTGCAGGGGCTCGGCACCGAGTGGCTGATTCTCGGCACCGACTACAAGCTGCACCCGTCGATCGCCTGGAGCCATCCACCGTTCGTCGCGCTGCGCCGGCTGATCGAGCAGCACGCCATCACGCCGAAGCAGGTGAAGCGGGTTCGGGTCTGGAACGTCGGCGTGTCGCGGATTGCCGATTTCAATCCGCAGGGCGCCGTCGACGCGCAGTTCTCGCTGCCCTATGCGGTCGCGACGACGCTGCTCGGCGAGCCGCTGACGCCGGCGCTGTACGACGAACGCAAGATCCGCAGCGCGCCGGTGCGGGCGATGCTCGCGAAGATCGAGTGCCTCGAGGATCCATCGATGGACCTCGACTGGTTCCAGAAGAACATCATGCGCTCGCGCGTCGAGATCACGCTGAGCGATGGGCGTGTGGTCGAAGCGTCAGCGACGTTTCCGGGCGACAAGCCGAAGTACGGGCGTGAAGCCGTGGTGGCAAAGCTCGAGGCGATGGCCGATGGGCTGATGACGCGCTCGCAGACGGATCGCATCGTCGACTGCGTCGATCGCCTCGACAAACTGGACGACGTCTCGACGCTGGCGCGGCTGCTGGCGCCGACGCGCACGCGAGCATCGGCCCGAGTCACCCGCCCGGCCGCAAGAAGACGTAGTCGCAAACCCGCATCCAGGAGTACCCGCCGATGAACACCCCGAGTCGATTGTTGTGTGTCGCTGCCATGCTGGTCACTGCGCCGCTGGCGGTCGCCGCTGCGCCCGCCGTGGAGAGCGATGCCACCTTCGTCGTCAAGGGCGCGGAGCGCGCGGCGACGCCGATGGCGGCCTGGAAGGAGCGGGGCGGCAGCGTGCGGTCGGCCTCGGGCGCGGATGCAGGCCAGGCAGGTCGCAAGGCAGTCCGCTACGAGGCACGGCTGGTCGCCTGGCCGACGGCCACGGTCAAGGTGCTGACGTTCCGCAAGGCGAAAGGCGGCGTGCTGCATCCGATCACCGACGAGAAGACGATCTATGTGATGGAAGGCGCGCTGCAGACGACGGTGAATGGCGAGAGCGTCTCACTGAAGGCCGGCGATCTCGCGAGCCTGCCGACCGGCGCGTTGTCGAACGCCGGCAAGCCTGCCGATGCCGTCGTCATCGCCTGGACGGCAGCCAGTCTCACTCCAGGTGCCGCGCCGGCCGTCGTGCGCGGCGACCAGGTGCCTGCGAACAAGGCCGGCCAGCTGACGATCCGGCGCTACGAGTTCCCGGGCAATTCGGTGCGTGCAGTCGGGCTCGCGAAGGGTCTCAAGACCACGCCGAACAGCGCGAAGACGGACTCGCTGATCTACGTGACGGCGGGGCCGATGCGTTTCATGCAGGACGGCCGTGAGTTCGTCGTGACCGCCGGCGACTTCATCCGCGAAGTCGCGGGCC
The DNA here is from genome assembly GCA_031431655.1 of Gammaproteobacteria bacterium. Lineage (GTDB taxonomy): Bacteria > Pseudomonadota > Gammaproteobacteria > Steroidobacterales > Steroidobacteraceae > UBA964. Next base: position 2,377 of record JANPDV010000131.1, on the reverse strand, counting down.
TGATGCATAACTGGGACGTCACTGAGGAGTCCGGCTTCGTCACCACCAGCGCGCTGCCGCTCGGCGCTGGGCCGATCGATCCGAACAAGGCGACCGATCGGCCGAAATAGGCGAGCGCTCAGATCGGCAGCGTCTGGCCGAGCCAGCGTCCGAGCGACATGGCCGGTGTGAGCATCATGCCGGGGACGAACGCATTGCCCAGCGTTGCACCGCTGCCGAGTACTTCGCCGGCCGCATACAGGTTCGGCACCGGCGCGCCGCCGCCGCGCAGCACGCGCAGCGCGCCGTCGACGACGATGCCGGCTGAGCTGGTGGCGGAGTGGCCGAGCTGCGTGATCGCATAGAACGGCGGCTGCGAGATCGCGCGCGGCAGGTGTTCCCGACCGAGCGCGTCGCGGCCGCGACGCGCCACGGCGGTGTTGTAGTCGCGAACCGTCTGCTGCAGCCCGGTCGCATCGATGCGGGCGCGAGTCGCCAGTGCGTCCAGCGAGTCGGCGTGCGCAAACATCGGGTGCGTCTCGAAATGCGTCAGCAGCTGCTCGCGCGTCCAGCCCGGTATGCCGATCGGTGCGGCATCCAGGATGCCGCGATCGAACACAATCGCGTAGCGCAGTTCTGGCAGACGCACCACGGTCTGCTCGCGCACCAGCAGGCTGGGCTCATCCTCGCGGATGAAACGCCGACCGCCTGAGTCCACCCAGATCTCCCACGGCAGGCGTTGCTGCGGCATGGTGGTGAAGCGCGCGTAGACCCGGGCGGGAAAGCGGTTGCTGGTCAGGATCGACCCACTGCCGCAGCGGTGCAGATCCTGGCCGCGCAGGTAGCCGCCGGCCGATGTGGCGAGCTCGAGGCCATCGCCTTGCGAGTACGGATAGGAGCTGGCGGCATAGGCCGGCTGACCCACCAGGCGCTCGAACAGCCCAGGGTTCATGGCATACCCGCCGGTGGTCAGCAGCACATGACGACCGTGAAGCTCGAGCACTCGTCTGCTGGCGTCGTGGGCGCGCACGCCGGTGACGGCGCCGTTGCCGTCAACCAGCAGGCTGCGCACGCGCGTGTCCAGCTGCACGTCGACCCGGCCGCGGCCCACCTCGGCCGCAAGCTCGCGGCGCAGGACGGTCAGCAGTGCGCGGCCTTTCTCCTTGCCCCACAGATACCGCGCGACCGAGTAACCGTCGCGACCGGGATGGCCGGTAATGGGATGCTCTGGCAGCGGCACCAGGCCGTTGTCCAGCAGCCAGTTGACCATCGCCGGCGCTTCGTCGGCGACACGGCGCGCGATGCGTGGGTCGGCGCGGCCGCCGGACAACCGCAGGATGTCCGCGTAATGCCGGTCCGGCGAGTCGTCGGTGATCCCCTTGGCGAGCTGCGCGCGCGTGCCCGCTGCCGCGATCTCGCCGTCCGCCAGATGCAGGGTGCCGCCGACGTCACCGGCCGCATCGAGCAGCAGCACCCGCGCCCCGCGGCGCGCGGCGAAGATGGCCGCGGGCATGCCGGCGGTGCCGGCGCCGACGATGACGAAGTCCCACCGGCCGCCGGCCGGCGCGAGAACGCCCGCCCTGGCGCGCCATGGCGCAGTCACGAACATCAGTGCGGCCGCGGACCGGCTCAGGAAACTTCGTCGTCTCATGGGGCCGAGTCTACGGCGTCGATCCCGTGTTGTCGTATAGTCGCGCGCCAACGGGCGTCGAAAATCAGCAGGGGAGCGACCGCAATGGCCTATGACGGAGTGACGCTGAAGCGTGCCAACCTGGTGGTGCGCAACATGGAGCGCTCGCTGCGCATCTATCGCGACATCCTCGGGCTGACGATCGATTACATGAAGGACTCGGAATCGACCTCGTACTCGTATCCGGTGTTCCGCTTCCCCGCGCATGCCAGGTTGAGGTTTGCGACGCTGAGCGCGGGCGCTGAGCAGGTGCGGTGCCTGGCCTTGACCGAGGTCACCGGCGTCACGCTGCCGGATCTGCCGTCGATGTCACTTTCGGCGGTGGTGATGCAGGCAGGAAATCTCGACCGGATCCTGGCGCAGCTGCGAACGGAGCCGGGGGTGCGGATCATTCCCGAGCAGGAGCTGGTTTCTAACTCCGGGGCGAAGGGGCGCGAGGTTGCGTTCATCGATCCGGATGGTCATCTGGTCGTGCTCTTCAAGATGAACGCCTGACGCCGTCGTGAGCGCGGCCGCCGCGCTCAGTTCGTCGCCGCGACCGCGACTGACGACACCGGCATCGCCGCCTCGCCCAGCATCAGCTTGCGCGCGTACTCCGGCGCCACCAGGTAGCAGTAGTAGGTGCCACGGAAACGCGCGGGGGCCAGCCGCCACGGCCACTCCAGCCATGCCACCTTCAGTGCCTTGGCGAGAATGTGCACGCGACCG
>JANPDV010000130.1:0-23536 GCA_031431655.1 Gammaproteobacteria bacterium | reverse complement strand
AGCGCCAGGCGAGCCTTCTCGCCGCCGGAGAGTGGCGCAACCGGGTTCAGCGCCATCTCGCCGGGAAAATTGAAGCCGCCAAGGAAGCTGCGCAGGTCCAGTTCGCGCGCGGCGGGGCCGGCGAGCTGTTGGAGGTTCCACAGCGGCGACTGGTCAATGCGCAGCATGTCGAGCTGATTCTGCGCAAAGTAGCCAATGACCAGCCCCTTGTTGCGCTGGACCGTGCCGGACAGCGGCGCGATTTCGCCGACCAGTGTCTTGATGAAAGTCGACTTGCCGGCGCCGTTGACGCCGAGCAGGCCGTAACGCATTCCCGCTTCGAGCGTGAAGCGAAGCCCCTGCAGCACCGGGCGCCCGGCGTAGCCGGCGATCACGTCGTCGAGCACCAGCAGCGGATTCGGTGACGCCGCCGGTTCCCGGAACTCGAATGAGAACGCCGCGGCCGCATGCAGCGGAGCAAGCTCACCCATGCGCGCCAGCATCTTCATGCGACTCTGGGCCTGGCGGGCCTTGCTCGCCTTTGCCTTGAAGCGGTCGATGAAGGACTGCAGATGGGCCCGCTCGCGCGCCTGCCGCGCGTATTGGGCGCCGGCGAGTTCGAGAGCAGCGGCGCGCTGGCGCTCGAAATCCGAATAATTCCCCGCATAGCGCTTCAACGTGCGCCCGTCGATGTGCACCGTGACGCCGATGACGCCGTCCAGGAAGTCGCGATCGTGCGAGATGATCAGCAGCGTGCCAGGGTATTGCTTCAACCAGTCTTCGAGCCACAGGATCGCGTCGAGATCGAGGTGGTTCGTCGGCTCGTCGAGCAGCATCAGGTCGGAGGGACCCATGAGCGCCTGGGCGAGGTTGAGGCGCATACGCCATCCGCCGGAGAAGCTCGAGACCGGGTTCGATTGCCGAGCCTCGGAGAAACCCAGCCCCGCGAGCATTTGCGCGGCCTGGGCGCGCACCGTATAGGCGCCCGCAGCCTCGAGCGCCAGGTGCAGATCAGCCATCCGTACGCCGTCGTCAGCCGCTTCGGCCACTGCGAGCGCCGCTTCAAGCCCGCGCAGCGTCGAATCACCGTCGATCGCGTAGTCGATCGCGCTGCGCTCGGTCGTCGGCGTCTCCTGCGCCACGTGGGCGACGCGCCAGCGCAGCGGAAACTCCACCTCGCCGCCGTCCGCGCCCAGCTCCTGGCGCAGCAGCGCAAACAGGCTGCTCTTGCCGGTGCCGTTGGCGCCTACCAGCCCGACGTGCTCACCGGGATGGATAGTCAAGTCCACCCCGTCCAGCAGCAGCTTGGGACCGCGCCGGAGGCTGACGCCCGAGAACCGGATCATTCTATGGTGAGCGGCGCGTTGTGGAAACGCTCGACGACCTTCCGCTCGAATGCCTTCGGATCGGCGCGAATCTCGTCGCGCATCGCGGCTGCATTTGCGCCGGCATAGATGTCTTCCTCGCCGCGCTCGAGCGCCTCCAGCACTTCGGCCGCATGGGCCCGCGGCGACACGGTACCTGCGGAATTCCGGGCAGACATGCGAGTCTGGACGCCGCCAGTGAACACGCCCGCGACGAGCACGTTGCTGCGCGCCAGTTCCGCGCGAATGCCCGCGGTGGCGACCGCCAGCCCGGACTTGGCAACGCAATAGCTGGAGTACTCGGGGAGACAGAACAGCGCGCCAATCGAAATGATGTTGCAGATTGCACCACCGCCGTTGCCGACGATCACCGGCGCGAACAGCCGGCACATCGCCACCGGTGACCACAGGTCGGTCTCCATCACGAGGCGCGCATCCTCCAGTGAAGATGCAGAAAGCATGCGGCGTTCAACGGCATTGGGGTGCCCGGGAATACCGGCGTTGTTGATCAGGAAGGTGACGTCGCGCGCCGCGGCAGCCACCGCCTGGCGCTGCTGTTCGTCAGTGACGTCCAGCCGCAGCGCACGAACTCGGACTGGATCGAGCGCAACGAGGTCCGCCAGCGTTTCCTCGCGACGCGCGGTGGCATAGATCCGGCGCACGCCGCGGTTCAGCAGCACCTCGACGAAGCCGCGGCCGATGCCCTGGTTGGCGCCCGTAACCAGAACGGTGCTCTCCGCGACCCTGAAAGACATGCAGACTCCCTGCTGACGCGCGCTCAGACCGAACGCGCGATCAGTTCCTTCATGATCTCGTTGGTGCCGCCATAGATCCGCTGCACACGCGCATCGCGGAACATCCGGCAGACGAGATACTCATTCATGTACCCATAGCCGCCGTGGAGCTGGACACACTCGTCCAGAACCTGCTGCTGCATGTCGGTGACCCAGTACTTCGCCATCGACGCGGTCTCGGTGTCGAGCGTGCCCGTGAGGACCTGCTCGATGCAGCGGTCGACGAAGGTGCGCGCCACCCGCGTGATCGTCGCGATTTCAGCCAGCTTGAAGCGAACGGTCTGCATGCTGCCGATGGTCTGGCCGAATGCCTTGCGTTCCTTCACGTAGCGCGAGGTCTCGAGCAGTGCTCCCTCCATGGCGGCGACGCCGCAAATGGCGATTACCAGCCGTTCATACGGCAGATCGGCCATCAGCTGGTACATGCCCCGGCCCTCTTCGGCCCCCAGCAGGCAATCCGCCGGAACCCGCGCGTCCTCGAAGAACAGTTCCGCGGTGTCCTGCGCATCCATGCCCATCTTGTCGAGGACGCGCCCGACGCGGTAGCCGGCAAGCTGTTCGGTCTCCACCATCAGGATCGACAGGCCGCGCTTGCGCTCGGTCGGGTTGGTGCGAACTACCAGCGCGATCAGGCCGGCCTGCGCGCCGTTGGTGATGAAGATCTTGGACCCGTTGATCACGTACTGGTCCCCATCGCGGACGGCGCGCGTGCGGATGCCCTGCAGATCGGACCCGGCTCCTGGCTCGCTCATGCCGATGGCGCCAATCAGCTCGCCCCTGGCGAGCCGCGGCAGCCAGCGCTGCTTCTGCGCTTCGCTACCGTGGTTCAGCACGTAGTGCGCGCAGATGCTGTGAACCCCCTGGCCGAAGCCAGTCAGACCCCGCCGAGCCAGCTCCTCATAGAGCACGACCTCATGCCGGAAGTCGCCGTCGGCACCGCCGTAGGCCGCTGGAATGTCGAGGCACAGCAGGCCCATCTCGCCGACCCGCCGCCACATTGAACGATCGACATGATGCTGTTCGCGCCAGCGCGCGTCCTGCGGCAGCATTTCCGTTTCGATGAATCTCGACACGGTGTCGCGGAAGATGCCCAGATCGGCGTCGAGCCAGGGGGAAACATAGGGATTCATGCGGCCTCCGAAAACCTGCTGGCCCATGACTGCTGGATGCTCTCGCGCTGACCTGCCGCAAGCAGCTTGCCGTCACGACGACCGCCGAATGGCAGGTTGATCAGGACAGCAATGCTGCGCACGACAGCCGGCGCCATGGCTGCGTCCAGCACGTTGTGACATGCGGTATGGATCATCGTGACACTCCCTGTGTTGACCGGCCGACCTCAGGGTCGCGCCGTCGCCGTCATGGCGATGTGGCCCGCCCCGCGAGCAGGCCGAGCAGCGCATCCTGCAGGGCACGACCACCCGCTGGCAAGAGAGCCGGAGCGACGCTGCAGGAGCCGCCCAGCCGCGGCGTGATCAGCGGTACCCAGGCAGCCACCCGGTGGGCCGTCGGTGTGCCGGCCTGCTCCCCCAGCAAGGTCGGGCCCGGCAGTCCGGCGAGGTGGTCGGCCAGCGGGTACTCGAGCAGCTCCCGCCACTGCAGCGGCCAGGCCTCGAAGCCCAGCAGCAGATCCTCGACGTCCTGCTGCAGGAGCGACGGATCCAGCCGAGCGTCGCCCGGAATGATCGCCGCGCGTTCGCGCCGGAAGAACGGCCAGAACAGGCGCGCATCGCGCACCACGCTCCAGGCTGTCACAAGATGACTGCCGTCCCAGCGTGGACTGAGGTCGGGGCTGCCCAGGCGAGCCAGATCGGCGCCGTCGCGCGCATCGTACAATGGAGGGGAAAGCAGGAATCTCGAGTTCACGCGCTGCGGCAGCTGTCGCGACAGTTCGACGGCGACGGCACAGCCGAGGCCGCGCGCGACTACGTCGACCGGGCCGGTGGCAACCTGGTCAAGCAGTTCCCCGACGGCACGGGCATAGCCTGCGATGAGCCCAGCTCCGGAATCGACCGACGCGGTCGATTCACCGCAGCCTGGAAAGTCTGCAGCAAGTACCGCCCTCTTCCCCTGCAAGGCTTCCAGAAATGAACACATCCCTCGCGACGACGAGCCGGCGTCGTGCAGCAGCAGAACTGGTCGGCCCGGACCGGCGCTGCGGCGTACCAGCAGCTCGCCGCCACTGACCGGGATGAACTCGCGCAACGCGCGCCGAACATCGCCGCTGCTCCGGGAGCCGGTCGACGACTGAGGTGGCGAAGCGCGCGCCGGTTCCGCGGTGGGCCGATAGTGCTGCAGCAGGTGGCGCTCACTGGCGCCGAGGCGATCATCGAGCGTCGGCCCCGCCCGCAGCACCGTGAAGTTGGATGGCAGGCCGCGCGCAATCAGCTCGTCCACCTCGGACAGGTCCGGCTTGCCCTCCCAGCGCGTCAGTGTCGCCGGAACGGGTATCCGGCTGATCAGAGCGTGCTTCGCGGTGTAGAACGCCGGCCGGTATGCGGCCGGATAGTTTGCGCCGGCGCGCAGGTAGTCAAGCATCTTGGCGTGAATCGCCCTCGGCGGCGGCAGGTCAACCGGCAGCTGATGCGCCGCGTCGGTCTTCTGCCAGGGGGAGAACAGTGACAACGAACGCACCATGTCCCAATGCGTGAGGAGATGGCCGCCGTCCCGACGCGGCGTGACATCGGGGAAGTAGTCTCCCAGCATCGCATCGAGATCGGCGTCTTCCTTGTGACCGGCGGTGTCGAGCATGCACAGCGCGACGCGCTCCGGATGCGCGAACGCGAACAGCTGCGCGATCTCGGCGCCGGTCGCGTTGCCGTAGAAGGCGACGCGACGCAGCCCCATCGCGTCCATGAACTCGACGAACGCCGGCAGATAGTCCGCGAGCGCAGGCGTGGCGGGATCGCCGGACAACGGCTCGGACAACCCGTATCCCGGCGTGTCGACCGCGATAACCGTGAAGTTAGCTGCCAGCCGCCGCAGCATCGGCAGCGAGAAAGCGCTGGACTGCGGCGATGGATGCAGCAGCAGCACCACCGGGCCCGCGCCTGCGCGCCGATAGTGCATCTGGCGTCCGCCAGCAAGGGTGACGAAGGCGCGGAGCACCTGAACTGTGTCGCTACTCATCATGCAATCCCGCGCAGGAAGCGCACCACGACTTCAGTCCAGGCCTGCGGCTGTTCGTCGATGATGTCGTGGCTGCCGCCCTGCAGCTCGGCATACGCGAAAAACGCGGGACGCAGCGCGTGTGCCCGTCGCGTGGATTCGTAGAGATCCTCGCCCGTGTTGGTGAACAGCAGCGTGCGGGTCTGCAGCTGCATCAGCAGCGTCTGCATGTCCGCGTTGATCACCAGCGGAAACGCGCGCCAGTTCGTGTCGCCGCGGTAAAGCGCTTCGACCGTGTAGCGATGCATCAGCTTCAGATCGGTCCACCCCGGGGTTGAGCGCAGGCGGTTCTGCCAGGCTGTCAGAAGGTGCGAGCCATCCGCCTTTGGATCCTTGGGTCCGAAATAAAATGTCGCGAAGTGATCACGCTCGGCCTGGCTCAGGATCGGATACCCGTTCAACACCAGGGCCGAAATCCTGCTGGGTTCGCTCAACGCCGCCACGGCTCCCACCACCGCCCCGGTGTGATGCCCCACGAGTGGCGTCGTGGCCCAGCCAAGGTGATCGAGCGCCGCCGGCACTATCGCCGCGTAGTCGGCCAGCGTCGCTCCATCCGGCAGTGCATCCGACATGCCGAACCCGGGCATGTCGAGCGCCAAAGGCTGGCATCCGGCCGCAATCAACCGTGGCATCACGGCATCGAACTGCGTGCCGGACAGCGGCGACTGGTGCAGCAGCACGAGCGGCTGGCCGCCGGCACGCCCTAGACGGAAGTGCACGAGGCCTTGCGGACCCTCGAAATAGCCTCTCGTGACTTCGCGTTTCGGCATGTGTTCTCGACAACAGGAAAACTGGAAAGCTGGCGCTGGAGCTGGAGCTGCGGTTCGGCGCGGCAATCTTCGGCCCGCGGACGCGGCTGTCAAGCTGCTTGCGCCGGGCCGGCGGAATTTTGGTTACAGTCCTGCCATGACAACGATGAACCGGCGCTGGGTTCTTGCAGCGCGACCCGTGGGACCCTTCCGTGCCAGCGACGTGCGGCTCACCGAGAGCCCCTTGCAGCCACTGGCGCCGGGCCAGTTCCGTATCCGGACCCACTTCCTGGGTGTGGCGGCCGTGATGCGCGGTTACATGCTCAATACCGAGAAATTCGAGCGACCGCTGGAGCTGGGCGACGTGATCCATGGTCGCGGCGTGGGCGAGATCGTCGAGTCGCGCAACCCGGACTGGCGAGTCGGCGAGTTCGTTCACGGCAAGATAGGCTGGCAGGAGTATGCGGTGGCCGACGGCACGCCGTACTACCTGATGTACAAGGTGCACCAGCGCGTCGCACCGCTGTCCACCGCGCTCGGCGTGCTCGGGCTCACGGGCTTCACCTCCTATCTGGGATTGGTCGACATCGGCGCGGTACGCTCTGGCGATACCGTGCTGGTCTCGGGTGCCGCAGGCGGAGTCGGCTCCAATGTCGGGCAGATCGCGCGCAACCTCGGCGCACGCGCGGTCGGCATTGCCGGCTCGGACAACAAGTGCGCGGCGCTGGTGGAGCACTTCGGCTGCGCCGCGGCCATCAACTACCGGACCGAAGACGTGGGCCGCCGAATCGGGGCGCTATGCCCAGACGGCATCGATGTGTTCTTCGACAACGTCGGCGGTGAGATCCTCGATGCCGGTCTTGGCGGATTGCGACGGCACGCTCGAGTGGTGCTGTGCGGTGCGATTTCGCAATACGTCAATGGCAGCGAGCGCCCGTACGCGCTGCAGAACGCCTTCCAGATCTTCAAGAAGATGGCCAGGATGGAAGCGTTCTTCATCTACGAGATGTCCGGGCACTTTGCGCGTGCCGAGGAGCAGCTCGCACAGTGGATCGGCGCCGACCAGCTTCACTACGAGGAGGACATTCTCGAAGGCATCGAGCGCATGCCCGATGCGCTCATCCGGCTCTACGCGGGGCAGAACACCGGCAAGCAGCTGGTGCGGGTGTTCAGCGCCGGCTAGCGAGCAGGTCGCGGACTCCGGCCTCGATCAGCGTCAGCATGTCGCCAAAACCGTCGTCGCCGCCGTAGTAGGGATCCGGCACTTCGCGGTCGCCCAGGAACAGGCGGACCGGCGTATTGCAGTCAGGCGGACGCCGCTCCTCGAGCTGTGCCTGGTTGTCGCGGTCCATCGCGAGGATCAGGTCCGAGCTTAGGAAATCCGCCGGCGTGATCTCGCGGCAGCGAAACCGCGACAGGTCGTAGCCGCGGGCGTCGCAGATGGCGATGGAACGCGGATCCGCGCCGCCCCCCGCATGCTTGTCTTTCAGACCCGCCGATGCGAACGACCACCCGTCCACACCGTCGCGGCGTGCAAGCTCGACCGCGACCGTCTCGGCAACCGGCGACCGGCAATAGTTGCCCGCGTCCACGAACAACACATTCATCCACGCTCCCCTTGCTGGGATGGCGCCAGCTGCGACGAGACCGACAGCGGGTGCCGGGCTTCGCACTGCGCTACTGCCGCATCGGCCCGCGTGAGCCAGTCGGCGCCGTAGCGCTTCTCGTACCACGCGCGCAGACCCCGCGTCGCGATCTTGAGCTGGTCGCGCTGGGCGGCAGTTGCAAAGTCGATCGTGCCGCCGCGCCTGAGGAACTCGGCGACCGCCGGAGCTTCACGCTCCTGGGCCACCTTGCGGGTAGCAGCTGCCAGTGCCTTGAAAGCCTGTTGCACGGCGGCCTGGACGTCGGGAGGCAGCCTTGCCCAGCCCGCATCCGAGTACCACCAGATAGCGGCCATGTAGCTGTGCCGGTCAATGAATAGATAGCGCAGATGATCGTTGAGCTTCATGCCGACGACGTCCTGGACGCTGTTCTTGGTCCCGGCCAGAAGGCCCGCCCCCAGCGCTCCGTAGAGCTCGGAGAACGGCAGCGGCATCGGGCTGGCGCCGAGGTCGCGCACCATCTCCTGCTCCATCGCCGACGGCAGTGTGCGAATGCGCAGGCCACGCAGGTCGCTGAGCTCCTGGATCCGCTGCGTGGTGGTCGCAAAACTACGCCAGCCGCCGGTGTTTCCGACGACCATCAGTCGCAGACCGAGCCCGGCTTCGCGCATTGCCTTGCCCATGTCGGTGACGACCGGGCCGTCGAGCACGCACTCCGCGACGGCATCGTCCCGGAAGAGGTACGGAAGATCGAAGACCTGGGCCGCACCATAGAGCCCGGCCAGGCCTCCGACGGTGGTCTGGTGCATCTCGAGGATGCCGCTCTGCAGCGCCTCGATGCATTCGCGCTCGCTGCCGCAGAACTGGCCGGAAGGATAGATCTGCACCTCGACGCGCTTTCCCATGCTCGCGCGCATCGCATCGCGGAACGCGACGGCGCCGACGTAGTCCTCGTCGTCCTGAGACGCCAGGAATGCAATGCGAATGATGATCTCCGGGCGGTCGACCCGGGAATTGACGACGCCCGCCAGGCACCCGATCACCGTCAGGGCCAGAAGGATACGGAGCAGCCGCGAGTTCTCCATGCTACGACTCAAATCAGCCCGAGCCAGCGCGGCAGCGTCAGCGTCAGCGCCGGGAAGTAAGTGATCAGGAAGATCACGATAACCTCGACCAGCAGGAACGGCAGGATCGCGCGCACGATCCGCTCGAGCCGTTCGCCCGACACGGATGACGCGACGAACAACACGAGCCCCATCGGCGGCGTCGCCAGCCCCACGGTCAGGTTCACGCACATGATCAGCGCGAAATGCACCGGATGCACGCCGAGCTCGGTGAAGATCGGCGCCAGCACCGGGCCGAGGATCAGGATCGCCGGCCCGGCGTCGAGGAACATGCCGACCAGGAACAGCAGCATGTTGACCAGGAAGAGCAACAGATACGGATTGTCGGTGACCGCGACCATCGCATTGGCGATGTCCCGGGCCATGCCCGACACGGTGACGAGCCAGCCGAGCGTGACCGCGGCGCCGACCAGCATCAGGATCACGCCCGACTGCAGGGCCGTCGCCTGCAGGATCCGCGCGATCTCCCGTCCGTCGACGGTCTTGAGCACGAAGCGCGCGACGATCAGTGCGTAGGCGACGGCGACGGCCGACGCCTCGGTGGCCGTGAACAGGCCGCTGAGCATGCCGCCGAGCAGGATCACCGGCATCAGCAAAGCGAGGCTCGCGCCGCGCAGCGCGACGCCGCGCTCGCGCCACGTCGCGCGCCGGCTCGCGACCGGCAGGTCATAGCGCACGGCGAGCAGGCGGACCATGCCCATCAGCCCCAGGCCGATCAGCAGGCCCGGCACGACGCCGCCCGCAAACAGCGCGCCGACCGAGACGTTCATCACGAAGCCGTACAGGATCATGATGCCGGACGGCGGGATGATCGGGCCGATCACGGCGGCGGCCGCGGTGACGGCCGCAGCGAAGTCGCGCCGGTAGCCGTTGCGCACCATCGACGGGATCAGCATCTTGCCGATCGCCGAGGCATCCGCCACGGCCGAGCCCGAGATGCCGGCGAACAGCATCGAGGACATCACGTTCACCTGCGCGAGCCCGCCACGGACATGCCCTACCAGCGACTGGCTGAAGCGCACGATCGCGTGCGTGATGCCGCCGGAGTTCATCAATTCCCCGGCGAGGATGAAGAACGGGACGGCCAGCAGCGGGAAGCTGTCGACGCCGTTGTAGAACCGCGCGAGCAGCGCGGGGAAGTACCGCTCCTGCCCATCGATCAGCAGCGACAGCCCGGGCCCGATCAGCAGCGCGAACACGACCGGCGCACCGAGCGCGAGCAGCAGCACGAACAGCCAGAAGAACGCGGCGGACACGTCAGCCCCGGTCCGGCGCCGCGGACTCATGCCCGGCCGCTTCGTCGTGCTGGACGACAGGTACCAGTCCCGCAAGCACCAGGTCGCGTTCGCCCGGACTCCGCCATGCGAGAACCAGCCGCAGGACGTGCTCGGTTCCCACCAGCATCAGCGCGGCGAGGCTCACCGGCACGATGGCGTAGACGAACGCCATCTGGAACGGCATGGAGGATGCGACGATCGTCAGCCCGCGGCGCACCAGGCCCGCGCTCTCGACCACGAACGCGCCGCAGATCCACACAATCAGCAGGTTGACGACGATCGCGACCGCGAGCAGCAGGCCGCGCGGCAGCGCCTCCGCGAAGGCCGAGATCGAAACATAGGCGCCGGCGCGGTACGCGAACGGCGCGACCAGGAACACCGACCACACGAGCGCCATGCGCGCGAGCTCCTCGGCCCAGTCGAGGGTCTGCGAGAACAGCGCCCGCGACAGGATCTGCGAGAGCGCCAGCGCCACCATCAGCGCGAGCAGCGCAGCGGAGGCGTTGCGCCCCCATCTCGCGATGGGGGCGTTGGCCTTCTCGAGCAGCGCGACAGCGAAGTCCATCGCGCTTGCGGGTCGGCTATCGAGACCGCGTGCCGTGCCAGCTCGGTGCCGCAGGAACCGCGGCTACTTCGCGCCGAACCGGAAGCGTGCGTGCAGGCCGAAATAGCGGTCCGCATCACGCGGAATCTGCAGGCGAGGTGCGCCGCCCGGGCCGCCGGTCGTGATCAGCGCCGCGAAACTCTCGTCGGTCACATTGCGCCCGACAAGCGTCACGCGAAACCGGTCGTCCTTGTCGGCGATACCGACGGTCAGATCGATCGTCGCGTAGCCCGGAATCCGAACCAAGGGGTTCTCATTCAGATCTGCGAACTGCTCATCCTGGTAGGCCACGACTGCGCCTGGGATCACGTCCACCGATCCAAGACGGATCTTGTACTCGCCCACCAGTGAGGCCTTCCAAAGCGGAGCCAGTGGCAGCGCAGACCCCCTGACGAAGCGCGGAGCCTGCCCGGGCGCAGTGAAGAAGCTGTCGATGCGCGCATCCGTGTAGGCGATGCCGCCGCTGAGGGTGAAATCCTCCGATGGACGAGCCTGGAACTCGATCTCGACTCCACCGGACGTGACCTTGCCGGCATTCGTCAGCGTCGTGATCGTTACACCGTTGAGGATCAGGAAGTTGTTGGCCTGGAAGTTGTCGTACTTCGCCCAGAATGCGGCGCCATTCAGCACCAGTCGCCCGTCGAACAGAGTCGACTTCAGACCAAGCTCGTAGGAATCCGCCTCCTCGGCCTCGATGACGTTGCGGTCATTTGCCGTCATGTTGAAGAACACGTTGTAGGCCGGGCCCTTGTAGCCGCGCGCATAGGTGGCGTAGGTCATGAAGTCGTCGTTGATGTTCCACTGGACGCCCGCCCGGCCGGAGACGTTGCTGGAAGTGTCGCTGCCGGTGAATCCGGTTGTATCCGTGCGAACGCCTGGGCCGGCGATCGGCGACGGCACTCGGTTGTGGAAGAAGTCGAGTTTGTCGCGCGTCCAGCGCAGGCCCGCGATCAACCGGAAGTTGTCCGACACGTTGAACGTGCCGTCGGCAAAGGCTGCGAGCGCAGTGAAGTTGGCTCCAAACGTCGCGTTGGACGACGGGAAGACGAACGTCGAAGAGCCTGTAGCGCAAGGGCGCAGGCCGGTGGCGTCAACCGCGAGCGTGCTTGCCGAGCAGACGATGGTGTCGCGCTGGAAATAGCGTTCCACATCGGTCTTGGAGTAATAGAGACCCGCGACGTAGTCGACGGTCTCGCCACCCGGCGACGTGAGGCGCAGTTCCTGGGAGATCGTGTCCTGCGTCTGCGGCCCGATGTCATGCAACTGATTGATGCCGACGTAGGCTGCCCCCGCGTCGAGCCAGTCTCCCTCGCGCACTTCCTCGGAATCCCACTTGCGGTAGGCGGTGATCGACGTCAGTGAAACCGGACCGAGGTCGGCGTCAGCCTGCACCGACGCGCCGTAGGCTTCTTCGCGCGAACGCATCTCCAGGTTCTGGCGCACCTGGCGACTCTCGTCCCCGAGGAACTGCGTGCCAGCGAGCAGGCGGGTGAGTGCCGCCGCCTGTGCGCCGGTGGGCGCGGTGCCGATCACTTCCACGCAGCAGTTGTCGTTCGACTTGCGCCAGTCAGCCGAAAACGTCCAGGAAAGGGTATCGCTCGGCTCGTAGGTCCAGAGCGTGCGGATGCCCTTGCGGTGGTACCCATTGGTCTTGCCCGCGGCAAGGCCGGTCGTGACGTTGTTCAGATAGCCAGGAAAATCGCCGTAGGTTACCGTCGTGCGCGACCGCAGTGAGTCGGAAAGCGGCACATCGACGGCGGTCTTGATCCGCACTTCATTGCCTTCGTAGAACTGCGTGTCGACGTAGCCACCCAGCTCGTCTCCTGGACGCTTCGAGACGATGTTGACCACCCCTGCCGACGAGTTCTTGCCGAACAGCGTGCCCTGGGGGCCGCGCAGCACCTCGATCCGCTCGATGTCGTAGAGGTCGCCGAACGCCTCGCCGGCCGAGTTGAGCACGACCCCATCTACAACGGCGGCCACGCTCGGTTGCGCCGCAACGGCGAAATTGATGGTGCCGACGCCGCGCAGGAACAGGGCCTGGTTGATCTGGCTGTTGGTCTTGCGGATGTTCAGCGAAGGCACGAGCTGCTTGAGAGACTCGGCGTTGAAGCCACCGACGCTCTCGGCAAGCTGGCCGCTGACCACGGAAACCGCGATGGGCACGTCCTGCAGTCGCTGCTCACGCTTCTGGGCGGTGACGACGATCTCCTCGAGCGCGCTGTCAGCGTCCTGGCCGATCACCAGTGCCGGCAGCAGCAGGCCTCCAGCCAGTGCAGCGGCGACGGTGTGGCGAACCAGAAATCTGCGCGGCGCGCGAAGAGGTTGTGTTCGCTTTGAGTTGTTGATCATGATGACGATCCCCGCTCTACTAGTTGCGTTCTTACAGATCAATGAATCGGGTGTATCAATGAAGTAGGTGCACCGACCCAGCCTCGCGGCTCGGCCGCTGTTGCGCTGATGCAGCGAACGCCGGCGTGCGCTGCCGATCGCCGAGGCGCCAACGAAACCCCGATGAGGATAGCACAGCCAAACTGTCATACAACCCTTATATAAGACATCTGAGTTGCTCCAGCGCAACATGACGCGCGACCCGCTGGTCGTGGCCAACGGCGCAGCCGCTGCCTGCCCTCGGCCCCCGCTCAGCGCGCGGCGGACAGTTCGCCGCAGTGCTGGACCGCCGGCCCCAGCCGCACGCTCGTGCCCCGCCGCACGAACACCGCGGTCTCCTCGAGCGACAGGTGCAGTCGATGCACCTGGCCGCCGGCCAGCGCAGTGCCGCGCGGCTCAGGGAAGCGCTGCCACTCGCCGCATGGCAGATAGACGTCGACAGTGCCGCCGGCATTCAGGCACGGCGCGACCAGCAGGTCCGGTCCACAGAAGAACTGGTCCTCGAAGGCCCACGAGGCGCGGTCGTCCGGGCAGGCCAGCACCATCGGCCGCTGCACCGGGAGCCCGGTGCGAGCCGACTCGCGCGTGGCATCGTGCAGGTACGGCAGGAGCCGGTAGCGCAGCTCCAGCGCCGCATTCGCGGCCCTTTCCGCGTCGGCGCCGTAGGACCAGGGTTCCCGGGCGCCGATGCCGTGAAGACGCATGTGCGCCGAATAGACTGCTGCCTGGATCCAGCGCACGTAGAGCACCGGATCGCGCTGGTCAGCGTAGAAGCCGCCGACATCGGTCGCGTAGAACGGGGCGCCTGACAACCCCCACGACAGCCCGCTGCGCAGGTTGCCCGAGAGACCTCCCCAGTCGGCCTGCGGATCGCCGCCCCACTGAGAGGGGTACCGCTGGGATCCGGCCCATGCGGCCCGACTGAACAGGAATGCGCCGCCGCGTGCGTAGCGCTCGGCGGCCTCGTAGACGCAGCGGTTGTAGAGCAGCGCGTACACGTTGTGCAGTTCGTCGCCGCTGGCGCCGTTGCTCGCGAGCATGTCGGGCTCGACCTGCTCGCCGAAGTCCGCCTTGATCATGTCGACGCCGAGCTCGAACAGCTCGCGATGGCGATCGCGCCAGTAGGCGTAGGCCTCGGGGTTGGTGAAGTCGAGCAAGCCAGACTCGGGCAGCGGCGTCAGCATGGCGCCGAATGGTTCGGTGTCCCACCGGTAGCGGTATGCGCGCCCGTCGCGGCGGTCCCGCAGCAGCCAGCCGCGCCTCTCGGCTTCGGCGAACAGTGGATTGCGCGTCGAGATCAGCGGGTACTCCCAGACGCAGATGCGGAAGTTCAGCGCCTTCAGGGCGTCGATGGTCGGACGCGGATCCGGATAGCGCTTCGGATCCCACTCGAACGCGAAGCGGGTATTGGTGTCCTGCCACGCGCGGCCATCGAAGGTGATGACGTCGCAGGGCATGCCGCGAGCCCGCACCTCGCGTGCCACGGCGAGTATCTCGTCGGCATCGCGATAGTACGCGCGGCTCAGGATGACGCCGAGACTCCACAATGGCGGCACAGGGGCGCGACCCGTCAGCGCAGTGTACTGGCCGATGAGTTGCGCGCCGTCGCGGCCGGTGAGCAGCATCATGTCGAAGGTATCGCTGTCGACCTTCATCGCGCAGGCGCGCTGCGACCACGGACCGAAGCCGACCGCGTGAGTCACGCTGGCGACGGTGTGCGCGAACACGCCCCAGCCGTCCGGGCTCCAGGCGAACGGCGTGTTCTTGTAGCTCCACTCCGCATTCACGCCCAGCGCATCGCGATTCTCGGAGCGCAGCAGCTGGCCGCGCTTGTCGAGGCGGCCGGACTTCTCGCCCAGCCCGTAGACCGCGGCTGAGTCCGGCAGGTTCAGCGTAAACAGCCAGCCCTCAGGCAGGCGTGCCAGCGGCGGCAGTCGAAACCGCCGGACGAAATGCGCGTCGGTGGGAGAGCGCTGCACTTCGCGACCGTCCCGCGACAGGCAGAAGCTGAACGGACGGTGCTCGATCTCCAGCGTCAGCATTCCACCGTCGGGTGCCTGGGCAGTCAGCGACGTTCGATCTGCCTCGGACGAGCAACGGACTGGCAATGCGGTCGGCGGCTGCAGCAACACGCCGTACTCCCGGGCCACGGGTCCCGCGCGCAGCCGTGCGCCCCATTCGTGCAGTGTCACGCTGAGCAAGCCGGCTGTGGTGTCGAGGTCGACCCGGCAGGCGTCGCTCGTGAGCACCGCAGGCGCCGTCACCTCGACTGCGGCGATGCGTCCCCAATCGGGTACTTGCGGATCCAAGGTTGAACTCATGTTCCAGTGCTTCTGTTGCCCGCGAATGGCCCGCAGCCGCGCACGTGCCTCAAGTCAGATCCAGCACCGGCACCTGCCAGCGCTCGGCCACTGCTTCCAGCGCGGCACGATGATCGCCGTAGGCCAGCGCGAAATGGTGTTCCAGCCCCTCCGCCATGATCCGCGCACCAACTTCACTGGCTGGCCGGTCGAAGCGCACTGTGCCGGAGCAGCCGGTGAACGCCATCGGCGCGCGAATCACTTCGGCACCCCCGATGACGAGCTTCACAGCGTTCCTGGCACGCGACAAGCGTGCCAGCGTGATGCGCCCGGGCTTGATCGGGAACTGATGCAGCAGGGGCATCTTTCGGTTCGTGTGGATCGTCGCCTCAGCGGCAGCCTGAGGATCCCGCATCGACAGCGGAGCCAGGCCGCAGTGCCAGAGAACCGCCGAATCATCGGCCACCGTGATGTCGACCAGATCCGCCATCCAGGCCGGCTCACCGGCCAGTTCCTGCAGCAGCAACTGGGTGACGGAGCCATTGACGTCCGCCTCGCAGGCCGAGGGGACCCGCTTCTCGTTCATCATCGCCATCGGGCCGCAGGCAGCGCAGCCATACTCGGTGAACATCTCGGGCCAGCAGCGAACCGCAAGACCGCGGGACCCCTGCTCGAGCCGCACGTCGTCGAGAGCGCAGAACACACGAAACGAGCGATCCAGCTGCTCGGCGTCGACGGCATCGAGCCCGTCGAGCTGAGTGGCCGCCGCACGGCGTACGTCCGCGACGCGCGGCGCGGCGACCGCGCGCGCGCGATCGAACAATGAACCCAGTGACACCTGGTTCACCTGCACTCCCGCCAGTCTCTGCAGCAGCACTGGGTCGTATTCGCAGGTGTCGAATCCATCCGGGTGTTGCCCGACCACCGTGATCCTCGCCCCGGCCAGCGCAGAGAGTGCCTGCTCGGCGTTGCGGCCTGCCATGTCCGCACGAGGCACGGACTCGCCGCTCACGGTGCCATTGCTTGCTCGCGGCTGGCGCGCTGTGCTCCGCTGGATCGCCACCGGTTGCGACAGCTTACGCAGGCTGTCGGCGACGCCTGGCGCGTCGGGAGTCGAATACAGCCAGCCGTGCGGTACGTTGGCCAGGCCCAGGGCATGGGCCGCGAGATTCAGTCCGCAGTAGGCGTTGAGGCGCAGCCTGCCACCGCTGCGCGGCTCCGGCAGGGCCCAGATCGCCAGCGGTGTCGTGGCCTCGCGTGCCAGCTTCACCGTCATGGTGGCGTCGGTGAACGTGACCTGGAGTATCAGCAGCAGGTCGATGCGACCGGCAGCGCCAATCTGTGCTACGGCCTGCTCAGCCGCCGCACGGTCGAACAGCAGTGTGCGTGGACCGACCGGCTCGATGCCGGCGGCTTCCAGCGCCGCGAACGCCCTGTTCTTCATATCCTCGGCGAACGGGACATCGAATGTGGGGCGCGCCAGCGCCGCTACGCCATATCGCAAGGTCATACGTCGGTCTCCAGATTCGCGATCCAATCTATTGAAGGCGCTATCGCACTGCTCAACTCCGGGCGAGCTCGCTGTCCCTCAACCATGACGGGCAATGAAATCGTCGAGTTCCGCGCGGCGCGGCGCGCCCGATCGTCCGCCGGTGCGTTGCACTTTCAATGCCGCTGCCGCGCTGGCCCAGGCACACGCCGCCAGCGCGGTCTTGCCCTCGGCCAGCGCGAGTGCGAAGGCGCCGTGCCACACGTCGCCGGCGCCGAGCGTGTCGACGACCGGCACGGCGAAGGCCGGCAGCTCGGTGAACTTCCCCTGCTCGGCGACCAGCACGCCTCGCTCGCCGAGCGTAACGCAGCACCACGGAACGCCGGAACCTGCCACGTCGAGCAGCGCGGCACGCGGGTCGTCATGACCTGCCCACTCCGCCAATCCATCTGCCGAAAAGGCGACATGGGTGGCCGCCGCCTGCAGCGCGGCGAAACCTTCGGGGATGGGTCGATCGGCATCGAGTACCGCCGGAAGACCGCGCTCGCGCGCGGCCCGCAGCGCGTGCAGCGCCCCCTCCGGCCAGCGCGTATCTGCGAGTACGACGTCGGCCGCAAGCATGCCGGGATCTGGCAGCCACGTCGCATCAGCCGGCCAGCGCGGGTCGCGATAGTTGACGATCGTGCGCTCGCCCCGTGCATCCAGCAGTACTGCCGAGAGCGAGGACTGAAGGCCAGCCAGGCGACGCACAGCATCACAATCGACGCCCTCGCGACGCAGCTCCTCGATGATGGCGTCGGCCACGCTGTCCTCCCCGACACGCGCGGCAAGCAACGCCTGCCCGCCCAGCCGGGCTATGGTGACCGCCGCCGTTGCAGCCGGACCACCACCGATGGAGGTGAAACTGTCGGCCCGATACTTGGCCGCCTGTGTCGGCATGGACGGCAGACCGAATACGAAGTCCTGTACGGCATGGCCGACACAGAGCACACGCGCCATGGTCAGGCTCGCCCGCGCCTCAGGAAAGCGTCACGGCGTAGACGAGATATCGCGTGTCGCAGCGACTCGTGCGCCATTCGACGCGCAGGCCATCCAGGGACACACCGATACGCTCGATATGGAGCAGGGGCGTGCCGACCTTGAGCTTGAGTCGCCGTGCGTCCTCGCGCGTGGCGACATCCGCGCGCAGTTCTTCCTGGGCCACGGATATGTTCTGGCCGAAGTCGCGCTGGTACATCTGGTAGAGCGCGTTCGGCAGCGGCGTGCGCTTCTCGAGATCAGGGAACAGCGCCTGGGGCAACACGATTCGCTCCAGCACGGCGGGCTTGCCGTTGATCAGGCGCGTCCTCTGGATCTCGATGACCTGGCTGCCGGGGGTCAGCGCGAGCCGCGCCAGGTCGTCACGGCGCGCGGGACGACGTTTGACCGTCTCGGCCGCGCGGGTCGGAGCGGCGCGTACTCCGTCCTTGCCGGTGAGCCTGAAAAAGCGGAAAAGCGAGCGTTCCTGGGTATGCTCGGCAACGTAGGTACCCTTGCCCTGGCGGCGCTCGACCAGCTTCTCGACGGTGAGTGCGTCCAGCGCCTTGCGCACGGTGCCCTGGCTGACTCCGAGCCGCGTGGCCAGGGCCTGCTCCGACGGCAGCGCCTCGGCCGGCTTCCACGCTCCATCGACGATCTGCCTTACCAGGAAATCGTAGACCTGCCGGTACAGCGGCCGATAATTGGGCGCCTCGTCCATCGAGCGGGATGCTACGCGAGCGCTTGCGCCAATGTCCATGATCTACTGTATAGTGTCTTATATAAGACTGGTTGATTACCAGGGAATTCCGAGGCGGAGGCTGCATCGTGTCCGTTCCCCAGCTGCTGGTCCATGATCACGCCGACAACGTCGGCGTCGTAGTCGTCGAGGGCCTCGAGGCCGGAGCCGACATGCTGTGCGTCGTCACTGCCGACAACAGCGATTTCAGGCTCGTCGCGAAACAGCCGATCCCGATCGGCCACAAGGTCGCCCTCGCCGACCTCAGGCCCGGTGACACGGTCATCAAGTACGGGCAGGACATCGGCAAGATCGTCCAGGCGGTATCGCGCGGCGAACACGTGCACGTCCACAACCTCAAGACCAAGCGCTGGTAGGAGCAGTCCCGTGAAGCAGAACGGCCATGACCGCAAGATCTGGGCTTATCGCCGCGAGAACGGCCGGGTCGGCGTACGCAACTACGTCGCCATCCTGCCGGTCGACGACATCTCCAACGCAGCCTGCGAAGCCGTCGCAGCGCATATCCAGGGCACCATCGCGCTGCCGCACGCCTACGGGCGCCTGCAGTTCGGCCAGGACCTGGACCTGCATTTCCGCACCATGATCGGCACCGGTGCAAACCCCAACGTCGCGGCCTGCATCGTCATCGGCATCGAGCCGGGCTGGACCACACGCATCGTCGAGGGCATCGCGAAGACAGGCAAGCCCGTGGCTGGCTTCTGGATCGAGAACAACGGCGACATCGCCACGGTCGCCGCCGCTTCGCGCAAGGCCAAGGAGTTCGTGCACTGGGCCAGCGAGCACGTCCGCGTCGAATGCGACATCACCGAGCTGTGGATCGCGGCGAAGTGCGGCGAGTCGGATACCACGACCGGCCTCGCCTCCTGCCCGACCGTGGGCAACATGTACGACAAGCTGATTCCGCATGGCATCTACGGCTGCTTCGGCGAGACCTCTGAATTGACCGGGGCCGAGCACCTGGCGGCGGCGCGCGCTGCGACGCCGGAAGTGCGGGCCAAGTTCCTCAAGACCTGGAAGGCCTACCAGGACGATGTCATCGAGGCACACAAGGACTCCGACCTCTCCGAGAGCCAGCCCACCAAGGGCAACATCGCGGGCGGCCTGACGACGATCGAAGAGAAGGCGCTCGGCAACCTCGAGAAGATCGGCAAGCAGGTGAAGTACATCGACGTACTGGAACCGGCCGAGGCTCCTGCGCGGGGCGCGGGTCTGTATTTCATGGACACGTCCTCGGCCGCAGCCGAGTGCTGCACGCTGCAGGCGGCTGCCGGCTACGTCGTGCACATTTTCCCCACCGGCCAGGGCAACGTGATCGGCAACCCGATCATGCCGGTCATCAAGGTCACCGGAAACCCTCGCACCGTGCGCCTGATGTCCGAGCATATCGACGTCGATGTGTCGGGCGTGGTGCGCCGCGAGATGACGATCGACCAGGCGGGCGACGTGCTTATCGATGTCATCGCCCGGACCGCCAATGGTCGGCTCACGGCAGCGGAAGCACTGGGCCATCGCGAGTTCGTCATGACCAAGCTGTACCGCAGCGCGTGAGGGCGGCGCTGTCGCTCGCGGCGGCCGAACAACTGGCCACCGACGCGCTGTGCGCGAGCCGCACCTCCGAAGCAAATGCCCGCATCACCGCGCGGGCGCTGGTCGCCGCTGAAGCCGATGGCCAGGCAGGCCACGGCCTGTCACGGGTAGCGACCTATGCGATCCAGTCCCGCGCGGGCAAGGTGGACGGTTTTGCACAGCCGCGGCTGGAGCGCGTCTCGGACGCCGCGGTTCGCATCGATGGAGGGCTTGGCTTCGCCTATCCCGCACTCGAACTCGCGCTCGATGCGCTGCCGCAACTCGCGGCTCAGCAGGCCGTCGGCGTGGCGGTGGTGCATCGCTCGCACCACTTCGGCGTAGCCGGCGCGCACGCGGAGCGGCTGGCCGTGCGCGGGCTGATTGCGATCGTCCTTGGCAACACGCCAAAAGCCATGCCGTTCTATGGCGGTCGCGCTCCCATGCTCGGCACCAACCCGCTGGCTTTCGCCGCGCCGCTGCCGGGGGGTCGCGCACCTCTGGTAGTCGACCTCGCGCTGTCGGTGGCCGCGCGCGGCAAGATCGTGGCCGCCCAGAAAGCGGGCAAGAGCATACCGGCGGACTGGGCCGTGGATGCTGCGGGGCAGCCGACCACGGATCCCGGCGCGGCGCTCGCCGGCGCCCTCTCGCCAGTAGGCGGAGCGAAGGGTGGCGCACTGGCCCTGATGATCGAGATCCTCGCGGCCGGGCTGTCTGGCAGCGCCTTCGGCTGGCAGGCCAGTTCCATGTTCGATGCGCAAGGCGGCCCGCCTAACATCGGCCAGGTGCTGCTGGCGCTGGATCCGCAACGCCTGTCCGGCGGCGCGTTCGATGAACGCATGGCGACCCTGCTCGCCGCGATGGAGAGCGAGCCGGGCGTGCGACTCCCCGGGCAGCGAAGACTGGCTGCGCGACGCCGCGCGGCGGAATCCGGCCTGGACCTGCCCGACGCGCTGCTCAACGAGATCCGGGCGCTGCTGCCCGCAGCCTGAACCGGCCACGGAGAATCCAGATGGCAGATATCGTGATTTGCGAGTTCATGGACGAGTCGGTAGTGCGTGCGGCCTTTCGCAATCGCGATGTGCTCTATGACCCGAAGCTGGTGGACAACCCGGAGGCGCTGGGCAGCGCACTCCGGGATGCCCGTGCCCTGGTCGTGCGCAACCGCACGCAGGTTCGTGGCGGCCTGCTGGCTGCGGCGTCGCGCCTGCGCGTAGTCGGCCGGCTGGGCGTCGGGCTCGACAACATCGACCTGGACGCATGCAAGGCACGCGGTATCGCCGTACATCCTGCCACCGGCGCGAACGACGTGTCGGTAGCCGAGTATGTGATCGGCGCGATGCTGGTGCTGCTGCGTCGAACCTGGTTTGCCACGCCGCAGGTGCTTGCGGGACAGTGGCCACGCATGACGTGCATCGGTCGTGAAGCGGCTGGTCGCCAGATTGGCCTGGTCGGCTTCGGCGCGATTGCGCGCGAGACTGCGCGTCGTGCACGGGCGCTGGGCATGACGGTCGCGGCCCATGACCCGTACGTCCCCGCCGGCGACCCGGCCTGGGCCGAAGCACGACGCAGCGAGCTGGACGCGCTGCTCGCCGGCAGCGACGTGGTCAGCCTGCATGTCCCCCTGACGCCGCAGACGCGTCACCTGATCGACGCAACCCGCATCGCCCGGATGCGCCCCGGTGCACTGCTGGTGAATGCGGCACGCGGTGGTGTGGTTGATGAGCCTGCCCTCGCCGCCGCACTGCGCAGCGGCCAGCTCGGTGGTGCCGCCCTCGACGTGTTCAAGACCGAGCCCCTGACTGCGGCGGCGGCCCAGGTGTTCGCAGACACACCCAACCTGCTGCTGACTCCGCACATCGCCGGCGTGACGGATGAGTCGAACGTTCGCGTCAGCGAGGTTACGGCCGCTGCGGTACTGCGCGCACTCGACGCCTGAGGACTTGTGGTGACCGAGGTCGATGTTCTCGTCGTCGGCGGAGGCATCAACGGTGCCGGCATCGCCCGTGACGCAGCCGGTCGCGGCCTCAAGGTGCTGCTCTGCGAGCAGCACGACCTCGCGTCGCACACCTCCTCCGCCAGCACCAAGCTGATCCACGGTGGCCTGCGCTACCTCGAGCATTACGACTTTCGCCTGGTGCGCAAGGCGCTGCAGGAACGCGAGGTGCTGCTGGAGGCGGCACCGCACATCATCTGGCCGCTGCGCTTCGTCATGCCGCACGACAGCCACCTGCGTCCCGCCTGGATGATCCGCGCGGGCCTGTTCCTCTACGATCACCTGGCAAAGCGACGCCGCCTGCCGGCCTCCGAGAGCCTGAACCTGCGAAGCCACGCGGCGGGTGCGCCGCTCGAGACCCGCTATTCGCGTGGATTCGCCTACTCGGATGCCTGGGTGGATGACGCGCGCCTGGTGGTGCTGAATGCCGTGGATGCCGGACGCCGCGGCGCGCAGATCCTGACGCGCACGCGTTTCGTCGATGCGCAGCGCGACGGCGCGCGTTGGTCGGTAAGCCTGCAGCCCACTGTCGATGCGAGCGCCCGGCTGACCGTGACCGCCAGATCGATCGTCAACGCCGCTGGACCCTGGGTGGGGCTGGTGCACGATGCCGCCCTGCACTCGCCGGCGGCCCGGCACGTGCGGCTGGTCAAGGGCAGCCACATCGTGGTGCCGCGCCTGTTCGATCACGAGTTCGCATACCTGTTCCAGAATCCGGATCGTCGCATCATCTTCGCGATTCCATACGAGCAGGACTTCACGCTGATCGGAACCACCGATGTCGAGCACGACGCGCGTCCCGACGCACCGGTGATCAGCGCCGCGGAAACCGAGTACCTGTGCGAAATGGCCAATCGCTATTTCACCCGCAAGGTGAGCCCGCGGGACGTGGTTGCGAGCTACTCAGGGCTGCGGCCGCTGCTGGAGGATGAATCGACTGACCCTTCCAGCGTGACCCGGGACTATTCGCTCGAACTCGATCGCAGCGGTGCGCCGCTGCTGTCGGTATTCGGGGGCAAGATCACCACCTTCCGAAGGCTGGCCGAGGAAGCGACCGATTCGCTGTGTGCTGCGCTCGACTGCGATGCGCGACCCTGGACCCGGGGAACGCCCCTGCCGGGCGGTGATCTCCCGCACGCCGACTTCGAGGCCTTTGCCGCGCTGTTCGAATCACGCTATCCCTGGCTGCCGCCGTCAATGAAGCGCCGCCTGCCACGCCTGTACGGCTCGCAGGTGCTCGACTGGCTGGGAGACAGTCGCAGCCTCGGTGACCTCGGCGCGGAGCTGCTGCCGGGACTGTTCGAAGCGGAAGTGCGCCACCTGCGCGACCATGAATTCGCGCAGTGCGCCGAGGACGTAC
>JANPDV010000129.1:0-4146 GCA_031431655.1 Gammaproteobacteria bacterium | reverse complement strand
CAGCTGCGCGAGACCGAGTCGAACGTGCCGATCGATACCTCCGGCGATCTCGACGGCAAACCGTTCACCGATGCGGCCGGGCTCGGCAAGGCGATGCGCGACAATCCGGCGACCCCGGCCTGTGTCGTCAATCGCGTGTTTTCGTACGCCGCGGTGCGCACCCCGCAGCGCGACGAGAAGAAGCTGCTCGAGTACTTCGAGACCGAGTTTGCGAAAGAGGACTACCGTTTTCCCGAGTTGCTGCGGCAGGTGGCCGTCAGCGACGCACTGTATGCCGTGACGCCGGCTCCGGCCGTGCGCTCGGCCGCGCTGAATGCAGGCAAGGATGCCGCCCTGGAGGATCGCTCATGAGTTTCATGATTCCCAAGCCCGTCTCGCGTCGGTCGGTATTGCGCGGCGCGCTCAACGGCGTGGCCGTCGGCATCAGCCTGCCGTTCCTCGATTGCTTCCTGAACGAGAATGGCACCGCGGTCGCAGCGACCGGCGCGCCTCTGCCGGTGCGCTTCGGCACCTGGTACTGGGGCCTCGGCCACACGCCGGGCCACGCCATCGAGAAGAAGACGCAGACCGGACCCGGCATCAAGTTTCTCGAGGAGTGCAAGGCGCTGGCGCCCTACGAGAAGTACCTGAACTACTACGGTGGCTTCAACATGCCGCTGGACGGGCACTCGAACTACACCCATTTCTCCGGCTGGGTGGCCTCGCGCACCGGCGCATCGCCGTCGAGCAATGCGGAGATTCCGGCGCCCACGCTCGACCTGCTGATCGCCGACGCGATCGCGGGGAATTCGCGCTTCCAGACGCTGGACATCACCGCCTGCGGAATCGCTCGCGAGAACTACAGCGCGCGCGGCACCAACAATCGCGCCGCGGCGGAGGCTTCGCCCGAGAAGCTGTACCAGCGCGTGTTCGGGATGGAATTCGTCGACCCGAACAAGGCCGACTTCAAGCCGGACACCCGGGCCATGGTGCGCAAGAGCGTGCTGTCCGCCGTCAGCGAGCAGAGCAAGACCCTGCACAAACAACTGGGCGCGGCCGACCGTGCCCGCCTCGACGATTACTTCACCTCGATCCGCCAGATCGAGAACCAGCTCGACCTGCAGATGCAGAAGCCGGCGCCCAACATGGCGTGCGCGCTGCCGCCCGCACCCGTCAAGGACGGCGCCGAGCAGAACATGAAGCAGGGCCTGGAAGTCGAAACCGTCATCGCGAACCACAAGGTCATGGCGCGCATGCTGGCGATGGCGGTGGCCTGCAACCAGACCAAGGTTTTCAACATGGTCTTCAGCGACAACTTCTCGCACATGCGCCGGCCGGGCCAGACGTACACGCATCACCTGCTCACGCACGAAGAGACCTGGGACAAGGAACTGGGCTACCAGCCGGTGGCGTTCTGGTTCAACTGCCGCACGATGGAAGGCTTCGCGACCTTCATCGATGCATTCGCCAGCATTCCGGAGGGCGCCGGCACGCTGCTCGACAACACGCTGATCTTCGCCGCCACCGAAACCAACTATGCGCGCGTGCACTCGATCGACGGCGTGCCTGTGTTCACGGCAGGTCGCGCGGGCGGACGCATCAAGACCGGCATGCACATCGTCGGCAACGGCGACCCGATCACGCGCGTCGGGCTGACGGCGATGCAGATCATGGGTCTGCCGCTGGATTCCTGGGGCACCAGGTCGCTGCGCACGTCGAAGTCGATCAGCGAAGTCGTGGCCTGAGGCGGAGACGCGACGTGTCCGGAAGGGGCTCTGCAATCACCGCTTCGCTGGCAGTCACCTGCGTGCTGGCCGCGCTGGGCGCCGCAGCCGCAGCCTTCGCGGTGACGTCACAGGCCCCGGATACGCCGTCGGGGATCAGTTTCAAGGCGCGCGGCGACGGCTGGGTGTTCACGGATGCGCGCGGCATGACGCTGTATACCTTCGACCGCGATGAAGGTACTCCTGGCGCCTCGTCGTGCGACGGGGACTGCGCGACGATGTGGCCGCCCGTGCTGGCCGCCGCGGACGCCAAACCGTCGTCAGGCGCGTGGACGCAGATTGCGCGTGCCAACGGCACGAAGCAGTGGGCGTTCCGCGGCAAGCCGCTGTACCGCTACGCGGCAGATGAATCCGCCGGCTCGGTGTTCGGCGACGGTGTCGACACCGTCTGGCGCATTGCGCTGAAGCCGATTCCGGTGCCGCGCGACGCGGGCATCGGCGGCACGATTCTCGGCCAGGTCCTCACCGATGCGCGGGGGCTGACTCTGTATGTGTCGGACGCGGATCGCGCCGGCAAGGCGCCTTCGTGCAAGGGCTCCTGCCTCACGGACTGGCAGCCGCTCGCCGCGCCGTGGGCCGCGCGGGCGTTCGCCGACTGGAGCATCGTCACGCGCGACGATGGCCTCAAGCAATGGGCGTACCAGGGCAAGCCGTTGTACAGTCGGCGTGGCACCGACGTGATCCCGGGCGAGGTCACCGGGCACGATCGCGGTGGCTGGAAGGCGGTCGTGCTGGAACCCATGCCGCCGTTGCCGAGCTGGGTCACGATCCGGCCCTCGGATGCGGGCGAACTGCTCGCGGACCAGAACGGCCTCACCATCTATACGCACGGCGACAACGCCCGCGGGCGGCGCCGCTACATGGGGCAGCTGCCCGGTTGCACCGGCGACTGCGTCGACGACCAGTGGACGCCGATCCTGGCGGCTCCGGACGCGAAGCCGGTGGGCAGCTGGGCCGTCGTCGACGCTGCCGACGGCCGCAAGCAATGGGCCTACAAGGGCCAGAAGCTCTACCTGAACGTGCTCGACAAGAAGCCCGGCGACTTCAGGGGCATCCGCTTCGGCGGCGACCGCTCCTGGTCCGCCATCATGCGCGACGGCGAACCCATGCAGGGCGTCTCGGTCGGCGGCTGACGCGAGAAGTATCAGGCGCGCTGATCAGGCGGCCAGCTCAGTGGCCGCGCCCGAAGTCCGGCGGCCGCCCCAGCGTGCCGATCACCAGCGCGCCGAGGATCAGCGAAAACACCGCGAAATACAGCGTCGGCTGATAGCTGCCGAACCGGTCATAAGCCAGGCCTGCCGCCAGCGGACCGAGCGCAGCGCCCAGGTAGAATGAGGTGAGCTGCCAGCCGTAGATCTCGCCATAGGCGCGCATCCCGAAGAAGCGGCTGGTGAGGTAGGCGACCAGGTCCACCTCGGCTGCGGCGGCCAGCCCCAGCGACAGCACGCAGGGCGCGATCACCCAGGTCGGCGTGCCCGGCAACGACAGCACCCAGCAGCCGAGCGCGCACAGGCCCAGCAGGATCCGCGTCACCCACGAGGCCGGGAAGCGGTCCAGCAGCCAGCCGATGCCGACGCGGCCTGCCAGCACCGCGAAGCCCATGATGCCCGCGATGCCCGCCGCATCCGCCCGGGTCAGGCCGCGATCGATCAGCAGCGGCACCAGGTTGATGATCAGCGCCGCGACCACCGAGGACACCAGGAAGAATCCGATCGCAATCTTCCAGAACGTGGCGGTGCGAACCGCCGCGTCGCGCGTCAGGCCCGGCAGCACCACCGGCGCCGCCGAATCGGCAGCGGCCCCGTGCGACGCGCCTGCACGCAAAGCATCGGCCGCCGCCGCGGGCGGGCGATCGACGAACAGCAGCGCAATCGCCGGCAGGGCGATGGCCAGGATGAAGGCGGCAATCGCCAGGTAACCGCCCTGCCAGCCGTAGGCGGCGATGGCGCGCGTGATCAGCGACGGCGCGAACACCCCCGCGAGTCCCGAGCCGGCCAGCGCGAGGCCGAGTGCGAGGCCGCGACCGCGGTCGAACCAGACGTTGACGGTGCGCGTCCACACCACCGGTGTGGTGCCGCCGCCGAGCAGCGAGAGTCCGAGCCAGGCGGCGTAGAACATGCCGATCGCACCGCCGAGCTGCGACAGCAGCGAATAGCCGAGGCCGAGCGCCACCAGCGACAGCATCGCGAGACGGCGGGCACCGAAGCGGTCGATGATGGAGCCGATGATCGGCGCCGTGATAGCAGTACCGATGATCAGGAAGCTGGCCGCGATCGTCACCTGGCCGCGCGCCCAGCCGAAAGCCTCCACCAGCGGCACGACGAACACGCCGAAGGTGTAGAACGCGAGCCCGCTCAGTCCCGTGCCATTGCCGATGCTGCAC
>JANPDV010000128.1:0-12218 GCA_031431655.1 Gammaproteobacteria bacterium | reverse complement strand
CTTGAAGCGCCGCTAGCCGAGCGCAATGCCACGCTGCTGGCCGCCGGCTTCGCTCCCGCCTATGCCGAGCGTGCGCTCGACTCCGCGGAAATGAAGGCCGTCCGCGATGCGGTGCGGCACCTGCTCGCCGCCCACGAGCCCGCACCGGCTCTGCTGCTGGATTCCGCCTGGAACCTGCTGGACGCGAACGCGGGAGTGCGCCGCCTGTTGCATCTCCTCGGTCTCGATGACGCGATACTCGCGCCTGGACCCGACGGCACACCGTTCAACATGTTGCGCGCGACGCTGCTTCCGGGCGGGCTCAGCGCGTTCTTCGAAAACGCGGACGAGGTGTGCGGGTAAGTCTGGCAGCGCGCCACGCGCGAGGCGGCGCACGTGCCGGCGTTGGCAGCGCTTGTCGAAGAGCTGCGCGCGTTCGCGCCACAGCGGGTCGGTGGATCGAACCGCAACCTCGAGACCGCCTCGCCGACGGGCTCGCCGCTGCTGCTGGCCCGCCTGCGCTCGGTGGCGCACGGGCCGCTCACGTTCTTCTCCACGTTCACGACCTTCGGTTCGCCGCTGGACGTCACAGTCGCGTCGCTGCGCATCGAGCATCTGTTCCCCGCAGACGAGGCCACGCGCCGGGCGCTCGACCCCGCGCGGTGACCTCCGGCTGGGGTGTATGCTGCATTCGAATGCAGTATCGGTCGCATGACGGATTCCGCTCGATCGGTGGCGCGACTGCGCTAGTGCCCAGCGCTGCGCCAGGCCGGGACCGCGGGATCAGCGCGGCCAGGGCCCTCGGGATCGTTCTTGCTCTTGCCGCCGGAGCGGCTTGCGGCACGGCGCCGGACGTCGGGGCGCTGCCGCCGCCGCGGACAATCGACGAGTTGCGTACCCGCCCGCCCGTCGCCCGCTTGCAGCGTGAGCAGAGCCTGGCAAGCCAGCGGGGTTTCTCCAGTTACCTGGTGTCGTATCGCTCGGCCGGTCTCAAGGTGCATGCGCTGGTCGCCGTGCCGGCGTCGCCGCGGCCCAAGCACGGCTATCCGGTCCTGGTTGCGAATCACGGCTTTCATCCGGACCCCCCGCGCTACGGCTTCGCGGCGGGCGTCGACTCCCGGCCTGGCGACTACTACCGGCCGGCGCCAGCGCTGTACACGTCACGCGGCTACCTCGTTGTCATGCCGGATTTCCTCGGCCACAACCTGTCCGAGGGCGGTGCGTACGCCCATGGCGCGTTGGCGCCAGCGTGGTACACCGAGGACGTTGTCGCTCTGCTCGTCGCGCTGCGTGACCTGCCCGATGCGGACCTGGACAACGTATTCCTGTGGGGCCACTCGATGGGCGGCGACATCACGCTGCGCGCGCTGCTGGTCGCGGATCGGATTTCCGGCATTGCAATCCGGGCAGCTTCGCTCTGGTCCAGCAGTGGCGGTGATCTCGCGGAGCGGGCGAGCATTCGTTCGAAACCTGAGTCGCCGGTCGCGGACGCTGGTTCGGCCGTGCCGCGACCCGGGCTCGATGCCCTGAACGCCCAGGTTGCGAGTCTCGCAGCGCCCTATGACTGGCGCGCCAACGAGCCGCTGGGTCACCTCGGCCTGCTGCGCACACCGCTGATCCTGCATCACGCGCGCGAGGACAGTTCGACTCGCCATGAGTGGTCGGAGCAACTGGCGCGCGAGCTCTCTCTTCGGCGCCTGCCCCACCGCTTCCACAGTCACTCCGGGGGCGACCACTTCTTCCAGGGCGATGCGCAACGCCTGGCCGCGGACCGCGACGATGCCTACTTCCGCGAACGCATGACCGGCGTGCGCGCTGCGGAGTCAAGATGAAACCCGGGGTTCCCAGTCCTGCCGAAGTGAGCACCGGCCATGCGACGTCTTACGATGTCGCGCGACTCGCGCGCGTATCGCAGTCGGCGGTGTCCCGCTGCTTCAAGCCGGGCGCCTCCGTCTCGCGGAAGATGCGGGCGCGAGTGATGAAGGCAGCTGAGACGCTCGGCTATCGGCCCAATGCCATCGCACGCAGCCTGATCACGCGGCGTTCCAACATGGTCGCGGTCGTCATCTCGCAGCGCGGCGTGCCTTTCGTGTTCTACAACCGCTCGTTGCGCGATCGGCCGGTCAACGCGGTCTGCTGCGATCAGGCCGAGGGGGCCCGCTGGCTGGTGAACCGACTGGTCGACTCCGGCCACAAGTCCTTCCGCATCGTCAGCGGACCGGAAGACTCGGTCGTCAGCGTCGAGCGCACGCAGGGTGCGGCAGGGCTCAAGGCGCTGCAGCGCAAACTCGGGCGGCTGCCCGACGCGGTGATCTGCGCGAATGACGTGATGGCGATCGGCTGCATGGATGTCGCCAGGCACGAGATGCGCTTGAAGGTGCCGGCCGACGTTTCGATCGAGGGCTTTGACGGCGTCGGTCCTGCGCGCTGGCAAAGCTACGATCTGACCATCGTGCAGCAGCCCGTACAGCGCATGGCGGCTGCCGCCGTGCAGATGATCATCGAGCGCATCGAGAATCCGAAACTGCCGCCGGAGAAGCGCACGTTCTCCGCCATCCTGGTCGACGGCAGTTCGGCCCGACTGCGCAGGAGCTGAACCGACAATGACAACCCCGCCCCCAACGCCTGCGTTCCGCGCCCGCCTGCATGGCGGCGACATTCTGCTCGGCACCTGGGTGAAGACCCCATCGCCGGTCGTCTGTGAAGTACTGGCTCGCAGTGGACTCGATGTGCTCGCACTCGATGCCGAGCACGCGCCGTTCGGACGCGCCGAGCTCGATGCTTGTCTCGCGATCTGCCGCGCCCTTGGCATGCCCGCGCTGGTGCGAGTCCCTTCGGCCGATCCGGCCGCAATCCTCAACGCGCTCGACTGCGGCGCCACCGGAGTGCTCGTGCCCCATGTCGCGTCCGTTGTGCAGGCCGAGGCTGCGGTGCGCGCCTGTCACTACGGCGCGGGCGGCCGCGGCTATGCAGGCTCGACCCGGGCGGCCGGATTCGCGGGGCGACCCATCGCTGAGCAGCTGCGAAGGTCGCGCGAAGAGACCACGGTCATCCTGCAGATCGAGGATGTCGAAGCACTCGACGTCGTCGACCGGATTGCAGCGGTCGAGGGGATCGACGCGCTATTCGTCGGCCGCGTGGATCTGACCGTGTCGCTCGGAGCGACGCAGCTGGACGACGCCCGCGTGATCTCTGCGGTCGAGTCGATCTGCGCCGCGGGCCGCCATCGCGGCGTGCCGGTCGGGATGTTCGTTGGCGATCCGGCCGAGGCCCGGCGGTGGATTCCGCACGGGGCCACGCTCTTCCTGCTCGGTTCCGACCACGGCTTTCTGCTGAGCGGCGCCCGGGCGCTGCGCGAGGCTGTGAAATGAGTGCCGCAGGCACATCGGGTGCAGCAGGCCCCGCTTTTCTCGAAGGCACCAGCGGGCCGTTCGCCGACATCGTCGACTACATTCTCGGCATCACGCACGAGATCTGGGAATCGCGCCAGGTCGAACGGATCCATGACTACTACAGTCCGGACTGTGTGCTTTACACGCTCGGCGGCATCATCCGCGGCGCCGACACCGTCGTGCGAAATACCTGGGACACCCTGGCCGCGTTTCCGGATCGGTTGCTGCTGGGTGATGACGTCATCTGGTCTCGAGAGTCGCCCGGCTGCTTCTACAGTTCGCACCGCATCACGAGCCCGATGACCAATCGCGGTCTCAGCGCCTTCGGCCCGGCCACAGGTCGTGCCGTCGTGGTGCGCACGATCGCCGATTGCGTCGTGGAGAATGGCGTGATCACGCGCGAATGGCTGGTGCGCGACAACTACGGCCTCGTCCGCCAACTCGGCCTCGATCCGCTCGAATTGGCGCAACGGCAGGCGCAGGCCGCGCCGCAGGCAGAGCATCTGGCCTGGCTGCGCGCGGAACGGGCGCGCGTCCGTGCGTCCGAGAGCGCTGTCGCCGGACGCGCGGTCGCGACCGCACTGTTCCAGCACGACCCGGCAGCCTTCGCGGGGCAAGTGCTGCGCAACGCCTGGGTCCATGGCCACGAGCCTGCCTTCGCAGAGCACTATGCACCTTATGCGGTCCTGCACGACTCGGCACCCGTCGCATCCGGACTCGCAGCGATTCGTGATGCCTACGCGACGCTGCGCCGGGCCTTTGCGCATGGCGCACTGTCGGTGGATCACCTGTGCCTGCGCCCACTCGACCAGGACTGCTGGCGGGTGGCGGTGCGGTGGACGCTGGACGCGCGCCATGTCGGCGACGCCTGGGGTCTCGCTCCGACACGGCGCGAGGTTCTCATACTGGGCGTTACGCACTGGCAAATCGTCGCGGGTCGAATCGCGGCGGAGTGGACGATCTACGACCGCCTCGCCGTTCTCGCACAGCTGCTCGCATCCCGCACGGCCTGAGCACCGTGCGCGCGCCGCCGTCCGCCGTGATCGACTTCCCGATCGTCGACGCCCACCACCATCTCTGGGACCTGCGTGCCTGCCGTTACCCGTGGCTCATGGCGCGCGGCGTACGGCGCTTCTTTGGCGATCCGACGCCGATCCAGAGGGACTACCTCGTTGCTGATCTGCGGGCCGATGCGGACGGCCTGCCGCTCGCGAAGTCGGTGCACGTTCAGGTCGGCGCGGCCGATGAAGACGTGGTTGCTGAAACGCGCTGGCTGCAGCGCGTCGCGGACGATCCCGACTCGGGTGGGCTGCCGCAGGCCATCGTTGCGTTCTGCGACCTCGGAGCGGCCAATGCGATCGACGTGCTCGATGCGCATCGCCAGAGCCGCAACCTGCGGGGCGTCCGCCAGATCGTCGGGCGGTCCGACGACGAGGACGCCCTCACTGGATCGGGCGCTCTGCTGGAGAGCCGGCAGTTCGCGGCGAACCTTCGGCTCCTCGCCGAGCGCGACCTGAGCTTCGATCTGCAGCTCGTGCCAGCGCAGGCGCTGCGAGCCGCGCGCCTGATCGGGCACATGCCCGGCCTGCGTGTCGCCGTTTGCCATTGCGGTTCGCCGTGGGATCGCAGCCCCGAGGGGCTTGCGGCCTGGCGCGATGGGCTGCGCGCTCTCGCGGCGCTGCCCGGCGTGCACTGCAAGCTCTCCGGCTTCGGCATGTTCGATCCGCACTGGAGCGAGGCGAGCATCGGACCGCTGATCGACGACTGCGTCCGGATCTTCGGCGTGCAGCGCTGCATGTTCGGGTCCAACTTCCCGGTCGAGAAGCTGGCGCGTTCGTACCGGGAGCTCTACGGCGCCTACGATCGCCTCACGCGGCCGCTGGGCGCGGCGCCGCATCAGGACCTGCTGGCCGCAAACGCAGAGCGGTTCTATCGGATCTAAGAATTTCGCTGCGCCAGACCGGCGCGCCACGACTATTCGAGCCGTGGCCCCGCGAGCTCGCGCGCCGCTGACGCGGCGGCCTCCAGTCCGTGCGTGCCGGAATTCACCGCAGCGATCTCGCAAGTGCCCAGCGCGGGGCGCCGACAAGGCTTGCAAGCTCGGCCGGGTCACGTGTCGCACGCCCCCGCCCGCGAGACATGGCGGCCCGACCTCGAGAGCGACCGAGCCTGCATCTTCGAGTTCAGAGCAGACGGGCCTGCGACGGCGTTTAACGGCCCGGTATCATGCCGGCACCTTCGGGGGCCGGCGGCGGCCCGCTCATCGGGTCAGGAGGACTGTGCGATGCGGACGAAACACATCTCGGCCTGGGTGTCGCTGCTCGCGGCGGCGATCGCTGGCCTCGGCGCAATGGACGCGCGGGCGGCGCAGATCGATCGCGGCTTCTACCGGATCGAGGAGGGGCAGGTCCACGTCCGGCAGATCATGCCGGCTGCTGCCGCAGACACAGCGCGCGCTGCGCGTGCCCGTGCGCGTGCGGACGCGCCGCTGCCAATCGTGCTGCTGCACCAGTCGCCGGTTTCGTCGCGTGCGATGCAGCCGCTGATGCTCGCTCTCGCGGCGCGCCGCAGCGGCGCGCGAATCGTCGCGCCGGACACGCTCGGCAATGGGGACTCCCCACCACCCGCGCCCGCGCAACCAGACATTGCCTATTTCGCCGGAGCCCTCGAGCGGCTGCTCGACACCATGGGCATCGGGCGCATCGACCTCTACGGTTCGCACACCGGTGCGCGCGTCGCGACCGAGTTCGCCGCGACCCGTCCGGCGCGCGTTCGGCGGCTCGTGCTCGATGGCATCGTCGACTATCCGACGGCTCTGCAGCAGCGGATTCTCGAGAATTATGCTCCGGAGATGCGCCCCGACGAGTACGGCCGCCACCTGATCTGGGCGTTCAACTACACGCGCGATCAGGATCTGTACTCGCCCCACTTCGTGCGCGAGGCGGCCAACCGACTCAGCATCTCGATGGCCTCACCCGAAGAACTGCATCTGCGCGCGCTCGACATCCTGAAGGCGCTCGGCACGTACCACAAGCCCTACCTGGCGGCCTTTCGCTACGTCGCGCGCGAGCGCATTCCACTCGTCAAAGCGCCAACGTTGATGATCACTTCGCCGGCCGATTCCCCGGCGCTGCACACCGGCGCGAAGCAGCTCGCCCCGCTGCTTCCCGATGGGCGCCATCGCGAACTCGGGGTCGGTGTCGACGCGAAAGCGGAGGCGATCGCGGAGTTCCTGCGCTAACAGGCGCGATCGCTGCATCGGCGGGAGTGCTGGCCGGTCGCGCCAAGGTGGCGCATCATCGACGTCATGCGCCCAATCGGCCACCCTCTAGCTGCTCTTGCGGTCGCGCTCGTTTTCCTTACCGCCTGCGGCGGCGGGAGTGGCGGCAACGATGGAGGCACGTCCGTCGCTCCGTCGCCTCCGCCACCGCCTCCGCCCGCTACCGGCTGGAGCGCGCTGTCATCGCTACCCGACGGTCCTCGGCAGGAACACGGCGTTGTGCTCCTGAATGGTGAGATCTACGTGATTGGCGGCTTCGACGAGCGCAGCGTGATCGTCACGGACGTCGAAGTCTTCAATCCGCAGACGAGCACGTGGCGCCGCGCGCCACCTCTGCCTCAGCCGCTGCATCACGTGAACGTGGGCGCTGCGCGCGGCCGGATCTACGTCGTCGGCGCGTTGCAGGGCGTGGGGTTCGTCGCGACGGGCGTCACGCTCGAGTACGACCCGGTCGCGAATTCGTGGACAAATCGCGCTGCGATGCCGCCCGGCAGCGAGCGCGGCGGATCGGGGGTGGCCGTCATCGGTGACCGCATCTACGTCGCGGGCGGACTGCGCAGTGGTGGGTCGGTCGACAGCTTCTCCGTCTACGACCCGGCCTCGAACAGCTGGCAGACGCTGCAGAACATGCCGACCGCGCGCGATCATCTCGTCGCGGCCGAGTTCAACGGCGTGTTGTATGCGATCGCGGGGCGCAATGCCGGCGGTCTGCGGTCCGAGACGGAGGCATACAACCCGGCCACGGCGACCTGGTCCGCGCGCCGCCCCATCCCAACCGCACGTGGCGGCTGCGCCGGCGCCACGGTGTCCGGCCGCATCATTGTCGTCGGCGGCGAAGGCAATCGCGCCAACGCCGCGGGCATCTTCGATTCGACCGAGTCCTACGATCCTGCCACCGATACCTGGCTCACGCTGACGCCGATGCGTACGGCGCGTCATGGCATGCAGGCCGTCGGCCTCGCCGGAGTGCTGTATGTGCCCGGTGGGGCCACGCGCGAGGGCTTCGGCGCGGTCGACGTGTTCGACGCCTTCAGGCCCTAATCGAGTGGCGTGACAGCCACACGCCGCGGCAATTTCTCGACTCAGCGCAACGGGCCTAGGCGCATCGCCGCCGCGCACGACGTATACCTCGGTCCGCTCCGCGCCTAAGTTCGCATACGAGCGCGGCAGGCCGACGGGCACCGTGAGCGTGTCACCCGGTCCGAGGTGGAGTGTGCCGTCCGGCCACTCGAAGCGCAGGGTGCCGCGATGCATCAGCAGCACTTCCTCCTCGAGTCGGCGATGGCGTGGAATGCGGGCGCCGCCCGCGACATGCAGCGCGCGCAGGTGGAACCCGTGAAGCCAGGCAAGCCGCCCGGCCGGCATGTTCTCCGCGCTGTTGGCAGCGCCGACGATCGGGCATTCCTCTATGCCCTGCAGGTGGGAGTACGGGCCGCGCAGCGCAGCCTGCAGTTCGCTGCGCTTCGCCGTGCTTGCGGTGATGCCGGCGGAGTCGAACGTGGTCAGTCGCGCTGGTCGTCGGCATCGGTTGCTCGTCGGGCGGCACGCGCTCGCCGCGGTGCGTGTCGATCAGGCGACCGCTCGCCAGCAGCACCAGTCCGTGCTGCCGTGCGGCGTCGAATACATAGGGCGCCCACAGCACCCGGCCTGGGTCGTCGCCGCCCAGTACCGAGAACATGAAGCTGGATTCGCTGCCCAGAGTGTCGAATCCGCGGAAAGCCCGAGTCGGAATCGAGATCACGTCACCCGGGGCGAGGTCGACATGGCCGCTGGTACCACGCTCTCCGGTCTTGAATCGGAATCCGCCGTGGTGGATCACGAACACTTCGGCAGTCTCGTGGCTGTGCTGCGAGTTCGTGCAGCCCGGCGGCTGCCGCGCGCCGCCGATGTTGAAGCCGTGTGGAATCCGGATGTGGACGTGCTGTTCGGGGTTCTCGGCGACGCCCGGTCCGATGATCGTGAAGTTCTCCTTGCGATCGCTGCCGGGCGTGTGCGTGTCGATGAACGCGTTGGTGCACGGCCGCAGTTCTGCGTAGCGCACCAGGCGCAGTCGCATCTGCTCGAGCGACACGGCGATCGGCTGCGAGGCGGGGTGCCGGTTGGAATCTGCGCGGCTTGCCATCACCAGAGTTTCCGGCTCGCGATACGTGCGCCTTCGGCCATCGAGGCCAGCTTGGCATACACGATGTCCGGGTCCACCACGCCGAAGCCGGCAAAAGTCGAGAAACCGCAGTCCGTGCCCGCAATGACGCGATCCCGTCCGACGATGTGCGCAAACCGCTCGATCCGCTCGGCGACGAGCTGCGGATGCTCGATGAAGTTCGATACGGAATCGAGCACGCCCGGTATCAGCACCTTGTCGGGCGGAATCCGCGCGTCGCGAAACACGGTCCACTCGTGGGCATGACGCGGGTTGGCCGCCTCGAACAGCAGCCCCTGCGGCTTGGCGCGCAGCGCGATCGGCAGGACGACGTCCATCGGCACGTCATGATGATGAGGGCCCTCGTAGTTGCCCCAACACACGTGCATTCGTACGCGATCCGCCGGGCAGTTCCGCAGCGCGTGATTCAGCACCTCGACGTGCAGCGATGCGAGGCGGACGTACTCCTCAACGGGTCTGTGCTTGAACAGGGTGTGACCGCCCAGTCCCAGGTCGGGTGAGTCGATCTGCAGC
Organism: Gammaproteobacteria bacterium; assembly: GCA_031431655.1. Classification (GTDB taxonomy): domain Bacteria; phylum Pseudomonadota; class Gammaproteobacteria; order Steroidobacterales; family Steroidobacteraceae; genus UBA964. The sequence continues at coordinate 2,893 of JANPDV010000128.1, read as the reverse complement.
ACGAATCCGGCGCCGACGATCGCCTCATATTCGAAGCGCATCGCCTCGCCGAGAGCCTCCAGGTAGGTCTCATGGCTCGGATAGTGGTCATTCGGCTGAAACAACGCGATCACGCCCGGAGAGGCTGCGTTCATGAAGCCCTCGACCGGGGCTGCGCCTGAGCGCCTGGCTTCATCGAGGCCGTTGCGGAAGAAGCCGACGTCTTCGTTGAGCGGCTCGAGACTGCGCACCGCGATCGGACCGACGCAGCGCGGCCGTCGGTAGCTCGGGGTGCCACCTGCGCTTGCCAGCTTCTTCAGGAAATTCGGGTAGTCCTCCAGGTCGGCGGGCGGATCGCGCTGACTGTCGCCATCGAAGCCGGTCAGTCGGTCCTTGATGTATGTGGCGTAGCTGATCTTGCTCATCTCGCCATCGCTGGCGACATCGACGCCCGCCGCGGTCTGTCGCCGGACGACATCGCTCACCGCGTTGCCAATTACGGCGGCGAAACGCGCCTGCGGGATCGCCTCGCCACGCTCCCGCCCGAACACCACCTCGGTTACGGCCGCCGACCTCGGCAGGCTGCCGACGTGGGTGGTGAGGATGCGGTCGGTGGAGAGTTTGATTGGCGTGTCCCCGAGAAGTGGCGGGCTACATCGGTCGAAGGCCGGGCGGCCGGAAGATAGGTCGTAATGAATTCGAATGCAATGCGACGTTCCCCAGCCCGCGACGTCGAGCGCGGCCCGGATTCGGCGGGTTCCGCTGCCACCTCGAGTCATCGCCGCGGTCAGCGGCGATCCGACGATCGGCTTCTTCGTCGACAACGTCTATCGCAGCCGTGCGTCCCAGGCCAATGAGCCGTTCGTCGATGTCGACCGGGTTGAGGTGCTGCGTGGTCCGCAGGGCACGCTGTACGGCCGCAACACCTTTGGCGGCAACGTCACGGTATCGGCGGCCGCGCCGGCGCCGGAGTTCGCAGCCGGCTTCGATCTGACGGCGGGCGAGTTCTCTCGCGTTGGCGGCAGCGGCTTCATCAACCTGCCGGCGGGCGACACGTTCCAGTTCCGCGTCGCCGCACTGCGCGAAGAGATGGACGGATGCGTCAAGGGCTCGACGACGCGCGCGACATCTTCTCCCGCGACACCCAGTACTACCGGCTCGGCACGCGTTTCGCGCTGAACGAGGCATTCGAAGCCGTGCTGCGCTACAGCCTGTGGAAGGAAGCGGGTACCGGCGGTGCAGCCTTCCGCTACCGCGTTGGTGGCGCGTTCGTGAATCCGGCCACCGGCGCCTTCGACATCCTGGGCACACCGGTGCTGCTCAACATCGGCCCGACCGAGCTGGACGGCATCCCGGACGTCGCCGGTCGCGACATCGGTCCGGTGACCCTGCGTTCGATCACCGGCCATGTCGACTACGAGGTGTTTCGCAACGCCGACAACGACTTCACGTCCGTCGGCCGCAACGTCGATGCGCAGGACGACAAGCTCAGCTCGGTCAGCCAGGAGATCCAGGGCGCTTCCAGTGCCGAGGGCCGCTTCGACTGGATCCTCGGCTACTACTATTTCAAGGAGGACATCGACTGGTCGGTGTTCTCGAGCTGCCCGACCGGGGCGCGCAACACCGCCGGTTGCGCATTCGCGGCCGGCTTCCCCGACACCACCTCCAACGCATTCTTCGGTCAGGCGTCGTACTGGCTGATCGAAGATCGCGTCCACGTCACCGGCGTCGTGAGCTACGACTTCCGACTCGGCGGCGGCGGCACGGTGACTCCGCAGATCACGCTGCTGTATTCGGGCAGCTACCACCTCACGGACTTCAACACCGTGCTCGATGAGCAGGACAGCTTCGCCAAGGTGGACCTGCGGCTCGGCTGGCGCTCGGAGAACGGCCGCTACTCGGCGGACGCTTTCGTCAACAATGCCGGCGATGAGGTCACCATCAATCGTGCGACCTCCGGCTCACGGGGTCAGAACCTGAGCTATGATGCGCCGCGCATGTGGGGCATTAGGATTGGAGCGCGCTTCTGAGTCAATCGGCCGCAGAGGTCGAGCGGGCCGCATATCGGCATCGCCTGGAGGCGGTCTTCGGCGGCGCGCCGGGCGGGTTGTCTATTGAAGCGCTGGGGGATCTCTACGCGCCGCAGGTGCAGTGGCATGGGCCGCACCCGCTGAACGACTGTAGCGGGCGCGATGCCGTGCTGCGCACGGTGTGGCAGCCTTTGCTTGCGGCGATCCCGGACCTCGAGCGACGCGAAGACATCCGCATCGCAGGCTCGTGGAAAGCGGGCGCCTGGGTGGGTGCGACCGGGCACTACGTCGGCCGTTTTCTCGGCGACTGGCTCGGCATCCCGGCGACCGGCGCCTATGCATCAATCCGGTTCGGCGAGTTCGTCCGGCTCGACGACGGCCGCGTCACCGAAACCTACGTCATCCTCGATCTGCTGGATCTCATGCGGCAGGCTCGCGTCTGGCCATTGGCGCCGCCGCTCGGCAACCCGGATCGCGTACCGGGACCTGCGACTCGCGATGGCGTGCGGCTCGCGCCGGCAGACCCGGCGGACAGTGCGCGTACGCTCGCGGTTGTCGAAGCGATGATCGCCGGGCTGATGCGCTACGACCGCCGCTCGCTCGACAGCATGGAGCAGTGGCTCTACTGGCATGCGGACTTCGTCTGGTACGGTCCGGCTGGCATCGGCACCTGCCGCGGTCAGCAGGACTACCGGCGCGTGCACCAGGGTCCGTTCCTCGAGGCCTTCCCGGACCGGGTCGGCGGGGATCACAAGTGCCGCATCGCTGACGGGCACTATGCCGCCTCGACGGGCTGGCCGAGCGTGCGCGCGACCCATCTGGGCGGCAGCTTCCTGGGACTGCCGCCGACCCAGCGTCGCATCGGCATGCGCGTAATGGACTTC
>JANPDV010000127.1:0-6997 GCA_031431655.1 Gammaproteobacteria bacterium | reverse complement strand
AACGGGACATTCGTGTCTAGTCGATGAACTGCCTCAGGTCACCGAGGGCATCAGCGGCGTCATCGGCCGGCAGCCAATGGCCCGCTTTCGGATAGACCCGAAAGAGGGCGCCGGGCAGGTGGGACTTCAGCTTTTCGCCCTCCGCGACCTGGAGGTACCCGCTGCCCGACCACTGAATCAGCACCGGCACGGACAGGCCGGCAAGGATGTCGACCGAGCCAAGGTTGCGCGGATTCAGCTCGGCGGACTGGAATCGCGTACTGGTGCCGAACGCAGGCAGTGCGTTCGCGACATCCTGGCGACGTTTGAGGTCATAGACGAGGTCGACGAGCTCGGGAGTGCGCTTCTCCGGCGCGCGGATCACTGCACCGAGGAACCAGGCCGTTGCCCAGCGTGGGCGGCCGAGGACATCGAACACGTGCTCGTCCAGGAAGGTTCGCAACCGCGATCCGCGGTCGAGTTGCTTCGGCGGCTCGAAAGGCGTGTTGATGAGGACCAGCGCGCGCACCCGGCCCGGATGCAGGGATGCATACCATGCGAGCGGCGGACCGCCATTGGCGGTTCCGACGAGCACGACGGGTTCGGAGCCATGACGCTCCAGCAGGTCGGCCAGCACCTGGTACGTCTGCACCACGCCGGGCGTTCCAGCTTCACCGGGCGACGAGAGGCCATACCACGGCATGTCGAAGCGCAATACCCGGTGATCGCGCCGCAGGTCGGCGGCCCATGCATCCCAGAGGCGCAGGCTGTTCAGGTGGCCATGAAGCATCACCACGAGCGGGCCACGCCCCTCGGCGACCATGTGGATATCGATGCCGCGGACGCGTTCGATCTGCGAACCCGGCAACGCATGTCGCTGGCGCAATTCGGCCAGCGGCAACTTCGGCACGCGCAAGGCCAGCACGATCGACACGGCGGAGGCGATCGCGACCAGGGCACCGACCATCACCAACGTCGATGGAACCCTCATCGCGCGGCGCCCCGCCGGGGCCGGCGGCCGTGACGAACCGCGAACGCGCGCGATCGAGGGTTCGCATGCATGTCAGCGACTCATCCCCCCAGGTCCTCGCGGCGCACCTGGTAGCCTCGCATCAGGAGGATGCAGATCAGCGCCGCAACGCCTGGGATCACCGAGAAGCCGATCAGGATCGCGTGCAGGGCGCTGTCCGGCTGGACTGCATTGCCGCGCGCCGCGACGTATCCCATCGCGGAGAACAGCACACCCAGACCGGCGATGCCCAGGGAGTTCGCCGCCTTGTCGATGAAGCTCATTACGCCGGAGAACGTGCCTTCGCGGCGCAGGCCCGTGCTGATCTGATCGAGCCGGATGACGTCGGCGAGCAGCGAGTAGCCGAGCAGGACACAACCGCCCATCGCGATGCCGATCAGCAGCATGCGCCCGAGCACCATGGACATCGGGTCGCCCGGGCCGCTCGCCAGCCAGGTGAGGTTGAGCGCGCCATAGGCCATCAGGGCGACGATGTACGTGCGCTTCTTGTCGAAGCGCCTGGACATCCACAGCCAGAGGGGCATCGAGACCAGGTTGCCCGCGACCTTCGCGAGATAGAATGCGCCGAGCCACGCATCGGAAACGCCGAGAATCCAGCGTGAATAGAATGCGGTGGACCCGACGACACCCGCGACGCCGATCTGGAAGAAGACGTGCACCAGCACCAGGGTGCGGAAGGGTCGGTTCTGGACTCCTAGTTTCAGCCTCTCCTTCAGCGACAGCCCGAGCGTCGACGTCTCGGGCAATTCCGGTTCACGCAGCAGGTACACCGCGCCGAGACCCGCGAGGAGCATCGGCAGCGCGATCGCGAGGCCCATCGAACCGTGGCCAGCCCGATCGGCGCCCCACATCGAGAGCAGCCATGGGGCAAATGACGCCGCGAGCAGCAACCCAAGCGATCCGCCGTAGACGCGATACGACATCAGGCGGGAGCGTTCGTGGTAGTCGCTGACCAGCTCGGTGCCCAGGGCGGTATAGGGCACGACGAATGCTGCGTAGGCGGTGCCATGCGCCATCAGCACCACGATCATGTAGACGGCGAGCCAGAGCTCGGGCAGCGCGGGTGCGTTGAACATCGCGATGATGGACAGCGGCAGCGTCAGCGCCCCAGCCAACAACCACGGGCGACGCCGACCCCAGCGCGAATGCGTCCGATCGCTCGCGACACCCACGAGCGGGTCGATGACCGCATCGTATAAGCGCGTCGCGGCGAGGAGCAGCCCGCCGAGCGCGGCGGACATGGCGAGCGTGTCGGTCAGGAACCGCAGCAGCAGGACATTGACGACCTGAAGGCCGGCGGCGTACGCGACGGCACCGAGGAGGTAGCCGCTCCTGAGCGCCACCAGCTCACGGGCGGCACCGGTGTTCGACATCCGCTCCGCGAGCGCCTCGTTCATGACACGGAAAGTACCATTTAATGGGATCTGGTTCCATATTGCAGGACCTCTTGAATCCCAGACCCGACCGCCTAAATGTCCTGCCGCCCAGGCTCAGGCCGGGTCGGCCCCCGGCGCCGGCACTCAGGGTTGCGTGCGGCTGGCGGCAACGACGCGACGGACCATGCGTCTCGAAAGTGTGCCCAGCGACTTCTCGAGCCGGGCGGCCAGCGCTGCGGCTTCCGACTGCAGAAGCGCGATGATCTCGACCGATCGCTCGGGCGACAGGCGTTCGGAAATCGCGGCGAGGCTGATCGCCGCAATGGGTATTCCGCTTGATGCGACGACCGGCACGCCGATCGAGCTCATCCCAACGACGATCCGACCGTCGGTCCGTGCATATCCGAGTCGTCGGGTTTCGGCGACCAGGTCCAGCAGCGGCGCCTCGGCAAGCAGCGGGTTGACGCCGGCGAGATGCCCGTTCTCCCGCACGATACGTCGCATTTCCTCGTCGGGCATCGCCGCCAGCAGCGCCAGTGAACCCGCGCCCGCGCCGAGCGGACTGCGATCGCCGACGTTCAGCGTGAGGATCTTGATCGGAAACGCGCCAGACGCGCGCGCGAGGCAGACCGCCTCATGACCCGTGCGCGCCGACAGATAGATGGTGTCCTGGGTCTTCGCGGCGAGCGCGTCCACGACGTCGAGCCCGAAGTCGGCGAGGCCCAGTCTGTTGGCCGCGACCTCGCCGAATCCGACGAGTTTCAGCCCAAGAAAGTAGACGCGGGACGAAGCTTCCTGGTCGAGGAGCCCGGCTCGCACCAGCGCGGTCAGCAGCCGATAAGCGGTCGACTTGCTGAGGGCCGTCCTGGCCACGATGTCCGTCAGCCGCGCACCCAGCCTCCCCGAGGACGCAATGAGCCCGAGGATGTCGGCGGCCTTCTCGATCGTCTGGACTGTATCCCCGGTCTCGGGGCGCCCCAGCTCTGCCGTCGCCGCCTGACCGTCGGTTCGGATCTCGTCTTCAGGAACAGCCATGACATCCTCAGATGGATCGCGAGTGAATCGGCACGCGAGCCAATCCTCGCGGCCGACCCTAGCATCGCGATACCGCAATGCCAACCGACCCGCCGGGTTGGCGTCCGGCGGCCGGTGCGGCGCGCAACCGTGCTAGAACTTGAGCGCCACCTTGATCCCAATCTGGCGCTTCCGCGGCGGGGTCAGTACCACGGCCTGCTGATTGCCGAATTCGAACGGGAAGAGCGTGTCACGGTCAGCCGAGAAATCGCTGAACCGCGCGCCGGCCAGATACTGGTCGTCGTCGAACAGGTTGGTGACGAAGGCCTCCACCCGCAGGTTGTCCTTCTCTACGCCGGTACGCAGGTTCACGATGGTCATGTCGCCGATCGACGCGAAGTTCTTTTCGTCGATGAAGCGCTTGCCGGTGTACTGGCCGTCGAGGCGCACGAAGTAGTCCCAGTCCGTTGTCAGTGAGTCAGTCCACGTAGCTGCCACGGCGCCGCTCCATTCCGGGTACATGATCGGCCGGTTGCCGTCACACACCAGGCGGCCATCCGCTTCGGCCGGCGCGAAGTTGTTCGTGAACCCGCACTCGAAATCCTTGAATTCGGCCGCGGCGAAGTTGACCGACGCATCGATCACGAGACGCTCGGAGATGGCCGCGGAACCCTCGAACTCCAGGCCGTAGAGATCCGTGTTGAAGCCGCCTACCACGACGCTTGCGATGCCGGTCGCGCCATTGGCACGCGTGAAGATGATCTGGGATCGCGCCTTCTGGTCCTCCCACTTCATGAAGTAGCCCACGACGCTGTAGTTGATGCGGCCGTCGCGCGCCCTTTGTCGCCAGCCGATCTCATAATTCATGAGGGTTTCCTCGCCGACGAAGAGCTGGGTCGTCGGCTCGATCGCGAGGATGCGCCGGACGTCGTCGTCGGTGTTGGTCAGGAGCCCACCGTTGAAAAATCCCGGGTTGTTGCCCTTCGAATAGGTGGCCCAGAGGTTCGTGGACTCGGTCGGTTTGAACTGGACGGTCGCCCGCGGCAGGAAGCTGTCGAAGTCGTCCCCGAGCACGAGGCCGGCGCCCGCGCTCTTGACGTAGGGCGCGAAGAGCGGGCTCACCGTCGTAATGGACGTGGACTGCGCGGTGATCTCGTCGCGTTGCCAGCGCCATTCCAGCTGCAGAGACAGCCGATCCGTGACGTCATAGCCGAGGCTGCCGAAAATGCCCTTCGTCTCGCCACTGTTGCGCGGCGGGCGGTCGAAGGCTGGCAGCACGCAGGGGCAGCGCAGGTCGGTGGGCCGTCCCAAGGCAACGTCGAGATCGTTGGCCGCGAACGCCTGCGTCAGGGTCAGGGCCCCGTCCGCGCCGATAATCGGTTCACCGCTGCCGAACTGCGCGTAAAAATCTCCCTTGAACCAGGATCCGCCCAGCATCCAGGTGAAGCGGCGATCGTCGCTCGACGCCCAACGCAACTCCGCCTGCCGAGTGGTGACCACCTGCGGATCGCGGCCGTACCAGTTGCCAATGCCGGTGAAATCGAAATCGCGGATGGTGGCCACCTGCTCCTTGCCGTAGCCGGCCAGCACCGTCACGGAGCTGCCTTCGAAGAATCCGGCGAACGGCAGGTCATAGTCCGCGTTGAGGGACAGCCGCGTCTGTCGCCGCAGGTTACCGACCTCGTCCTGGCGCGGCACGCCCTTGACCTGCGGCACGACGTCGTTCCAGAAACGGACGAAGTCAGCGTTCAACGTGGTGTTGGAATCCACCAGGCGAAGCGCGCTGGGTACTTCGCCGCACACGAAATCCGTCAGGGCCCCCTGCGAGGCGATGTTTCGGCGGAACAGCGTGCGCCAAGCCGGATTCTGCGCGAAGCAATTGGCCAATCCGATGTTGGTCCCGCGACGCCCGAGCGGCCCGCTGATCAGCAGGGCCGCGGGCTCGCCATCATCGTCCCGGGAATAGAGCGCGTTCAGCTTGATCCTGAGGCGGTCGCTGGGCGCCGCGTAGAGCGTTCCGCCAAACGTATCCGTGCGCTGCTCACCGAGCCTGCCGCCGTCCGAGGCCTTGAACTGCCCGGCGGTGCCGAAGCTCTGAACGAATACACGGTAGGCCAGCTTGTCGGATCCGAGCGGCCCTTCGTGGGATGCAGACACGTCGTAGGTCTCGTCTTCGCCGAGCGACGCCGTCACACGGCCGGAGTATTTCTCGAGGCTCGGTGTCTTCGAGATCATGTTGATTGCCCCGGCGAACGTGCTTCGGCCAAGCCAGGCCGAAGACGGCCCCTTCACGATCTCTACTCGCTCGACGTTCTCCGTGCCCAGGCTCGAGACACCCGAAGAGACGTAGATTCCGTCGAGGAATGCGGCGCCGACCTGGCCGAAAGGTTCGCTGATTTCGCCCCCGAGGCCACGAAAGCGGATCTGCGTGTAGATGCGACCGGGCGCCTGGATGCCCTGCTCGTTGAACTGGATTCCCGGAGTGAACTTCGAGAGTTCCACCAGGTTCCGTGCGCCGAGTTTCTCGATCTGTGCTTTGCTGAATGCCGAAATGGCGACCGGCACCTGGAGCAGCGACTCCTCGCGCTTGCGGGCCGTGACGACGATTTCCTCCAGACCGGCGCCTTGTGCGCGCACCTCGGCAGGCAGCATCACCGCACACGAAACGCCCGCCAGGATGGCGCGAGTCCGCGCCGAACACAGCTTGATATATCGCATTGGCATTCTCCGTTGATGCGCCGGATGCAGGACTTCATCGGCGGTCCGTTGGCCCGGGCGGCCGGATCGGACCTGATGATTTGTTCCGTCTGACGAGACAGTATCCCGCTTATCGGACCATTGCAACGCTATCGTGGATTCGTTGAGGATGCCAATGGAGCGCCTATGCGCGCACAGCGCGATCGCGCGGCGGTCTCCCAAGGGCACCAGACCTTGTCCAGGCCGGATTGAATTCCGCAAGGCCGCCTTGCAGTTCCGGCACCTCACGTCGTGGCTGCTTAGGGCGAGGCAGTGCGGGCGCTGCCGGCGAATGGCGCAGGCGACGTGCGATGACGCGGGCTGACGGTCGGCGGGCCGCCGATCAACGCGTGGCGCCGACACCCGCGTCGCTGGACTCGCTGGCCGGCCGGTCGGGCGCCACGACATCGACCTTGCCGCGTATCTCGCCACCCGGGTGACGCTTCGTCGAGATCAGCACATAGGTCCAGCCGAGCAGCATGTACTGGATCTGTCCGGCCGGCACAGGCGCACTGCCGCGGACCGGAGAAACGAGGGACTTGCCAGCCAGGTCGATCAGTTGCGCGCCGTTCGTGCCCGGCTGCGCCGGGCCGTGCAGGCCGATGGTGACCGGAGCCGAAGTCAGCTTGCTGTAGGTGATCTCCCAACGCATCGTCCGGGTTGCGAGATCGAGCACGATCTTCACGGTGCCCGTGGCCGGGCTCTCGGTCAGCATCGGTTGATTGGCGGCGGACAGTCTTGCATCGAACGTGCGTATGCCGCCCCACAGATCGCTGGCGGGATCCGCGATCGCGCGGGGTGCGACCGCCGCCGCCAACCAGGCCATGGCCATCAACCCTGCAGACGCTCGATTCATCTCATT
>JANPDV010000126.1:0-21804 GCA_031431655.1 Gammaproteobacteria bacterium | reverse complement strand
CCACGGGCCAGAACGACGGCTTCTATTTCGTCCGCGGTGTCGGCCAGGTCGACCTCAACCCGGCGACCGATCCGGGCGTCGGCACATACATCGACGGCGTCTACCTGGGCCGCGTGATCGGTTCATCGTTCGATTCGCTCGATGTCGCGCGAATCGAGGTACTGCGCGGCCCGCAGGGCACGCTGTTCGGCCGCAACACCATCGGTGGCGCCGTCAACGTCATCACCGTGGATCCGGGCGATGCGCTGGCAGGCGACGTCCGCATCGGCGGTGGTCAGCGCAGCCTGGTCGCCGCGCAGGGCCGCGTTTCGGGCCCGATGACCGACACGCTCGGCTTTGCCGTGTCGGCCAACTATCGCAAGCAGGATGGCTGGGGTCGCAGCATCGTAACGGGCAAGACGTTCGGCGATATCGACAACGTGTCGGGACGCGTCAAGTTCGTCTGGAAGCCCAGCGACGCGTTCACGGCCCGGCTGACGGCCGACCAGTCCCGCGGCCGCGGCTCCTCGCAGCACCAGATCCTGATCGGCTTCAATCCGAATGCCTCGTCGCCGCTGGGTGTGCGGCTGGCGCCGCAGATCGGCGCGGACCTGAACACCGGCGACATCTATACCAACCGCTCGTCGCTCACCGACCCCCGCAGCGATCTTGACGTGGGCGGCGTGAGTCTGGCGCTGGACTGGACGCCCGGGGATTTCACCGTGAAATCGATCAGCGCGTATCGCGACCTCGAGCAGTTCGCGGCGGGCGATTTCGATGGCAGCCGGATCAACTTCTACCAGAGCCAGTTCACGACCCGGCAGCACCAGTTCAGCCAGGAACTGCAGGTTTCGCGCCAGACGGAACGATGGAGCGGCCTGCTCGGCGCCTACTATTACAAGGAAAGCGCCTTCCACAACAACTTCATAACGCTCGGCGCGAACAACGGCTGCCTGCTTTCTCCGCTGCCGTTCCCGTTCGCCGGACCGCCGCCGCCGCTTTGCGGCGCTAACCCCTACGCCACGGCGCTCGTCAATCGTTCGATTGCCAATAACCAGCAGCTCGATGTCGACATCGAGGCGACGGCCGCCTTCGCGCATGCCACGTTCAAATTCAGCGACACCTGGTCCGGCTCTCTCGGACTGCGCTGGACCGACGAGAAAAAGACGCAGGCCTACGACTTCTTCATCGACAACTCGAACAACGTCCTGAACTTCAGCTGCGCACCACCGGGAACCCCCGGCTTTCCACCGACAGGGCTGTGCTTCCCGCTGATCGCGCCGGGAGTTACGCCGACGCTCTCGCCGCGCAATGCCATGGTCGGTGTGCCGACCATATATCGCGCGAGCTGGAGCGAAGTCACGCCGAAACTCGGACTCGAGTTCAAGCCCGCCGACAACCAGCTGTACTACGTCTCCTACTCCGAAGGGTTCAAGAGCGGCGGCTTCAATGGCCGCCCTACTCCCGGCCCGACCGGGTCGTTCGCTGCGGTGCAGGCCTATGACCCCGAGAAGCTGAAGACTGTGGAGATCGGCGCGAAGACGCAGTTCGCGGACAACCGCGTGCGGCTGAATGCCGCGGTCTTCTCGTCGCGCTACCAGGACATCCAGCTGCTGGTGCTCGGGCCGTCCGGATTTTTCGAGAACCGCAATGCCGGGCGCGCCGACATCCAGGGGCTGGAAGTGGAGCTGCTCGCCCGCCCGACCCCCGCGTTCGAGCTGAGCGTCAGCCTGGGTGTCATGGACCACGAGTACAAGCAACTCTCTGCCGACGCGCTTCGCTCGGGCTTCCAGCTGTCGAACAAGCTGCCGCTGACGCCTGATTTCAACGGCTCGCTGGGTGCGCAGTACACCTGGAGCCTCGGGGCCGGAGGCGCGCTGACCGCACGCGGCGACTACACCTATCGTTCCAAGGTATTCTTCGGCGCGCCGAACGGGCCGTTGGAGCAGGAGGAAAGCCTCGGCTTGCTCAACGGTCGCCTGACCTATGATTTTGCGGATGAGCGCTTCAGTTTGGCGCTGTACGGTCGCAACCTCACGGACGAGGAGTACTTCACCAACGGGCAGGATGTCCGCGGGCCACTCGGCATCGCTTTCGTCGGAGTCGGCGCGCCGCGTGAGTGGGGTGCGGAGTTCGTCTATCGCTTCGGCCGCTAGCGCGCGCACGCCTCGCGTCGCCGACCCCGTCGATGTCGTCATCGTCGGAGCCGGCGCGGCGGGGGGTGTCTACGCGGATCGCCTCGCGGCGCGCGGCCGCCGGGTTCGCGTGCTCGAGGCCGGGTCACAGCGCGGCGTCGGCGATCTGATCAGTTCCAGTCTGTTTTCGCGCCGCCTGAAATGGGGCGGCGCCCCGGTGCGCGTCGACGGTCAGCATCCGGTGGCGCACAACGTCTCGACCGGTGACGGCACGGGCGGCGCAGCGCTGCATCACTACGCGACCTGGCCGCGCCTGCATCCCGACGTGTTCCGGATGCGCAGCGCGCACGGCCGCGGGCTTGACTGGGGCCTGCAGTACGAAGACCTGCGACCCTGGTACGACCGGGTGCAGCGCGAAGTCGGGCTCAGCGGCGACGCGGCGCGCGAGCCGTGGCGCGCCGCGGGCGAGCCGTATCCGATGCCTCCGTTGCGTACGTTTCGGCACGGGGATCTGCTCGCTGACGGCTTCCGCAAGCTCGGGATGCCGGTGTCGCCGATGCCACTGGCAATCAATTCCGAGCCCTATGCGGGTCGCGCGGCATGCCTCTACGACGGCTGGTGCGATGCCGGTTGCCCGATCGGGGCGCTTGGCAATCCGCTGTTTACTTACCTCGGATCGGCGCTGCAGCGCGGTGTCGGAATCCTGCACGATGCCAGCGTGACGCGCGTGCTGATGGACCGACGCGGCCGCGCGCGGGGAGTCGAGTACTGGCACCAGGGCGAACTGCGCGAGCAGCCAGCCGCGGTCGTGGTGCTCGCGGCGTCGTTCATCCAGAACCCGCGCATTCTGCTGAACTCGGGCGAGACACGTCGCCCGCGTGGCGGCAGCCATCCTGGCCTCGCCAACTCGAGCGGCCGTCTCGGCCTGTACCTGACGGCCGAAGCGATGGGCTTCTCCTATGGCCTTTTCGAGGCCGAGACCGAAGTCTGGATGGGCGTCAACTCCGGGCAGTACTACAGTCGCGCGGGGCTGCAGCACCCGGGCCGGCCCGATCTCTTCGGCGGCGTGCAATGGCAGATCGGTCCGGCCGCAAAGCCCAACGACATCTTTGGCCTCGCGGTGACTCGCCCGGACCTCTATGGCGAGCCGCTGCATGCGTTCCTGCGCGACGCGTCCAGGCACTTCGCCTATATGGTGGGTTTTGCGAGCGCCGAGCCCGATGCGGCCAACCGCATTGAGCTCGATGGGCTGGCGCGTGACGCGGCGGGCCTGCCGCTGGCACGAACCACGCACCGGCATCCTCCCGCCACGCTCGCGCTCTGGAGCTGGATGAACGAGCGCGGCCTCGAGGTGATGCGCGCCGCTGGCGCGCGCACGGCCTGGGCGGGCCAGATGGCCAGCGGCCACGTCAGTGGGGGCACCATCATGGGTGCCGATCCGGCCGAGTCGGTCTGCGATACGTACGGGCATTGCCACGATGTGCCGAACGTCCTGGTGGCAGGCGCCGGGCTGTTTCCGCAGTCCGGCGGCACCAGTCCGACCTACACGCTGCATGCGGTGGCGCTGCGCTCGGCCGAACGGCTGGCGGAGCGCTGGCGCGACTTCGCCCGTCAATGAGTCGCGCGGTTCAGCTCGGCAGCGGCGCGGTCGGCCAGCGCGTAGATGGTGAATGTCGGGCTGCCGCCGCCCGCCGTCGGAAACAGGCTGCCGCCGGCGACGACGAGTCGCGGTACGTCGTGGACGCGGCCGTGGCTGTCGCAGACCGAGTCAGCGGGATCGCGGCCCATCACCGTGCCGCCAAGCGCGTGTGTCATCGCCATCTGCCCATTCCAGGCCTGCCGTGCGCCCGCCGCCTTCAGTACCGCGATGCCTTCGGCGTTGGCGTGCGCGTGCAGGCCCAGCGCATCGCGATCGAGCGTGTTGACGATCCGTGCCAGCGGCACGCCGTAGCGATCCCGGTCGGCGGTCAGTTCGATGCGCCGCCCGGCGCCGGGCAGCGTCTCGCAGACCGCGCTGAGCGTGCCGATGCGCGGTCCGTCGCGTTCGAGGAAGTCGCGCAGGGCCTCGCCATAGAGATCCGACCGCGTGTTCGCGATGCCGAGCAGATCGTTGGCCTTGAGTGCGGGCGCGATGCCCCACTGATAGCTGCCAAACGCGCCGCCGGCGCGCGGCAGGTCCTTGCGGTAGCCCTCTTGAGAAATCTGCTGGCCGGCCGTCACTCCAAGATGATTGTCGAGCCGCTCGTCGAACAGCCCGTAGGCGCTCGCGATGGTGTGACAGGTGAAGCCCTCCCCGAGCAGACCACGCCCGTTGCCCAGTCCGCGCGGCTGGCGTTCCGATGTCGACGCCAGCAGCAGTCGCACGTTCTGCACGGTCGAGGCCGCGAGCAGCACGAGCCCGGCACGCTGCCGGCGCTCCTCGCCCTGGCCATTGCGCCAGAGCACGCCGTCGGCACGACCGGCCCGATCTGTCGTTATGCGCGTCACCGTCGCTTCGGCGACGAAGCGCGCGCCGAGTTCCCGCGCGCGCGGGATGTGCGTCACCAGCGGGTTGGCGACCGAGCCGATCGGGCAGCCGGCATCGCACCAGCCATCGACGATGCAGGCGGCTCGGCCTTCGGCGGCCTGCGAGAGTATCGCGAGCGGCGCGGCTGCCACTCGCTGCCCCAGCGCCCTGAAGCCCGCTGCAATGACTTCGCCCTGACGGAACACGGGCAGCGGCGGCTGCGGGTATGGCTCGCCGGGCGGACGCCAGACCTCCGCCTGCGCGTCACCGCTGACGAGCATTTCACGCTGGATGCGGTCGTAGTGCGGCTGCAGGTCCGAGTAGGCCATCGGCCAGTCGCGCGCGCGGCCATAGCGCTCCCGGGTCCGCAGATCCTCCGGGTGCAGCCGCGGCCAGCCGGCGTAGTGGTGCAGGGCTGCGCCGCCAAAGCCCCAGCCGGCGCTCATGTTGTAGCCGAACGGATGCGTGCCGCCTGGCAGCACCGGCGCGCCGCCCCATTTCAGCCGACGTGCCCAGATCTGGGAGCTGACGAGGTCGGCGACGGTCCACGCTGGCCCCGCCTCCAGCACCGCCACGGAGCGACCCGCTGCGGCAAAGCGCTGGGCGAACAGGCTGCCGGCCGCGCCCGCGCCGACGATCACGACGTCGACGAAGCGGGGCAGTGGTGACGAGGTCGCGCGCATGCAGGTGGCTGACACTATCCGAGCGCCACTTGCGGCGGGTCAAGCGCGACGCAGTCATTCAATGCGTGCGCGGGGTTGAAAGCGCGGGCCAGCCCCATGAACCACTGTCATGGCGGGCAGCGATCGAAGCGGGCATGGTAGCAACCCATGCGTAGCCGCGTTCTCGTCGTCGGTGCCACCGGAATGCTCGGCGCGCCCGTCGCGCGCCAGCTGGCGAAGGACGGTTGGACGGTGCGTTGCCTGGTGCGCGACGTTGCGCGCGCGCGCGCCCTGCTCGGCGACGCGTTCGACTTCGTACCCGGCGACGTCACCCAACCGACCAGCCTCGACGCGGCCTTCGACGGCTGTTCGGCCGTGCACTTGAATCTGCGGGGCGGCAACACGATCGACAGCTATCAGCGCGTGGAGGTGGAGGGCGCTGCGCACTGCATCCAAGCTGCCCGGCGGCACGGACTGTCGCGAGTCACGTACCTGTCGGGTTCGGGCCGCAGCTCGGCGGAACTCGAGCGCCACTTCCCGGTGCGCGTCAAGCGCGCGGTCGAGGCTGCGCTCAGCAGCAGCCGGGTGGCCTGGACCTCGTTTCGCGCGACGCACTTCTTCGAGTCGCTGCCCATGTTCGTGCGCGACGGGCGCGCCACCGTGCTGGGGACCCAGCCGCACGAGTTGCACTACGTCGCCGCGCGTGACTACGCGCGCATGGTCAGTAGGGCGCTGGATGAGCCCGCCGCGGCCAGTCGTGCGCTGCATGTCTGGGGACCCGAGGCTTTCACGATGCGGCAGGCGTTGATGGCCTACGTGGCGGTACATCATCCGCGGCGGCACGTCGGGCGACTGCCGATTCCGCT
This sequence comes from Gammaproteobacteria bacterium, assembly GCA_031431655.1. Taxonomy (GTDB): domain Bacteria; phylum Pseudomonadota; class Gammaproteobacteria; order Steroidobacterales; family Steroidobacteraceae; genus UBA964. Next base: position 15,656 of record JANPDV010000126.1, on the reverse strand, counting down.
GGCGCGACTGATCGCGCGGCTCACCGGCAATCGCGATCTGGCGTTTGCCTGCGATCTGTTCGCGGCGTTTGCCGACATCGGCGAGGCGGGCGATCCCGCGGAGGCGAATTCCCTGCTCGGCGCGCCCGTCACCACGCTCGAGCAGTGGCTCGCGCAACCGCTGCGGGAGACCGCGGCATGAAGCGCAGCAAGCTTGCGGCCCGGCTGCTGCTGGCGCGCCGCGGCGGCCGCCTGCTTGACGAAGTGCCCGCCGACGTGCGCCCGGTCACGACGGCGGCGGCCTACGCGATCGCCGATGAAATCGTCGCGGCGCTGCGGCCGGCGTTGGGTGCCGTGGCCGGCTACAAGGTCGGCGCCACCTCAATCGCGGGCCAGCAGATGCTCGGACTCGACGCGCCGTTCTACGGACGCGCGTTCGCGCGCCGCGTTCTGCGCAGCGGTGACCGCTGGCGCGCGAGCCTGCCCGGCGATTCCGTGGAAGCCGAGGTCGGCTTCGTGATGGGCCGCGCGCTGCCAGCCCGCAAGGCCGTGTACGAAGAGGCCGAGGTGCGACGGGCGATCCGCCGCGTGGTGCCGCTGCTGGAGATCAACCGGCCGGGCTACGCGCGACCGTTCGAGGTCGGGGGCCATTGCCTGATCGCCGACAACGGCGTGACCCAGGGCTTCGTCCGCGGTGTGCGTGGCGTGGCGCCGGGTCGCGGCAGCTTCGCGACCGAGACGGTGGTCATGCTGTGCAACGGCAAGGAGGTCGCCCGCGGCACCGCCGAGGTCGTGCTCGGTGACCCGCTGCGTTCCCTGGCATGGCTCGCGAACGCGCTGTCGGCGCAGGGTCGCGGCCTGACCGCAGGCGACCTGGTGGCCAGCGGTGCCATGACGCCGCCGATTCCGCTCGGACCGGGCGATTCGCTGGTTGCGAGGTTCTCCAGCCTCGGGCGAGTGGCGATCGAGGTGGCTCGATCCCGCAAATCGCCGGTTATGGCGCCGAGGTCAAAATGAATTGGGCCCGGCGTCGGAGCCTGCGGAGAATGCGTCCAGGGACCTCACGGGTGATCTGATGCTGAAGGACCGGATCGAACACAAGTGGATCGAGACCTTCGTGCACGCGTTCCGCCTTTGCAAGGTCGAGGCGGGCGAGGTCGTCGCGATCCTCTCCGAGACGCAGTCGCGCGCGCTCAATGTGCACCTGACGGAACTCGCGCTGCAGCGTCTCGGTGCGCGCCCGTTCCATATCGTGATCCCGACGCCGCCGCTGGAGGCGCCCGTGCCGGTGCGTTCGACCGGCTCCTCGCACGCGATCCAGGGCCTCGAGCCGGTCATGGCGGCGCTGCTGGGCGTCAAGTTCGTGGCCGACTGCACCGTCGAGGGGATCATGCACGCGCCCGAAACGCCGCGGCTGCTGGGCGCCGGGGTTCGCGCGATGTACATCAGCAACGAGCACCCGGAGGCGCTGGAGCGGTTGCGCACCGACCCGGCGCTGTGGCCCAAGATCCAGAACGGTCGCGAGCGCATGCAGAAGGCCGCGCGCATGCGGGTCACCTCCAAGGCGGGCACGGATCTGGACATCACGATGACCGGCGCGCGCGTCGGCGGCAACTTCGGCGCCAGCTTCAATCCCGGCCAGTTGTCGAGCTGGCCTGGCGGCATCTGCAGCTGCTTTCCGCCGCTGCATTCCACCAATGGCGTGCTGGTGCTCGACGCCGGCGACGTCAATCTCACGTTCAAGCGCTACCTGGAGTCACCGGTGCGGCTCACGATCGAGGATGATTTCGTCGTCGACGTGGCCGGGCGCAGTCTCGACGCCGATCTGATGCGTAGCTACTTCGCCGCCTGGGGCGACCGCAATGCATACGGAGTCTCGCACGTCGGCTGGGGCATGAACCCCGGCGCGCGCTGGGATGCCCTGATCATGTACGACAAGGGCGAGATCAACGGCACGGAACTGCGGGCCTTCGCCGGCAATTTCCTGTATTCGACCGGTGGCAATCCGTTTGCGAACCGCTACACGCTCGGGCATTTCGATCTGCCAGTGCGTCACTGCACGATCGAACTCGACGGCGAGGCGGTGGTGCGCGAAGGCCTGCTGCAGGGCGCGCTGGCATGAATGCGCAGGTGCGCGCGGACGTGCCGGCGCGCCGGCTGTTGCGCCTCGGGCCGGCACCGCAGCTGTCGCTCGAGGTCGCCGGCGCGGGCCCGCTGGTGGTGTGTCTGCATGGCATCGGTGGCAACCGCTCCAGCTGGGATTCGCAAATCGAGCCGCTCGCCGCGGAGTTCACCGTCGTCGCTTGGGACGCGCGCGGCTACGGCGATAGTGACGACTACGCGGGTCCGCTCGAGTTCGGCGATTTCTCGCGCGACCTGCTGCGCGTCCTCGATCACTTCGGTGCGTCTGCGGCGCATCTGGTCGGCCAGTCGATGGGCGGGCGCATCGCGCTGGATTTCTATGCGCGCCATGCCGAGCGCGTTGGCACGCTGACGCTGGTCGATACCAGCGCGGGCTCGCCGCGTGTGCAGAGTCCCGCGGAGGTCGAAAAGTTCCTGCAGATGCGCAAGCAGCCGCTGCTCGAAGGCCGCTCGCCGCGCGACATCGCGCCCGAGGTCGCGGCGACCCTGATCGGCCCCGGCACGGCACCGCGGGTGCGCGAGCGTGTCGTCGAGAGTCTCAGTGCGCTGCATCTCGAGTCGTATCTTAAGACGCTCGATACCGTCACGCGCTACACCGACTTCCCGCCGTTCGAGTCAATCCGGGTGCCGGCGCTGGTGGTGGTCGGCGAGCACGATCGCATCGCGACGCCGGCCTATGCGCGGGAAATGGCCTCGCGCATCACCGGCGCGCAGTTTGTCGAGCTGGCCGGCGGCTCGCATGTCAGCAACATGGATCGCCCCGCCGAGTTCAATCGTGCACTGCTCGATTTCCTGCGCAGCCACGCCAGCCGCGCATCGCTGCCGGCGCGACGCCTGGCCGGTCAGGCCTGAGTGATGCGCCCCGCAGCCGCATCGCGCTGTGTGCTGCTGCGCGCCTATCCACAGGGGCTGCCGCGCGCCGAGGATTTCGAGCTGGTGGTGCAGCCGGCGTCTGCGCTGCGCGAGGGGCAGGTCAGAGTCGAGACCCAGTATCTTTCGCTCGATCCGGTGACACGCCTGCGGATGAACCCGGCTTCGCGCGAGCCACCGCCGGTTGCGCTCGGCAGCGTCGTGCTCGGTCGTGGCGTGGGCGTCGTCCGCGAGTCGCGGCACGCGGACTGGCGCGAGGGCGACGTCGTGGCGGGCGAGCTCGGCTGGCAGGAGCAGGGGGCGGTCGATCCCGCCGGCCTGCGGCGCGTCGATCCCGCAGCGGGACCGGTGCAGACGGCGCTCGGGATTCTCGGACCGCCCGGCATCACGGCCTGGTGCCTGGTCGGCGTTGCGGCGCCGGTGTCGGCGGGCCAGACGGTCGTCGTTGCTGCGGCGGCCGGTTCCGTCGGCTCGACCGCCTTGCAACTTGCGCGGCGCCGCGGCGCGCGTACCGTCGGGCTCGTGGCCAGTCCCGCGCAGGCCCGTTTCGTCAGGGAATCGCTGCACGCCGATGCGGCGGTGGACTGCAACGCCGCCACGTTTCCGGCGGATCTCGACGCGGCGCTGCCGGCGGGCGCCGACGTGTTCCTCGATTCGATTGGCGGCATGGTGCACGAGGCGGTGGTCGAGCGCATCGCGGTGCACGGGCGCATCGTCGCGTTCGGCTACATCTCGGCATACAACAGCGAGCAGGCTGCGCCGCGCGAGTATGGGCGGATGTTCCGGCTGATTCACCGCCGCGCCACGCTCAGCGGTTTCCTGATCGCCGATCACGCGCCACGCTTTCCCGATGCTCTGCGTGAACTCGCAGCGGGCCTGCGCGACGGGACGCTGCACAATCACGAGCACTGCGTCGAGGGCCTGGAACGCGCCCCCGCCGCATTCGCGGCACTGTTCACGGGAGATCCGATCGGCAAGCAGCTGGTGCGGGTCTCGCCCCGGGGCCCTGGCGGCTCGTAGAAGCTTAAGGAGTGGTGACATGAAGGCAGTGATGCTGGAGCGCTATGGCGACGGGTTCGACGGGCTGGCCCTGAAGGAAGTCCCGGAGCCGCAGATCGGCCCGATAGATGTGCTGGTCGACGTGCATGCGGCGGGGTTCAACCGCTTCGAGTGCAAGCTGCGCCGCGGCTGGTTGCAGCGTTTCTATCCTCTGGCCCTGCCGCATGTGCTCGGCAACGATTTCGCCGGCGTCGTCGCGGCGAAGGGTCCCGCGGTCTGGGGTCTGGAAGTCGGCGATCGCGTGTACGGCATGCAGGAAACGATGCGCTGGGGCAGCTATGCGGAGCGTCTGGCGATCCGTGCCGACAATGTGCGTCGCATGCCGGCCAACCTGGACTTCCTGCAGGCCGCGACATTGCCGATGGTTTACGAGACAGCGTGGATGGGGCTCGTGGACATGGCGCGCCTGCGCCCCGGGGAGCTGCTGCTGGTGCACGGCGGCGCCGGCGGCGTGGGTAGCGCGGCCATCCAGCTCGGGCGCGCGCTCGGCGCCAAGGTGGTGGCCACCTGCAGCTCCGATGCCATGGGCCTCGTGCGCGACGCGGGTGCCAACGTCGTCATCGACTATCGCTCGCAGAATTTCGCCAGTCTGCTCGCCGGCGTCGACGTGGTGTTCGATCCGATCGGCGGCCAGACCAATCTGGACTCGTATCGCACGATGTCGCGCGGCGGCCGCATGGTCGTCGTGCTGCGTGAGGACAAGCTCGAGATGGAGCACTCCGCACGGCTGTGCGCCGAACACGGCGTCACGCGTCACGTGGTCGCGTTCGAGCAGCGGGCCGACGTACTCGACTACATCCGGCCGATGTTCGAGCAAGGCACGATGAAACCGGTCGTACGCCGAGTGCTGCCTCTGGCTGAGGCCGCCGAGGCGCATCGCGCGTCCGACGCCGGTGGTGCGCGCGGGCGCACGGTGCTGCAGGTCCGGTAGCGCCCCGTGGACGTAACACGTCGCAAGCTGCTGGCCCGGGGCGCGCTCGGCGCGCTGGCGTTCCAGGTGACCGGTGGCATCGCCATGCTCACCCCGCGCGCCGCCCACGCCGCTGGAGTGCCGCTGCGCGCCCTGACGGCAGACGAGGTTGCGACCGTCGAAGCGCTCGGCGAAACGTTGCTGCCCGGCGCCACCCAGGCCGGCATTGCCCAGTATCTGGACCAGCAGCTTGCCGCTGAGCGCGCCAGCAGTCTGCTGATGATCCGCTACCTCGACGTGCCGCCGCCGTACATGGCGTTCTATCGCCCGTGCCTGGCGGCCGCGGAGGCCGCGGCGCGTCGTCTACACGGCAAGCCGCTGTCCGCGCTCGATGCCACACAGCGCGGCGAGTTCGTCGGGGCCCTGCAGCGGGGCGCCCTTCAGGGCTGGCAGGGTCCGCCCGCTCCGTTCTTCTACTTCGTGTTGCGCAGCGACGTCGTCGATGTCGTCTACGGCACGCCGGAGGGTTTCGAGAAGCTCGGCGTGCCCTACATGCCGCACATCATGCCTGCCGAGAAGTGGTGAGACGCCCATGGACCTGAGACTCAGCGACGAGCAGCAGCTGCTGCAGCGCACCGCGCGCGACTTCGCCCGTGCCGAAATCACCCCGGTTGCCGAGCGCGTGGCCCGCGAGCGGATCGCCGAGCCCTGGCCGGTTTGCGAGTCCCTGTTCCGGCGCGGCTGGGAGCTGGGCTTCACGCGGCTGCTGCTGCCCGAGCAGTACGGCGGCGGTGCCGCGCGCATGATCGACGCGGTGCTGCTGCTCGAGGAACTTGGCGCGGCCGATGTCGCGATTGCCGCGGACCTGTTCGCGCTCAACATGACGGTGCCGCTGATCGTGGCGTCGGCGGGCACACCGGCGCAGCGCGACGACCTGCTGGGCCGCATCACGGCGCGCCCCGTTGTGTTGTCCGGCGCGCTCAGCGAGCCCAACGTCGCCGGCTCCGAACTGTTCACTCAGGACCCGTCGCCGAAGTTCGGCATTCGCACGCGCGCGACGCGCTCGGGCGGCGGCTATGTCATCGACGGGCAGAAATCCGCGTTCGTCACCAACGCCGGCATCGCTGACCACTACTTCGTGCTGGCGCGAACGGCAACCGACCGGCCGCTGTGGGAGAGCATATCGGTGTTCTTCGTCGATGCGGACAGCCGCGGCCTCAGCACCGGACCGCGCACGCGGATGTCTGGCTGGCTGACGGGACACCATGCCGAAGTGCTGTTCGAACAGGTCGCAGTGCCGGAGAACCGGCTGATCGGCGGCGAGGGCGCCGGCGCACGCATCATGGGCAGCCTGCCGCAGATGCCGATCGGCCTTGCGGCGGCCTATGTCGGCCTTGCGCGCGCGAGCTACGAATACGCACTCGACTACGCCGGGCGCCGCAAGAGCATGGGCGTGCCGATCGCCCAGCACCAGGCCGTGGCGCTGAAGCTGGCTGAGATGTATGCCGACTATCAGAGCGCGCGCCTCGCCGTCTGGGACGCCGCGCTCGACTGTGAGGCCGATCCGATGCGTGCGGCGACGCTCAAGGCGCCGTATGCCAAGACGCTGGCTGTCGACGCTTCGATCCGCAACGCCGAGCGTGCCGTGCAGATTCTGGGCGCCTATGGCATCACCGACGAGTACCCGACCGCCCGCTGGCTCAACGACGCCTGGATCGGCTACTCCTGCGACTTCACGCGCGACATGCTGCGACTCGGCATGGTGCCGTTCCTGCCCCGAACAACCTGACCCCCGCGGAGACTGCAATCATGGTTACCGGCATTTCCCGATTCAAACTGCGACCCGGCCTGACGCGCGCGCAGGCGCTGGCCGAAATCCACGAGACCATTCCGGTTTACAAGGGGCGGCCGAATCTGATCCGCAAGTACATCTGCCTCGACTTCGACGCCGGCTACGGCATGGGAATCTACCTGTGGCAGGACCGCGAGTCCGCGGAGAAGTTCTACGCGTTCGCGCGGCCCATGATCCGCGCGCAGACCGGCGCGGATCCCGAGATCACGATCCTCGACACGCCCGTGGTCGTCGACAACGTCAGCGGCGAGGTGCATAGCGAACGGCACGAGTCGGCGGCCTGACATGGCCGGCCTGTCCGCCACCCAGTCGATCGAGACCGGTGGGCGCGATGTGCCGGCCGAAGGCGAAGGCGGCTTCACGCAGAGCTGGTTCCCGGTCTGCTATTCCGGCGACGTCGCGCCGGGCAGGGTCATTGGCCGCGAGTTTCTAGGCGGCCGCATCGTGATCGTGCGCGACGCGCAGGGCGTGGCACGCGTCTTTTCGGCCTACTGCGCGCACCTCGGCGTCGATCTGATGCACGGCGAGGTGGTCGACGGCGCGCTGCGCTGTCCTTTCCACCGCTGGGAGTACGGCACCGATGGTCGCTGCCTGCGCACGGGCATCGGCGATCCTGCGCCGCCGCGCGCGCGCCTGTTCGCGTTCCCGACAGTCGAGCGCTACGGCGTGGTGTTCGCGTTCAACGGCGAGAGCGCGTCGTGGACGCTGCCCGACCTGCACATCGCGGTTGACGACGCCGTGAGTTATCCGGCACCGGTGGTGCGCATCCATTGCGACCCCTGGACGATGATGGCGAACACGCCGGACTGGCAGCACTTCATGCTGCTGCACGGTTTCGAGTTCGATCTGGAGCACGCGCAGCGCTCGATGCAGTGGAACGACAACGGCTTCCGGTACACGATGCGTACGCGGGTGGATGGCATGAACTTCGAGTTCACGCCGACGCTGACCGGCACGTCCGTGTTCTTCGTGCACGGCCTGTTCGGCGAGCGTCGATTCGGGCTCGTGGCTCCGTTCGGGCTGCCGACCCCGGGCCAGTGCGACATCTACACGTCGGTGATCCTGCCGCGCGACGATCCCGACCCGCCGCAGATCCTCGGCATCCTGCAGCAGCGCTTCGGGCGCATGGTGCAGGAGGACTACCCGCTGATCGATACGGCGCGTTTCCGCGCACGCAACCTGACGCGGGCCGACGCCCAGCTGGCTCGCTGGCTGGATTTCGTGCGGCGCTATCCGCGCGCGCATCCGGCCGCCGAGGCGCTGCGTTGAACGCAGCGGCCGCGCGTCAGCTCAACCGCAGGTCGAACTCGAAGCGATAGTTCGGCGACATCACATTGCCCATGTTCGAGAAGCTGCGCAGCGGTGTCGTGTTCCGGCCGAGTCGAGTCACCAGCACCTCACCGGACGCATGCGCGAATCGCCCTGTGCCGCCGACCACGGCGCGCACCAGCCGTTCGACGTCCGGATCGTTGCCGTTCTGCAGACCCTTCGTGATCAGCATCTCCGGCGACAGATTGTCGGGCCGCAGCAGATCGAGCACGAACGTGTGCTCGGACAGCATGTGCGGTTCGCTGCGTGCTGTTTCGATCACCGTGCCGTTGACATCGACGTAGGGCGTGCGATTGCCGTTGATCAGGACCCAGCCACGATCGAAGTAGTGCCCGATCGGCTTGGCCGCCTTGAAGTCCCAGACGACCTGGTTGTTGAGCTTCGGCGGCGCCTGCCGGAACACGGAGATCGGCGTGGGCACGGTCGCGGCAGGAATCGTCCCGCCCGGATACAGCACGCCCTCGACGAAGTAGTTGTCGCCGCGGGTATCGATCCGGAAGTACTCCTGCGTGCGCGGATCGCCGATGCGCCCGGCGCTGTTCGGCGCGTCGGTGTGGCCGAGAATCGCCATGTCGAGCGTGAGCTCGGCGCCGCCAGAGCGCTTGCGGCGCAGCTCGATCGACGGCGCGGGCGGCACTCGTGAGCCCGCACTGCCTGAGCGCGATCCGGCCGTCGAGCCGGCCCCTGGGTTGGCCGCGTCGGCGGCGGCTGCGCCACCGGCGGCGGCCGACAGCGATGCCAGCCCCATCATGGCCAGCAGCCGGCGACGCAGCGGTGCCTGGTGGGTGTCAGACATAGATCTCGGCCTTGATGCGGAAGTTGGGTGAGGGTGGCTTGATGCCATCGGGAATGAAAAGACCCTGCAGTGCCGACGTGTTGTTACCCCAGTGCGTCTGTACGATCTGACCGCGGGCCGTCGCGTACTTGCCGGTGCCGCCGACAATGGCCCGCAAAAAGGAGGCCGTGCCGCCGTTGTGATGCTGCAGGCCCACCGTTGCAATCATGTCGGGCGGCGTCATGTTCTCGGGCGTGACGACGCCGCCGAGGTAGTAGTCGGTATGCGACAGCAGGTGCGGATCCTTGCGCGGCACGTACGGCGCGTCCGCCTTGTTGTTGATGACGACCCAGCCGCGATCGAAGAACGTGCCGATCGGCTGCGCTTCGAACTTCCAGTTGACATCGCGACCGTCCTTGGGTGCGGGGATGGTTCCCGCCGGATACACCAGCCCCTCGTGATAGAAGCTCGCGCCGCGCAGGTCGCTCTTCATGAAGCCGGCACGGAATTTCTGCGGATCCTTGTCGCGATTGGCGTAGTCCGGATGGCGGTTCCAGGCGCCGCCCTCATCGTCGTAATTCGTGTGCCCCAGCACCGCCACGTCGAACTCGACCTCGAGGCGTCGCAGGCCGGTGGGCATCGCCGCGGCGCCAGCGCCGGTGGCAGCGCCCGCCGCCACCGCGTAGGTACTGGCTCCCGCGCCGAGTCCGAGCGTGGTGAGGAGGCGTCGTCGCAGACTGTCGAATCCACTCATGATCCTCTTCTCCTGAGATATTGCATCGTCGTCGAAGCCGGGTCGCGCGCAGCGGCCACGGGGCGCCAGTCCACCGTGCGCGGCTGCGTGCCTGCGTTTCAGTCGAACCGGTAGTTCAGCTGCAGTGTGTAAGTCCGCGGGCGATCGGGCAGGTGCACGCGGTCAAGCGTCGTGTTGATGAAGAACGGGAACGTCTCGAAGATCAGCCCGGACGTGTTCTTGTCGGTCAGGTTGCGCACCAGCAGCGCGGCCTGCCAGCGATTGTCCGCGGCCGCAATGCCGGCGCGAAGGTCCAGCCTGATGAAGCCCGGCTGCACCTCGAGTGGGTTGTAGCTCGGCTGGTAGAAGACGTCATCGCGGTATGCCGCCGTGAGGTTCCCGACGAACTTCAGCGCGTTGCCAAAGGGAACCTCGAGACTGGCGGCAAGCGCCCCGGACCACTCGGGAGCGCTGGTCAGCGCGAAGCCCTTGAGGTTCGTGGTGCAATTCGGCGGATTGGCCGGATTCGAAGGGCAGGGCGCACCGGGGTAGTCCTTGTACTTGGCGTCGAGGTAGGCGAGCGACGCATTCAGTCGGAGGACGTCGGCGGGGCGCCACGTCGCCTCAATCTCCACGCCCTTGCTCTGCGCCTCGGCTGCGTTGCCGGTGGTGAAGCTCGCCGTGTTGATGTTCAGCACCGACTTCTGCAGGTCCGAGTAGCTGGTATCGAACAGCGTCACGGCCAGGGTGCCGCCGGCGAAGCTACCCTTCAGGCCGGCCTCGATCGTTTCGGAACTCTCGTCCTGGTATTCCCAGGTCGCACCGGTGTCGCTGCTGGTGGGGCCGTTGAACCCGCCGCTCTTGGAGCCCTGCGCGTACTGCGCATAAGCCATCCAGCCCGGCGAGAAATTCCACTGCACGTTGAAGGTGGGATCGACGAAGCTTTCGTCCCGTTTGCGGTCGAGCGGGGTACTGAGCGAGCCGCCGGCGAACATGGGGTTGACTACGGTGAAGGAGCGGGTCAGCGATCCCTTCTTCGTGAGCTCCGTGAAGCCGACGCCGGCCGTGGCGCGGAAAGAATCCGTGATGTTCCAGGTGCCCTGCGCGAAGGCCGCGAACGAATCGGTCTTCTCGACATAGCGGCGCCGCGTGACGAGTTCCGGATAGGCCGGTGTGAACGGCAGGTCGGTCGAGGAGGTGCTGGGGATGATGCCCTTTGCCGTGTCGGCGTAGAGCCCGACGAGGTAGGTGACTTTGCGGTCGGCCGGCGACAGCAGGCGCAGCTCAAGGGACTGCTGATCGAAGTCCTCGGCGTTCTGTACCACCAGATGCGCCGGCGCGATCGCCTGGATGTTGATGCCGCTCTCGTACTCGAAGCTCGAATGGCTCGCGAGCGCGGTCAAGGTGTGCGACCCCACGTCGAAATCCAGTCGCACCAGTGCGTTCAGGGCATTCTGCTGGTCGAGTTCGGGCGCGAGTCCGTCGTCAGCGCGCTTGCTAAACACCGGATCGCCCCCGGCCGGCACGAACTCAAACGGCATACCGACCTGGTCACCCTTGGTGTACTCGATGCGCGCAAAAACATCGATCGCTTCCGTGGGCTGCCAGGCCGCCGACAGGCGTGCAGCCTTGTCCTTGCGTGAGCCGTCGTCGCGATTCAGCAGGGTGTTGCGCACGAAGCCCTGTGTGTCGGCGTACTTGCCCGCAAATCGCAGCTGGAAGTTGTCCGAGACAGGGCCCGAGATCGCGCCCGAGGCTTGCCAGCTGCCGAACTCGGTCTCGTACTCCGCCTGGGTCCAGGCCATGAACTCGCGGGTCGGCCGTGCAGTGCTGACGCTGATGGCGCCCGCGCTGGTGTTGCGGCCAAACAACGCCCCCTGCGGACCGCGCAGCACTTCAACCCGGTCGACATCGAAGAACGGATCCTGGAACTGCCGGTTGCGGCCGCCGTAGATGCCATCCACGAACAGCGCCACCGAGGACTCGAACGACAGCGTCTGCCCCTGGGTGCCGATGCCGCGGATGAAGATGAAGCTGTTGGACGGCGTCGGCGTGACCATGAAGCTCGGGACATAGAGCTGCAGGTCGTTGAAGTTGTCGACGCTGAGCTGCTCGAGAGTCTGGCCCGACACCACGGTGATGGAGATCGGGACGTCAAGCACGCTCTGCTCGCGCTTCTGCGCGGTGACGACGACTTCGTCGAGCGCGATGGCCTGAGCCCGCGCTGGCCGGCTCTGAATCAGCGCCGCGCCCGCAAGGGCGACACCCAACCCCAAAGTGATACTGCGATTCATGTTCTTCAAGTCCCCCCATCGTCACTGTTGTTGGATACGAGCAGCGTCGGACGCGCTGACGGAAAGCTGGAATCGACCACGCCGTAGCGCAAAGTTACGAGGATTGGGCGGCACTAAGGCACTGAATGCCGCGCTCGCCCAGATAACCGCCGGTAATGCAGGTCGCCAATCCGGTGCCTGCGCACCCAGCGCGGCGGCGCGTAGCATCGCCTGATGACGCACCGAACCTGCTCGACGAAGGGTCTGGCCATCGGCAATCTACTGCTGCTGGGTGCCCTGGCGGCCTGGCTGCCGCAACAGGGCGTCGCTGCCAGCGGACCAGAGCCGGGCGACCCCTCGTCGAACGCCGCGGTGCTGGATCCATTGCCCGCCTCGCTCGACCGGTTGTTTCCGCCGCAGTCCGCCACGCCCGTCTACCGTGACCAGATGGCCGAGCTGGGTTTCGCCTACTCGGCGATTTTCGACGACCTCGAGGAGCGCGACCTCGATGAGGCGCGCCACAGCTTCGAGAGCTTCCGCGATCGCTACCGACAGGTTGCCGGACTCGTTCCCGAGTGGCGCAGTCGCATGCCCGAAGCCGTTCTGCGACCCCTGGAGTCCGCTCTGAGGTCGGGCGATGTGGCGCGCAGTAGGGACGCGCTGCTGGCTTTGCGCGGCACTTGCGCGGGTTGTCACAACGCCAACATGACGCGCGTGCAGCAGGTGTTTCACTGGGGGGACTTCCGCAGGATCGAGGCGATCGATCCGGTGGCCGGCAGGTCCGTGCCTTTCAGTGCGCTCAAGTGGGCCATGCAGGACAGCTTCGTGGGTGTCATGACGGATGCGCGCCAGCAGCAACGCGCGCGCGCGCAACAGCACTTCCGCGAGTTCGCTGCGCGCTTCGACGCCCTGCGCCGGACTTGTGCGGGCTGTCACGGCGACGAGGTGCCGAAGTACGCCGGCGCTGCGATCGGGAACCGGATCACGCAGCTCGGCCTGTTGCTGCAGGCCGAGCCCATCGTCGCCGCACAGGTCGATGTGCTGACGCGCCAGATCGACTCGCAGAGCTGCTTCAAGTGTCACCTGGTGCATCTGCCGGCTGCCAAAGCGCGCGCCGAGCATCGCTAAGAGGCCATCGATGTCACGGGACCTGCATATGCGCGGCGCGCGCGCGGTTGGCGTCAGCCTGGTCGCGCTGCTCGCGGCAATGCTGTCGGGAGTCGCGTGCGGGAAGGCGCTGGCGCCGCCATCGCCGAATGGCAGCGAGCGCTTCTCGGTCGTGTCGAACGGCCAGAAGGTCGGCCATGTCATCGCGACCCGCCGCGGCCGCAGCGTCGAGGTCGACTACTTCGAGTCGAACAACGGGCGTGGGCCGAAATTTCGCGAACAGTTCACGCTGGACGACCGCGGTCTGCCGATCGCCGGGGTCACGCGTGGCACAGGCGGCATGGACGAGCCCATTCGCGAGCAGTTCAGCCGGCGCAGCGGCCTGGCAAAGTGGCGCACGTTGAACGACGCGGGCAGCGCGCGTCCCGCCGGCGCGGCGATCTACGTGGCCGGCGAGTACAGCCCCTGGGCCACGGCGCTCTACGCCCGAGCGGCGCTGCAGTCCCCCGGCCAGCGTATCGCCGCGCTGCCCGGCGGGGAGCTGAGCGTCGAGAGGCTGCGCGAGGTCGAGGTCGATGCTGGCGGCACGCGACGCCGCGTCACGGCGTACGCGCTGTGGGGGCTGGGCAGCGCTCCCTCGGTGGTGCTGCTGGACCCGGATGGACGGCTGTTTGCGGCACCGGCGTTCTTCCGCGTGACGGTGCCCGAGGGCCTGGAGAGCCAGGCCACGGCGCTCGAGGCACTCAGCGCGCAGCTCACGGCGGAGTACGCCGCGCGCCTGGCCAGCGCGCTGGTGCATCGCCCGCCAGGGCCCATCTATCTGCGCAACGTGCGGGTGTTCGACAGCGGGCAGCGGACCGTCAGCCCGCCGCAGACGGTGGTGATCCACGAGCGGCGCATAGCAGGCCTGAGAGCCGAAGCGGACCCCGTGCCGGCCGGCGCCACGGTCATCGACGGTGGCGGCGGGACGCTGTTGCCGGGCCTGCACGACATGCACTCGCATCTCGGCTCTGTCTGGACCGGCCTGCTGCATGTAGCCTCCGGAGTCACTTCGATCCGCGACCTCGGCAACAGCAATCGGGCGCTGGCCGACCTGACGCGTCGCATCGAGCGCGGCGAAGTGATCGGACCGCGCGTGACCGCGCTGGGCTTCATCGAAGGCCGCAGTCCGTTCTCCACGCGCAGCGATTTCGTCGTCGGCGGAGCCGAGGCGGCACTCGACAGCGTGCGCTGGTACGCGGATCGCGGCTATACGGGCATCAAGATCTACAACTCGTTCAATCCCGACTGGGTGGCGCCGGTGGCCGCAGAGGCGCATCGGCTCGGTCTGCGCGTCAGCGGCCATGTGCCGGCCTTCATGAGCTCGGAACGGGCGATTCGCGACGGCTACGACGAGATCAACCACATCAACCAGCTGATGCTCTCGCTCGTGATCGACGTGCCGCGCGACGACACCCGAACGACGTTCCGTTTCACTGCATTGGGCGAGCGCGTCGGCGGGCTCGACCTGCAGAGCGAGCCTGTGCAACGGCTGATTGGCCTGATGCAGGAGCGCGGCACGACGCTCGACACCACGCTCGCGATCTTCCAGATGCTGTTCCTGGCCGCGCCCGGCAAGGCGTCGCCGAGCGACGCCGCCTGGTTGTCGCACATGCCCGGACCGTTGCAACGGCAGCGGATGAAGTCACAGCTTGCGATCGAACCGCAGCAGCGTGAACGGTATGCGGCTGCCTGGCGGAAAATGCTCGAGATGACGAAGCTGCTGCACGACCGCGGCATCCGGTTGCTGCCGGGCACCGACGAGGCCGCCGGTTTCATGCTTCACAGCGAGCTCGAAGCCTACGTGGCCGCGGGAATCGCACCTGCCGAAGTGCTGCAGATGGCCACGCTCGGCAGCGCGCGCTATCTGCGCCGGGATGCCGAGCTCGGCTCGATCGAGCGCGGCAAGCTTGCGGACCTGTTGCTGGTGGACGGCGACCCGACGCAGGACATCGGGGCGGTCCGCAAGGTGCGCATGGTCGTCAAGGGTGGCGACCTGCTGTTTCCTGCCGAGATCTTCGAGCGCATGGGCATCCGCCCGTTCGCGCTGGCGCCGAGAATCGAGCCGCCGCGTCAGCCGGCCTTGCCCTGAGTCTTGTCCTCGGCAACCTCGCGCAGCACGGCCACGAAGGCCTGCGCAGACGGCGACAGCACCGCGCGCTCACGGATCGAGATGGTCACCTCGACATCGCGCGACAGGTCGTCGACGGGTAGTGCAACCAGGGAACTCGCCTGTGCACGCACGGGCAGGGCCTGCAGCGGCAGGTAGCTCAACGAGGTGTTGTCGAGCAACGCGGTGCGGATGAAGCTCGCCGAGTTGCTGGTGACCGTCGGTACCGGCGGCGAGAGTCCCTTCGCAAGGAAGGTTTCTTCGAGGATCTGGCGCCATCGCTGCGACTGCGGCGGCAGGATCCAGGGATAGTCGAGCTACTCGGACAGTTCGACCGTGCGCTTGCGCGCCAGCGGATGACGCGGCGCCGCGACGACACAGACGCGATCGTGGATCAGCGTGTCGGCCGTGATGTCGCTGTCCGCGACTCGCGGCCAGGTGCCCACGGCCAGATCCAGCTCCCCACGGCGCAGCGAGG
>JANPDV010000125.1:0-3844 GCA_031431655.1 Gammaproteobacteria bacterium | reverse complement strand
CGCGTGCCGCCAGCACCCGACCCAGCCGCGCCGCCTGGGCGGTGGTGACTGCGGGCGTAGGATCCCAGCCACCGACTCGGCTCATCATGAACATGGCCCGCCGGTAATACGGCAGCGTCGCCTGCGCGCGCCCGGGATCGTGAAGCCCCAGCACTCTCGGCCACTGCTGCGGATCCCAGATCATCTCGCGATAGAGCGGCGAGTTCTCGTCGTAGGCCGCCATCTGCACCGCGCCGTCCCACGAGTTGGACAGTCCATAGTTGCTCGGCCCGCCGTGCACTACGTAGATCACGCCGATGCGGCGCTGTGGGCCGGGGCGCTCGTTCACGCCGGCTGCGACCGCTGGCGCGATCAGCGTGGCGGCGCACCACGACAGGAGCGCCAGCCACACCGCGGGCCCGCCGAGCCGGCGGCGCAAGGACCTGAAGAACTGAATTGGACGCATCGAAGCTCTCCTGCGCGACATCGGGACTGCGCCCGCGCCAGATCCCTGTCAGCCAGCTGCCAACGTCAGGAAGGCGGGATGGTCCTTCAAGGCGCGCAGCCGATGCTCGTTCGGGATCTCGTCTATGGACTTCAGCTTCACGCCCGACGCATGCCAGACGACGTGCCCCGGGCGATCGCCCATCTGCATCCACGCAGGCCACGGCTGGAAGACGCTGGCGGTGAACATCGTCGGCAGTCGATCGATGGTCGGATCGAGGAACTGGTCGCGACGGATGAAGTTGGTCTTGCGCTGCATGCGGGGCGCTTTCAGGCCGGGCGGATAAGTCGTGCTGTCGTGCAGCCAGACGCAGTCGCCGACGGCCGTCCACCACAGCTGCAACGGTTGGTCGGCAAACTGATCCCGGAAGCGGCTGGGCCGAACGCCCTTGATGGAATACTCGAAGCCGCTATCTGGCGCCGTTCCGCTGCCCTGCACGGCGGGAGTCACTTTGTTGACGACGCCTGTATAAGGGTTTGGAAACTCGTAGAGGAATTGCTGAGATCCGAGATCGCGGTAGTACGTGATCGTATTGGCGATCATCCGGTACTCCACGGGCGAGACTCTCAGCATCCGGTAGATTTCCACACCGGTGAACGTGAACAACGGCCGGGGCTGTTGCTCCCCGACGCAGGCGTAGATGGTGCCGTTGTAGTACCAGGGGCAGTCCTCTTCCTTGAGACTCGCCGTCATGCGCACCAGCGCGCGCAGGTTGGCTTCGGGCGTGTCCAGCGCCAGGCCTGCGTCCCTGGCAAAGCTGGTGTCGGGCAGCGCGGCGGCGCCCATGCCCGCCAGTGCAAGCCCCGACAGCAGTTGGCGACGGTCCAGGTGCGGTTCGTTCGGCATGGCGATTCTCTCGGCTCGAGGCCCTGGCAGGGGAGACGGATGCGGGTGTCCGGCTGACGACCGGCCTGCTGTCCGGGTTCGCCCAGAGTCGCAGGCTTCATGGAGTAGAACAATTACTACGGGCAGCCGCGATTCATTTGGTGGTGCCATCGATGCATGGATTGCATGAGCTTGCTTTCCGGCCGCCTGTATCTTCAGCTGGCATCCGGGTCGTCGATGCGGCACCAACCAGTAAAGGCAGATTCATGGACACTCCCAGCTCCTCCCTGTTCCTCAGCCGCCGCGAGCTGCTGGCTGCCACCGGCACTGCCGCAATCGCGGCGCCGTTGCTGGTCGGTACCGCGGCGGCATCGGCGACATCGGCAGCGACGGGCGCCGGGCCGGCGGCAATCCCGCGGATCGACTTCAGCGACCCGATGCAGAACCTGCGCGCCTTCATGCGTCTGACGGCCGACGTCGACCCGGCACGGGAATCCACGGGCTGGTTCGGCGGCCATATCTTCGCGGTGGTCGACGACAAGCCGCTGCAGATGCTCTGCGGCGTCGAGGGCTTCGGCGTGATGCGGGTCGCACCGCAGAAGGACGGCACCTATCGCGTGTTCAACCGCGAACTGGCCTTCTACAAGGACCCGAAAACCGACGAGTTCGTCGACGAATGGACCAACCCGCTCACGGGCGAGAAATGCCAGGTCAGCCCGATCCACAACCGCATCGTCACCGCGACCGTGGCGCCGATCGTGCGCCAGGATTTCGACGGCCACATGGTGGAGCGCCCGTTCAATCCGCCGTGGACCTTCCTCGACGGGCAGGCCTTCCAGGTGTTCGAACTGCACGCCGCATTTCCGAATCCGATGAAGGTGGCGGACTGGCCGCGCGAGGCCTCGGGCCCCATCACCCGGATCAGCGAGATCTTCCAGCGCACCTGCCGCAGCGCGGATCTCGACAACCCGACGCTTACTTCGGTGCCGAGCACCGGCACCTGGACCCGCGTCGGACCCTGGTTGCCATGGATGCTGATGGGCCAGGCGCCCGGTCACATCCTGTACCGCACCTTCATCAACAAGCTCGGTACCTCGTCCAAGCTGCCGCCGCGGCTGCTGGAGCGCACCAAGGCGCGGTTTCCGGAATTCCTGCGCGCGCCCGGCGACGACGCCTGGGGCAAGCCCAACGATTCGAGCTTCACGGTCTACATGCAGGAGCGAAAACCCGCTCGGCCTCGCGGGCCGCAGCCTTAGCCGGGGCGCGGCTCGGGCGCGCTGTCACGCAACAACAGTTCGGTGATGCCTTGATTGCCTGGCGGGTCAAGGCTGGCCGCGCTTAGCGCCGTCGGCGGGATCACGACGCTGAGCCGCGGCGGCACAACCGACGTCGTCAGGGCGTCCAGCGAGGTTGCCACATCCAGCGGTCGTGCTTGCGCTGCGCGTCGAGCGGCCAGCCGACGATCTGCACGCTGCCGGATTCGGCCGGACTGTCGATCGCGACGTAGGCGTCGAGCAGTGCCGCAATGAACAGCCTGTGGGTCTCGAGCCGGATCGCAAACGGGTGCTGCTTCAAGTGCCCATGATTCGGATTGGTGTTGATTTCGTACAGCTGCGGCAGCCCGCCGACCAGCGCGAAATCGGCGCGGCCATACTCGATGGCGCCGGTCGCGAACGCCGGCCGCAGCGCTTCACCGAAGCGGTTGTCGCGCACCATGGCGTGCTCGTCGTCGTAGAGCTCGGCCCCGGCCACGCCAATCTCGCCATACTTGGCGCTCCACTTCGATTCGTGCACCGCCAGCGTCGTCACCATGCGCTCGCCGACGCGGAACGCCGCGAGCTTGCGGAACAGGCCCGGCCGCAGCGGCTCAGCGCAGTACTGGATCGCGATCAGTTCACGCCGCGGCAGGCCCTGCTGCAGCGCCTTTTCGATTTCCTCCTCGAGCGCGGCGGGCGTCGCGATCAGGTCGGTGAGATTGCCGCGATGCGCCGACTCGGTCCGCAGGAACACCGGATAGTCGGCCGGTGCCGGTCGCCGGGTATCTTCGATGCGCCAGGCGTCGAACCGGTTGAAGCCGGAGTCGCGCAGCGCGCGCAGCAGGCCGAAACGCAGCCGCACGCGCGCAGGGTCGTTCAGCACCTTGAGCCCGGCCGCAGCCAGGCGCCGATACAGCAGGCTGGCGAGCTCGAGTTCCCAGAAGTTCAGCCGGTCCATGTCGGTGAACACGTAGGTCGCGCGCGGCAGCCGGCTGCGGGTCAGCACGCGGCCGTAGTGCATGCGCCGGATCTCGACCCGCCCGTTGTTCTGCAGCGCGCGGTGGGTGTAGTCGTGCGCCGGAGTGCTCAGGAATACGATCACGCGGCGCAGCCTGGCATCGCGGCGTCGCTCAGCCCGCGTG
This sequence comes from Gammaproteobacteria bacterium, assembly GCA_031431655.1. Taxonomy (GTDB): domain Bacteria; phylum Pseudomonadota; class Gammaproteobacteria; order Steroidobacterales; family Steroidobacteraceae; genus UBA964. The sequence continues at coordinate 137 of JANPDV010000125.1, read as the reverse complement.
CGCCAGGTCGGAGCGCCCCGGCATGTTGAAAGAGCGCTTGCGCTCGAAGTCCATGTAGTCGCGCGCGGCCCGCATCAGCGCCGCGCCGGTGTCGGTCAGCTCGCCGTAGCGCCGCACCGTCTCGAATACCAGTTCGG
>JANPDV010000124.1:0-3494 GCA_031431655.1 Gammaproteobacteria bacterium | reverse complement strand
GCCAGCACCCCGACGAGCGTGGCCATCGAGCGATGTAGGCGCGCCGCAAGTTGGGCCGCGTTGCTGAGGCCGGTCTTGATCAGCGCCGGCATTCCGGTAAGCAGATACAGGGACACCGCCGAGACCCCGACCTGGAAGATGCGCATCGCGACGCCGTAGGCGCCGGCCGCCGTGACTGAGAACATCGCACCGACGAGAATCATGTCCGAGGCAAACGCCCCGGCGCGCAGGGCTTGCGAGAGCCCGAGGGGTGCCGCGCCGCGCAGCAGTGGTTTCCAGTTCGAATGCGCTGGCGTGAACCGAATTGGACCGATCTTGCGTCGAACCCAGCTATAGAGCACGGCCACGCCGACGAGCTCGCCGGCGATCAGCGCCACCGGAACGAGTTCGAGCCGCTGAGGTGCGGTCGGCACGAGCCAGAGGACGAGCAGCAGGTACGACGCCTGGCTCGCCAGCTGTGCGAGGCCCATGACATGGGTGGCCCGCTCACTCTGCGCGAGCCACTGCAGCGAGAGCGCGCCCGTCCAGACCGTCAGGCCATAGAGGAACACAAGGGTTACGGCGCGGCTATCGCTGCCACCCAGCGCAGCGATGCAGACCGCGCCCGCCAGCGCGGCCGCACCCAGAACGAGGCGCAGCCGGATCACATCGGCCGCAACGGCAAGGGACCTGCGTGGCTCCGCGATTGCAGTACGCACAGCGAACGATTCGAGGCCGCAGGTCGCCACGATCAGCGCCACGCCCGCAACGGCCTGTGCGACGCCGAGCATACCGAAGCCCGCGGCGCCGAACTGCCGCGCGACGCAGATCGCGGCCACGAACGCCAGCGACTTCGCGGCGACGTCGAGACCGACGAGCACCGCAGAGCGCCGCCAGATCGTGGCAAGAGGCTCGATGGCTCGCGCGTTCAAACGGCGCGCTCGCCAGTTCGGGCGTGGAACTGACGAGCCTCCGGTTCCCGTTCCCGGGCCGCCTCTTCGAGCACGGCGAGCGTGCCTGCGGCGGTGGTGGCCCAGGAGTAGCGCGCGCCACGCGCGAGACCTCGGCGGCGCAAGTCCTCGGCACGATCCGGTTGCGTCGCGACGGCAGTCATGGCGGCTGACAAGGTCTGCGCATCGACGGGATCGACATGCAGCGCATCGCCCGCGGTGATTGCGAGCATCGCGGGCGTGCGCGGAGCGATCACCGGCAGGCCGACTCGCAGCGCCTCGTAGACAGGCAGCGAGGCCGCGTCATACAACGCCCCCACGACCAGCGCGGTCGCGGCGTTGTACAACTCATTCAGGCCAGTGTCGTCGACGCGGGGCAGGTGCACGACGCGATCCGCAACTCCCGCCGCGGCTGATTCCGCGGCGATATCGAGCTCCGGCGGACAACGTCCGACCAGCGCCAGCCTGAACGGGCTGCTGTGCGCTCGTGCGAACGCGCCGAAGGCCCGGATCACCGTGGGCAGGTTGCGACGCCGGCTCATCGTGCCGACGCACAGCATGAAGGGCAGGTCGTCTCCCAGGCGACGAATCCGGGTCGCGCGCGCATGTGATGGATTCGGGTCGCGCACGAACTGCTCGGCCGGTGCCAGCGGCACTACGCGAATCCTGTCGCGCGGCACGCGGTAGGCGTCTACGACTTCGTCGCGGAGTGCTTCGCTCGTGACGATGACGCGCGTCGCGAGGCGCGCCGAGCGCCCGTAGAGCCAGCGATAGAATGTGCGGTCTGCGAGGCCTGTCGCCTCGGGCATGACGGCGTTCGCGGCGTCGTGGATCGTGACGACGCGGCGGATTTTGCAGCGAAGCGGCAGCGTATAGCTGGGACCCCACAACACGCCGCTGGTCGCGCGTCCTGCAAGTACCGTGTTCTCCCACAGAAAGGCGCGACGATAGGGCTTGAGCACCTCTGCCGTAACATTGGGCGGTAGTGGCACGCCGTCGGGGTGCAGCGGCTTCGGGATGCAGAAGCGTACGTCGTCGAACACGTTTGGCACGCGCTCGGAGGAAAAATGACGCGCGATGTTGTTGAGGTATCGCGGCACGCCGGTTGTGCCGTGAGTTCGCCAACCGTTGATCCAGAGTTTCATCGACGAGGAGTCCGGTGGTTCGTACGGCAGTCGCGGCGGGAGCGCGAGCCGAGTACCGCGCCGCTCAGGCGTGCGTCGGGCGATTGCCCGACGTGATCAACGCGCCGCTGCGATACACCATCCGGCCGCCATTGCGCAGTACGCAGTGGCAACGCTCGTCGAAGCGTGTGCGTAGCGCCGTCACCTGTTCCGGCCCCGCGCTTGCGAGGCGCTTACGGGCCATCGACGACAGGGTGGACTGCAGCACCCAGAAGTCGTCCGCGGAGCCTATCGACGCATCGCTGCCCACCCAATGGCTCTGCAACGCCTCGCACCCAGCGACGCGCATCATCTGTGCGACCGAAGATGAGTATTCGTGAACGCCGTGCGTCCAGGCCGCCTCGTCCGCGCCGGTTGCCGGGCCCCACTCGGCCTCGATCAGAGCGTCGAGCATCGCGGGTGCTTGCAGGATCTGGCGGCCCCGCATGGAGTCCAGCGTATCCCCTGCGCGGCGTAGCGCGGCCCGCATGAAACCCGTCGACAGAAGCGGCGGGCCGCTGCCGACGCCGACTACAATACGGCCGCCAGGGCGGACCACTCGAAACATCTCGCGCACGGCGCTCGCAGGATCCGGCAAATGCCGCAGCGCATAGAGTGACAGCACGACGTCGAATGTTCCGTCCCCGTAGGACAGCGCCTCCGCGTCACCGTGATCGAGCGAGACCCGTGCGGCGAGTCCTGCGTCACGCGCGCGTCGTTCCGCCAGCGCAAGCATTTCCTCGGACAGATCGAGCCCAAAGACTCTTGCCGGCGCGGGCTGTGCGGCCGCGGCCGCGAGCACCAGTACACCCGTGCCGCAGCCCACATCGAGAACAGTTTTTCCCGCCAGACCACCGGCCATGCCGACGAGGCACTGCGCGATGGGGAGTGTGAAGCGCGAAGTCAGGGACTCGAACGAGTCAACGAGTCCGTCGTAACTGTGCGCGTCTTCGAGCTTGAACTTCCGGCTTGAGGACGCAGCGGCCATGATCGGCCTCCATTCGGCGGCGGGGAGGTACCGCGTACTACACCCGAATACCGGGCGCCCCAGTAACGCACTGCGTCGCACTTCCGCGGGCCGTGGCGCCCGCCGCCGACGCCGGCCAGCGCTTCACATAATCGCAGTGACCGGCCCACCCTCGGCTCGCCCTGACGCTGCTCGTCACGACGATCTCGACCGCGCCAATTGCTGACCCGCTGGCGCTGGGCGTCGGGAACCTCACCGACGAATACTAGGACGCCCTGGCGGCAGCGCCCAACAGGACGGCCAACACCGCGTTCCTGTACTACCTGAAGCACTGGAACAAGGGCCGGCCCTTCATCATCGCCGGGCACAGCCAGGGCGCTGGGCTGACCAGTTTCCGGCTGGAGGAGTTTGGCGGAAACGCGAAGCTGCGCCGTC
>JANPDV010000123.1:0-2212 GCA_031431655.1 Gammaproteobacteria bacterium | reverse complement strand
CGACTTTGCGAGTCCCGAGGACAACCTCGATACCCTGTCGCGGATGTGGGGCACCACCGAGCCCGGCAAGGTCGCGTACCTCTACGTCTGGGGTCCGGCCTTCGGCATGGCCGACGCCAGCTCGTTCGTGCCGCTGTTCCGCACCGAGTCGCTGGCGGCCGTGCGCACTTATCCGCTCCCGGGCGGAGCGTTCCGTTACCTCGCCGGCCAGGTGATCCTGTTCACCGACTGGAAGACCGGCGAAGTGCTCGAGCGCTTCCGTAATCCGCTGACGGACGAGGACTGCGAGGTGTTCCACTATCGGGATCATCCTCTCGACTACGTACTCGACCCGAAGAAGCTGGCCGCGCGCTACGAGATGCAGCGCGGCTCGGTCGACCTCTCCCGCCGGCTGGTGCTCGACTGGAACTTCCGCGGCGAAATTGCCTATGGCGACGCGATCGTCAAGACGCGATTGAAGAACAAGCTCGATCCGAAGGAGTGGCCACGGGAGTCGATCGGCGAATGGTGGGAAACGTTCGAGTCCTACCGCTGGCAGGCGAAGCGCCGCGAGATCGAGGACCGTTCGCTGCGCTCGATCCCGTCGTTCACGGGCGACTTCCAGACGTTCAAGCCGTGGGAACCGTGGATGCTGATGGGCCAGCGGCCGGGGAAGATCCTGTCGCAGAAGACGGCATACAAGATCGACAACTTCGACACCGTGCCGAAGCCCGTCATGCGCTACATGGAGAAGCACATGATGCAGTACATCACGATCGGCACGGAATTCCACAACCAGTACAAGCTCAACGACATGCACTTCAAGGAAGCGCGCAAGCCGGCGCCACCGCGGGGCTGAGATGCTGTCGCGGCGTCACTTCCTGGCTGCATCGACCCTGGCAGCGGCCGCCACCACCGCGCGCACGCCGGTTGCCGGCGCCGCAGAGCCACGCGCCGACGACCGCATCCATGACGTGATCGTGATCGGCGCCGGGTTCTCCGGGCTGCACGCCGCGCGCCTGCTCGAGGCCGAGGGGGTGCGCGTGCTGGTGCTCGAGGGCCGTGATCGCGTCGGCGGTCGCGTGTTCACGCTCGACGATCTGCCTGGGTATCCGGAGGGCGGCGGCAACGGCATCGGCTCGGGCTACGCGCGCATCCTCGACACCGCGAAGCAGCTGGGTGTGCCCCTGGTGCCGGTTCGCCAGCGCACCGAGTCGACCCGGGACACCACGGCGATCTACCTGCGCGGCCGGCGCATCCTCTCCGGCGAGTGGGCGGGATCCGACCTGAACCCGTTCCCCGAGAAGCTGCGCGGCACGATGCCCTGGGATTATCAGTGGCTTGCATTGGCGCGCGGCAACCCGCTGAAGGCGCCGGACGACTGGCTGAAGCCGCAGTTCGCGCCGTTCGACGTCTCGGTGTTCGAGCATCTGCGCAGCCAGGGCGAGAGCGAGGCGAGCATCGACCTCGCGACGCGGGTCGGCATCCTGTACGGCACCAGCCCGTACGACTTCTCCGCGCTGCACATGTTCCAGATCCTGACCTGGGGCGGGGCGCAGGCAAAACTCGGCACGGCGGCATATGCGGTCGGCAAGGGCAACCAACGGCTGCCGGAAGCGATGGCGCGCAGCCTCGCGACGCCGCCCCTGCTGCAACGGACCGTGGTCGCCGTCGCCCAGACCAGCGAGGGAGCCGAGGTTCGCTGCCTCGATGGTTCGCGCTTCCGGGCGCGCCGCGTGATCGTCACCCTGCCGGCGACCGCATTGCGGCAGGTGCAGTTCGATCCGCCGCTGCTCGGCAGGCAGGCCGAGGGAATCGCGACGCTCGGTTACTCGACCGCCTTCCAGGTGCACTTCCTGCCGACGCGGCGTTTCTGGGAGCAGGACGGGCTGCCGACGAACATGTGGACGGACGGCTTCGCCGGGCGTTTCGCGGCGCTGCACTACGGCGAGGATCCGAAGCAGGTCACCAGCTTCGTGTCGTTCGTGTACGGCGCGCAGGGCGAGTGGCTCGACCGCCTGCCGCGCGAGCGCGCCGCCGCGATCGTGCTGCAGGACATCGAGCGCCTGCGGCCATCGACGCGCGGCGCGCTGAAGATCGCGCGGGTGCTGTCCTGGCAACAGGATCCGTACGCGGGCGGCACTTTCTCGGCGTGGCGGCCGGGCCAGATCACCGGGCTCGCCGCGTCGATCGGCCTGGTGGCCGGGCGCGTGCACTTCGCCGGCGAACACAC
>JANPDV010000122.1:0-14562 GCA_031431655.1 Gammaproteobacteria bacterium | reverse complement strand
ACCTTCGGGTCGTTGACCTGCTTCATGCTGCCGGTAATCGCCCACAGTTCGCCCGACTGGTACAGGTCCTGCTGCGACTGCAGCGGGTATTCCTTGCGCGTGATCGGGCTCTTTTCGGTGGAGCGCAGCACGTCGAGCTGGAAGATCAGGCGATCGCCGTACGTCATGTACGGGTAGGGCGGCGCAAATGGGCCGCCACTGAGCGTGTACAGCCGGTTCACCGGGTCGTTGAGGATGTGCAGCACCTCGAGCGTGTCGCCGGTCAGCGGATTGCGCCATTCGTCGATCACGTTGCCCGTCTTCGGGTCGCAGTAGTACAGCGCCTCGCGGTGGATGAAGCGGAACGCCTTGTCCTCGGGGCTGTACTCCAGCCGGGTGGCGCCGATGCCGTAGGTGTTGAACAGCAGGGTATTGCCTTCGCCGGGTACCCAGCTCCAGACCTTGCCAGGGAAGCCGCTGTAGACCGGGGCCCCCGACAGGTCCGCCTGCAGCTTCAGCAGCGCGACCAGGTTGTCGAGCGGCTTCGCCAGGTCGAGCCCTCCGGCGCGAAAGCCCTCGGGCATGGGGCCGGTGATTTTGGACGCGGCCGCGCGTGCGACCGCGCTGGCGGCGAGTGGGGCGGCTACCATGCCGGCCAGCAGGTTTCGGCGTTTCATCTGAAGATCCTCCGTGATCGTGGTGAAGACGCACATCACCACAATGCGCGTGCGGTTGCAGCCACGGAATGGAGGAGCGCTCATGGAGCGAACGGCGAGGGATCGCTTGATGCTGATCGACGGTGAGTTCGTCGCCGCAGCGAGCGGCGAGTGGCTCACTTCGGTGAATCCGGCGAACGAGGAGGTTACGGGTCGCGTGCCGAATGCCACCGTGGCAGACGTGGCGCGCGCCGTCGCCGCAGCCAGGGCGGCGCAGCCGGCCTGGGCAGCCCGGTCGGTCTGGGAGCGCGCCGCCGTGCTGCGCAAGCTGGCCGCGGCGATCCGCGTCCGCGGCGCCGAGATCCTCGACCTGGAGGCGCGCGATACCGGCAACACCATCGGCAAACTGGTCGCGGACGTGCAGATCGCCGCGGGCTACCTGGAGTATTTCGCGGGGCTCGGTTCGGAGCTGAAGGGCGAGACCGTACCCGCGACCGCGACGGGACTGCACTTCACGCTGCGCGAGCCTTATGGCGTGGTGGCGCGCATCGTGCCGTTCAATCACCCGTTCATGTTCGCGGCGGCGCACCTTGCGGCACCGCTGATGGCCGGTAACGCCGTGGTCGTCAAGACGCCGGAGACCAGCCCGCTGAGTGGCACGCTGCTCGGCGAGCTTTGCAGGGAGGTGCTGCCGGCAGGGCTGGTGAACATCGTGCACGGCCTGGGACGGCCCGCCGGCGACGCGCTGGTGCGGCACACGGATGTGCGTCGCATCGGCTTTACCGGTTCGGTGCCCACCGGGCTTGCGATCCAGCGCGCTGCCGCCGAGGTCGGCGTCAAGCATGTCTCGCTGGAGCTGGGTGGCAAGAATCCATTCATCGTCTGCCCGGACGCGGACCTCGATCTCGTGGTCGAGCACGCGGTCTCCGGCATGAACTTTTCATGGGCCGGCCAGTCCTGCGGTTCCACCAGCCGCCTGCTCCTGCATTCCAGCGTGCACGACGAGGTCGTCGAGCGGGTAGCCGAGCGGCTGCGCAAGCTGCGACTCGGCGATCCGCTGGACCCGGCGTCCGAGATGGGGCCGGTGAATTCCGCGCGGCAGTTCGAACGGGTACTGGGCTTCATCGAGTCGTCGCGTGCCGAGGGCGCGCGTGCGGTGGCCGGCGGGCGGCGTCCGCCGGGCGCGCAGTTTGCCAAGGGCTACTGGGTGGAGCCCACGCTGTACGACGGCGTTACGCCCGCCATGCGCGTCGCGCGGGAGGAAGTGTTCGGCCCCATCATCTGCGCGCTGCGCTGGGACACTGAGGCCGAGGCGATCGCGCTCGCGAATGGCACCGAGTTCGCGCTCACCGCCGCGATCTGGACCCAGGACCTCAATCGCGCGATGCGCATGATGCGCCGCGTGGAGGCGGGCACCGTCTGGATCAACATGGCAGGGCAGCACTACGTGGGCACGCCGTTCGGTGGCTGGAAGGACAGCGGGCTGGGCGGGGAGGAGTGCCTGGAGGAGCTGCTGAGCTACTCCCAGGTCAAGGCCGTGCACGTCATTCCACGCTGAGCGGTCGCGGCCGAGAATGCACCCCCGACAGCTGCTCGAGGAGATGTTCGAAGCAGCCGTCGCGGCCGCCTCCGGCGAATCCCGCATGGCGGCACTGCCGCTGCCAGCGCTGCCGCGCGGCGTCACCGCGACGATCGCGATCGGCACGGCCGCTGCGGCGATGGCGGCGCGCGCCTGTCATCGCCTGCCGCCCGGGTCACCCGGCCTGGTCGTCACCCGCACAGGGCACCTGACCCCGGCTGGCTCTCTGCCCGCGTCATTCGAAGTGATCGAGGCGGGGCATCCGGTGCCTGACTCGCTGAGCCTGCACGCGGCCGAGCGTGCGCTGCAGCTCGCCAGCTCGCTGGGCGCCGATGATCGCCTGCTGATGCTGGTATCGGGAGGCGGTTCAGCCCTGCTGGCGGCGCCCGCGCCTGGCCTGGATCTCGCCGAGAAACAGGCGCTCACGCGCGAGCTGTTGAGTTCCGGTGCCTCGATCGGCGAGATCAACGTGGTGCGCAAGCATCTGTCCCGCATCAAGGGCGGACGCCTGGCGCTGGCGGCGCCCGACGCCGCGCTGGTCACCTGGGTGATTTCCGACGTGCCCGGCGACGATCCGTCGATGGTGGCCAGCGGACCGACGCTGCCTGACGCCAGCACCCTGCAGCAGGCCCGTGCGGTGCTCGATCGTCATGGCGTGCGCGCGTCGGCTGCGATTCGTGCGGCGCTCGCCGATCCGCGCAATGAGTCGCCGAAGCGACTGCTGAATCCGGTGCAGGACGTCGTGGTGGTCGCGCGTGCGGCGGACGCGCTGGAGGCGGCAGCACGGGTGGCGCGAGCGGCGGGCTGCGAGGTCGATCTGCTGGGCGATGACCTCCAGGGCGAGGCGCGCGCGCTTGGCGCTGACCACGGCGGGCGGGCGCTGGCCCAGACGACCTCGCGCGTTGCGAGGGTGACCCTGTCGGGTGGCGAGACCACCGTGCGAGTGATAAATCCGCGCGGTTGTGGCGGACGCAACGCGGAGTACCTGCTTGCGCTCGCGCTGGCGCTCGACGGCGCGTCGGGTGTCTGGGCGCTGGCTTGCGACACCGACGGCATCGACGGCACCGGCGCGAATGCGGGCGCCGTGCTCGCGCCGGATTCTCTGGCGCGTGCCCGCGCGCTCGGCCTCGATCCGCGCGAACTGCTGCAGCAGAACCGCAGCTACGATTTCTTCGCGGCGCTGGGCGACTTGATCGTCACCGGGCCGACTCGCACCAACGTCAATGACATCCGCGCGGTGCTGATGGTGCCCTGATCCCGACGCGCCGCTCCGGTTGAAGCGGGGGGCAGTGTCAGGTTGGCGGCGCCGCTGTGCCGGCGGGCTTGATCCACCACCACATCAATGCGGCTGCAGCCACGGCCAGCACCAGCCCGGCGTAACCCCGCTTCGGGTCCCAGATGCGGGTGTCGACGACTCCGAGCTGGCTGATCTTCGGGCCCGAGCCGAAGAACGTGGAGCCGATCAGGTACTGGGGCAGCTTGCTGAGCGGCGGGCGCTGGTGTTTCGTCCCGAACCCGCCGGTTTAGTCCCGCGTGAATCGCGGTGACCGCTTCTCCATGAACGCGCGCCCGCCCTCGGCGAATTCCGGAGACTGGAACGCGTCGTCGAACAGCTGGCGGGTGGCAGCGGTTTCGGCGCGCGTGCCGTCGAGGATCAGGTTGACGATCTGCTTGGCGGCGGAGACGGAGTTCGCAGCGTTGGATGCGATCTGCGTCGCCAGGGCCGTTGCGCGATCTTCGAGCCGTGCGGCGGGCACGACTTCATTGACCAGGCCCAGCTCCAGCGCTTCGCGTGCCTCGATGCGACGGCCGGTGAACAGGATTTCCTTGGCGCGCGCGGGGCCGACCAGGTCGACCAGGCGGCGGGTGTCGTCGAGGCCATAGACGAGTCCGAGGCGGGCGGGGGGTATCGCGAAGAAACTGTCGTCCGCGGCGAGTCGAAGATCGCAGGCGAGGGTAAGCCCGCAGCCGCCACCCGTGCAGGCACCCTGGATCACGGCGATGGTCGGGATGGACATGCGTTGCCAGGCGAGTTGACCTTTCAACACGGCGTGCTGCATGTCCCGCATGGCCTGCGCATCGCTGAGGTTGCGCTGCATTTCGGCGATGTCGGCGCCGGCGCTGAAGGCCTCGTGACCGGCGCCGCGGATCAGCGCCACGTGCACCGACGGGTTCGAGACCAGTTCCTGCGCGATCTGCGGCAGCGCCGCCCACATCGCGCCGGTGATGGCATTGCGTTTGTCGGGCCGGTTCAGCGTCACCCAGGCCAGCGGCGCGGCGATGCGGATCAGGATCTCGGCTTCGGGCGGGGGGCTTTGCGGGTTCTGGATGGGCGGCATGGCTTGCGTTGACACCTTCGCGGCAGACCTGATGTTATCAGCGCCCTTATCAATGCCGACAGGGAGTTGTGCATGGGTGTCTACGCCGATCTGGCCGGAAAAGTGGCCATCGTCACGGGCTCGGGCCGTCCCAAGGGGCTGGGCGAGGCGATGGCGCGCAGGCTTGCCGCCGAGGGCTGCAAGGTGGTTGTCAGCGACATTGGCGCCGCGCGCGGCGCGGAGATGCCGTCGAGCGCCATCGGGTCCAGCAGCGAGATGGACGCGATCGTCGCGAGCATTCGCGCCTCGGGGGGCGAGGCCATCGGCGTGACCTGCGACGTGCTGGAGGAGTCGCAGGTCAAGGCGCTGGTCGACCGGGCAGTGGCGCAGTTCGGCCGGCTCGACATCATGGTCAACAACGCCGGCATCGGCTACCTGATGCAGCCGATCGTCGACACCGACGTGGCGCGCTGGGATGCGGTGCTGAACGTCAACCTGCGCGGGGTGTTCCTGGGCATCAAGCATGCTGCCATCCAGATGATCAAGCAGGCCCACGGCGGCCGCATCATCAACATCGGCAGCCAGGCGTCGAAGTCCGGCTTTCCGTTCGCCGCGGCCTACACCTCGTCCAAGCACGGCGTGGTGGGCATCACGCGCACGGCCGCGATCGAGCTGGGCGCGCACGGCATCACGGTCAACACCATTTGTCCGAACCACGTGACGACGGGGCTCGGTGACTGGCAGAACAAGTATTTCAGCAAGGCCACCGGCCGCAGTGAGGAGAAGTACCTCGCGGACATGAAGTCGCGGATCCCGCTGGGACGACCCGGGCTGCAGGAAGATACAGCCAAGGCCTGCGCCTTCCTGGCCTCGGAACAGGCGGCCTACATCACCGGCGAGGCGATGAACGTCTCGGGTGGCGAGGAGTACCACTGATGACGACCGGTACGGCGGGCGCTGCCTGGCGCTGGCCGGGCGGCGCGGGCCTGGCGCTGTCGCTGGTGGTCAATGTCGAGGAGGGCGCGGAGTTCAACGTGCTCGACGGCGACCGCGGCCCCGACCCCGTCGACGAGCTCGGCATCGTGCTGAAGAAGCCGGTGCGTAACTTCGGCAACGAATCGAACTACGCCTACGGCATCAACGAAGGCGCGCCGCGCGTGCTGGCGCTGCTGGCGAAGTACGGGCTGCCGGCGACGTTCACGGCTGCGGCCGTGGCGCTGGAGCGCGCACCGCAGGTGGCGCAGGCGCTGGTGGCCGGCCGTCACGAGGCATGCGCCCACGGCTATCGCTGGGCACACCAGATGGGCATGACCGAGGACGCCGAGCGCGACTTCATCCGCAAGGCGGCAGAGAGCATCGAGCGCAGCACGGGCACTCGGCCCGTGGGCTGGCTGTCCCGCTACCTGCACACAGAGAACACGCGCCGGTTGCTCGCCGAATGCGGCTTCCGGTACCACATGGACGATTTCAGCCGCGATGAGCCGTTCTGGGACCGCAGTGTGACGCCGGCGATGGTGGTGCTGCCGTATGCCCTGGATTCCAACGATATGAAGATCTGGAGCCATCCGTCGCTGAGCCCGCAGGCCTGGCTGCAGTATGCCAAGGACACGCTGGACTGGCTGGTGACGGAAAGTGCCACGCGCCCGCGCATGATGTCGCTCGGCGTGCACCTGCGCATCATCGGGCGCCCGGGGCGCATCGGCGCCTATGAAAACTTCCTGCGCTACGCTGCGTCGACGCGCGGCATCTGGATCGCGCGGCGTTGCGACATCGCGGCGGCCTACGCTGCCGCCGTGCCGGCGGCAGCGACGTAGCGCGTCGCCAGGGCGATCAGGTCCAGGTCCCCGCCGGCCTGGCCGATCATCTGCAGGCCGACCGGCAGTGCGTCGCCCGCGACGGGCAGCGGCACCGACAGGGCCGGCAGTCCGGCCGCAGTCGCGATTGCGGTGAACTCCGCCGTGTTGTCCGGGTGTCGCTCGCCGAAGGGAAACGCCGCACACGCGGCTGTCGGCAGGATCACCGCGTCGAATGGTGCCGTCTGTGCCAGCCATTCCGTGCGGAAGCCCGTCAGTCGCGCCTCGGCCCGCATCAGGTCCTCGGGGGTCAGTCGTGCACCGAAACGGATGAACGCGCGTAGCGAATCGGAGTAGTCGGATGGACTCGCGGTCATCTGCTCGCGGTGCGATCGCCACATTTCGGCCTCGCAGAGGGCCAGGATCGCGCGGCGCACGCGCGTCAGGTCCCAGTGCCGCAGGTCGATCGGCACCAGCTGCGCGCCCATCGCCCGGAATGCGGCAATCCCCTTGTTGTAGGCTTTGATGACATCGGCGTCGATGGCATCGCGTTCGATGCCGACGCCGAAGCCGATGTTGCGCACCAGCTCGGCAGGGCGGGCCGGTCGAGGCTCAACCGGGAACGAGGTGGGACTATGCGGATCCCAGCCGGCCAGCACCTGCATCACCGGCCGCAGGTCGCCGGGATCCCGCACCAGCGGCCCGACATGATCAAACCGTGGGTTCACTGGCACCACGCCGCCCAGGCTCACCCAGCCCGACGAGGGCTTGAGCCCGACGCAGCCGCAGAAAGAGGCCGGGATGCGCAGCGATCCGATGGTGTCGGTGCCGAGCGCATAGATGCACAGGCCGGCGGCAACGGCACAGGCCGAGCCGCTGCTGGAGCCGCCGGGCGAATAGCCGTCGCGCCACGGGTTCTGCGTATTGCCGTACCAGGGGTTGATACCGGATGCGCCCAGGGCGCCTTCGTCCATGTTGGTGGCACCCAGCAGCACCGCGCCTGCCGCACGCAGTCTTGCAACGGCGAAAGCGTCCTCGGATGCGAACACGTCGCGGCGGAACTTCAGGCCGGCGGTGTGCGGCCAGTTTGTAACTGCGATGTTCGACTTGACGGCGACCGGGATGCCGTCCAACGGGCCCAGTGAGGCGCCTTGCGCCCGCCGCGCGTCGGCCGCCGCGGCGGCGTAGCGCGCGCCGGCCGCATCGACAAAGGTGAACGCCTTCAGGCGGCCATTCTCACGCGCGATCGCGCTGAGACAGCTCTCCGTCAACGCGGCGCTGCTCAGTGCGCCATTCTGCAGCGATCGGGCGGCGCTGAGCAGGGACGGCGTCACGGGCGTTCGTCGATCAGGCGTTTGGGCTTCTGGCGCACCTCGAGCTCCGTCAGCGCTGCGGTACCGCCCGGCGGCACCAGCTCCGCATGCAGTTCGACCGTCACGCGTCGGGTCAGCAGTTCCGAAAACGCGCGTTGCAGCTCCGGCGAACGCTCGTGGCCCGCGCGGGTTTCGAGAATCACCGTCATTTCGTCGCGGCCGCTGGCCGGGTTCCGCCAGGCGCGACAGATGTACTCGCCGGCGAACTCAGGCCGTTCGTTGAGGATCTGCGCCAGCGCCATCGGATAGACGTTGATGCCACGCAGCTTGACCATGTTGTCGCTGCGGCCCAGAACCCCCACCACGCGCTTGAGATTGAATCCCAGCGCGGACTCGCCGCTCTTCCACGCGGACAGGTCGTGCGTGTTGAAGCGGATCAGCGGATAGACGTCATCGCGATACAGCGATGTCACCACCATGTCGCCCGGCGTCTCACCGATCGCGGCGTTGCCGGTGGCTTCGTCGATGATCTCCAGGTACTGCGCGTCCTCCATGACGTACATGCCGTCCTGGTCCGGGCCTTCGGCGGCAATCGGGCCGGTGTCGGCAACGCCGTACCAGTCGCAGATCTGCGCGCCGCCCCAGGCGCGGGACAGCGCCGCGCGGGACTCACGCCCCACGTGACCCAGAATTGCGCGGATGGGGAGGTCACGGCCGGGTTCGAGGCCCATCTCGCGCGCCGTCTCGGCAAGCTGGCGGATGTAGTCGACGAAGCCGACGATCACGGTGACGCGCATGTCGCGCATCAGTTCGATCTGGGTGACGGAGCGCGTCTCCTTGCCGGTCCCGGCCGACAGGAACAGGCAGTTCGTGTAGTGCAGCGCCGCCTCGCGTACGAAGTGCCCACCATTGATCATGCCGTGGCCGTAGACCGAGTGGATCACGTCGCCCGGTCGCAGACCCTGCATCCGCCAGACTCGCGCCACCAGCAGCGCCTGCACCTCGCGCGATTTCGGACTGAACAGCACCACCTGGGGCCGGCCGGTGGTGCCGCTCGTGGTGTGCACGACCGTGACCGGTCGCTGCTCGGGTGCCCAGCGATCCCAGCCGTGGTAGTCGCCGTAAGGCGGGTGCTCGGCGAGGCTCTGCATCAGGTCGGACTTGCCGAACACAGGCAGGCGGGCGAGGTCGTCGAGACTGCGCACATCGCCCGGCTGCGCGCCGGCCTTGCGCCAGAGGCGCTGGTAGAACGGGATTTCCCAGGCGCGCGCCACGCAGCGCACGAACAGTGCATTCTGGCGCGCGCGGATCTCGTCGCGCGACAGCGTGGCGAAGCCGGCGGTGAAGTCCGTGCCGATCGGGAAGTCGCGCAGCATCTGCGCGTAGTCGAAAGACTCGAAGTAGTGTGGGTAGCTCATGGGGCGAAGCACAGCGCATCGACGAGCTGACGCACGTCGGGCAACCGTTCCAGGTCATCGACGATCTCGATCAGGCGCTGCACGCGCGACTGCGCCATCGGCACCAGCCCCGACGTGGCCGCACGCTGAAACTTGGCCAGGTGCCGATCGCGGCCCAGCGGCCGGCCGGGCGCTCCCAGCACGGCGGGCAGATCCAGCGCGAGGCAGCGGCCGTCGGTCAGGTCAACCTCGACGCGTTGCGGCGACAGTGCGTTGAGCGAGGGGTTTGCATCGCGGTGGACGCTGATGCGGGCCGCGAGGGCATGACGCGCCGGCTCCACGATGGCAGCCGGTTCGAAGTCCGCAACGTCGACCGTGCCGCGCAGCAGTGCCGTGGCCACGACGTAGGGTGCACACAACCGCGCGTAGGATGGCGCCATTTCCGGCGAGGGCGCACGGTCGACCAGCTGGATGACCAGCGGCGGTGCCACCAGGCGCAGCGCGGCAATCTGCTCGTTGGCAAACGCATGCTGTGCGCGCAGGCTGAGCGCGCCATCGACGCCGCCGTGCGTGGCCCGGCCGCTCGGAAAAGGCTTGTGCGACAGCTCCGCGATGCGCCAGTCGCACCCCAGCCCGGCGAACGGTGCGGGATCCCACTCGTGGTCGATCAGCGTGAAATAGCCGAAAGGCCCTTCGAGGAAGTGCCGGGGTCCCTGGATGCCGCGTTCGGCCATCGCCACCGCGGCGAGCGCGGCGCGCGTGTTGAAGCCGATCTGGATCGGCAGCATCGGCGAGCCTTCGACGTGCGCCTGCATGGTGCCCGAGATCTGGCTGTAGGCGAGCCCGAGCGCGCTGCGGGTGGTCGCCTCGTCCAGGCCGCGCATCGCGGCGATGCCGGCGGTGGCTCCCAGCGCGCCGCACATCGCGGGCCGGAAGAAGCGCAGCTTGTTGCGTGCGCAGGAACCGATGGTGGTGGCCACGTCGACCGCGAGCGTGCAGCCGCGGATCAGTGTGCGACCATCCACGCCACCGCGCGCCTCGGCCCAGGCGACCAGCGTGGACAACACGACCGCCATCGGATGCACGACGGCGGGTTCGTGGACGCAGTCCCACTCCTGGTTGTGGATCTGATAGCCGTTGAGGAACGCCGCGCTCGGCGCCGGCACGCGCTCGCCAGTGCCCCAGACCCGGCACTGCTCGCCGCGGCCCCAGTCCTCGGCGACGTCGGCCAGCACGCGTACCAGCGGCACCCGCGTGCCCGATAACGCGACGCCCAGCGAGTCGAGAATGAAGGTCTTGGCAGCCGAGACGGCGGCAGGAGGCAGGTCGGCGTCGCGGGTGGAGACGACGTGGTGGACCAGCCGGGCAGTCAGCGGCGAGGATTCAGCGGTAACCATTGGGAGAGCGATTGGCGGCCACGGCGGGCCCGAAGCGGGCGCCATGCTATCATCCGGCCCGGTGGTCGCCTGCGGCATGGCTGCGCGCGCCGGGTTCTCGACCACCTAGCGGAGTCTTTGGGTTCGTTGTCCAGCCAGCCACGATGCTGGCTTGCCTTGTATGGCCTGATCCCGACAATGCAGCCATGAGTTCCGCGCCCGCCGGTCAGGCTGCTGCGCCGCCGTTTTCGGACGTCGGTCGCCATGCCATGTCGCCCGAATTCCGTCATGACGAGATCGCGCGCTTCAATTTCCTCGCGAACTTCAACAAGGTGATGTCGGGCTCGATCGTCGGTGGCAATGCCCTGGCCTTCGAGCAGCGTGCGCGTGCCGCCTGGCAGCGTGAGCACGGCAGCGCACCGGCCGATCGCTTCGAGATCCGGGCGGCGATGCGCGGCGACCCGTATTACCAGATGTGGAGCGCGCTGCGCCGTTCGGGCATGGAGATGCGCCAGCAAGCCGGCCGCGCGGTCGTGCTGCGACAGGCCGAGGCGCTGCGCGATCGGGCCCGCGCGTTGAACCAGGGCGCCCCGACGCTGCAGCTGGATCCCTCGGTGTTTGTGCCGCGCTACCAGTCGGCCGTGGACAACCACTGCATGCCCGGCAGCTATTTCGCCGAGCTGATGGACGATGACGTGTCGGCCGCGGCCAACTACGACGCTGGCATGTTCGCGACCACGACGGGGCTGTTCGGCCGCTTCCTCGATGGGGCCGGCGGTGGCACAGCCTACTGGTTGAAGCAGCGTCGACCCGGTTGGCAGCCCGCGCGTATCCTCGATCTGGGCTGCGGCCTTGGCCACAACTCTGTGCCGCTGGCGCGCGCCTATCCGGCGGCCCAGGTGGTGGCCGTCGACATCTCCGCGCCGATGCTGCGGTACGGGCACGCGCGGGCCCGCGGCATGGGCGTGAGCAACCTGACATTCCGGCAGGCGAGTGCCGAAGCGCTGCCATATCCCGATCGCAGCTTCGATTTCATCTACACCACGATGTTCCTGCACGAAACGTCGTACACCGCGCTGCGCCGGATCCTGCGCGAGGTGGATCGGCTGCTCGCGCCGGGCGGGCTGCATATCCATCTCGAACAGCCGCCGTATCGTGGCATGGATGAGTTCGAGAAGTTCCTGCGCGACTGGGACTGCTACCACAACAACGAACCGTTCTGGACGACGCTGCATGACACGCACCTGCCGACGCTGATACGGCAGCTGGGCTTCGTCGGCGACACCGTGTTCGAGACCGAGATCCACGCGCGGGTCGAGGAAGAGATGCCAAAGGTCGCCCGGGAGGTCGAGGACTACGGCCGCGGCGGCAAGTGGTATGCCGTGGGCTCCGAGCGGCCGTCGCCAGTGCGCGCCACCTGAAGGTCCCACGATGGAACCCACCGAATTGCTGCGGCTGGTAAACGCCGCGTCGGCCGGCAAGCGGCCCTATTTCTTCGAGAACCGCGATGTCGACCGCCTGCTCGCAATCGTGTGGGCGATGGCGGGCGAGCTTGCAGTGACGCGCGAGCGTCTGGACACCGTGGAGCGTTTGCTGGCGCAGAAGCGCACGCTGTCGCAGGCGGAGATCGAGTCCTTCCGGCCGGATGGGGCCGCCGCCGCGGAGCGGGGCCAGTGGCAGGTGGACTACATCGCGAGGCTGCTGCGCGTTCTGCAGCAGGAGCAGGATGCGCTGCGCAGCGCGGCTTCGTCCGAGGTTTCGGCCGAGGACGTGTCGCGCGAGGTCGCACGCGAGTGAATGACGTCGTCCACGCGGTCGAGCGCGCCCAGCAGCTGCTCGACGCCGGCTTTCTGCGGTTGCAGCGACTGACCCGCCGCGCCGAGGCAGACGGCGGCGGCGATGAACGCAGCGGCGCCAACCGGCCAGTGCGGCTCGATTCCGCGCAGCTGGATCGGCGGCAGGTGGCGAGCTACGACCTGGCACTGAGCGCAGCGGAGCTCGCTGCCGCGCGCGCCGTGCTCGACTACGCCCGCGTTGCGCAAGCATCGGACGCCATCGCGATGTCGCTGGCCGAGACATTCTCGCTCGAGGTGGTCGCCACCGTCGTCGGTCGTCTCTACGCGCGCAGTGCTGAGCTGGGGCTGGATCCAGCCCGGCTCGCTGCGGCACAGCCAGCCGCGCATCCCGCACTGGCCGCGGCGATGGACAGCGCCCGCCTCGCCGACATCGGTGCGGAGCTGGTGGCGCGCGATGGCCGGCTGCCGCCCAGCCAGCTCGAGCACGACAAGGAACTGATGCGCGAGTCGTTCGCGCAGTTTGGCGCCGCGGTCGTGGCGCCGCGGGCGCAAGCGATCCACCGGGGTGACACCGATATCCCCGAAGACATCGTGAGCCAGGCCAGCGAGCTGGGTGTCTTCGGCGTGTCGATTCCGCAGCGCTACGGAGGGCTGCAGCCGGATGAGCAGCCCGACACGCTGGCGATGCTGGTGGTGACCGAGGCGCTGGCGGCCGCGTCGCTCGGTGCCGCCGGCAGCCTCATTACACGGCCGGAGATCATGGCGCGTGCAGTGCTTTCGGGCGGTACGGAGGCGCAGAAGGACTACTGGCTGCCGCTGCTGGCATCGGGCGAGAAACTGGTTGCGATCTCGATCACCGAGCCTGATTTCGGCTCGGATGTGGCCAGTCTCAAGCTGCGCGCGCGGCGCGTCGAGGGCGGCTGGGCTCTTTCGGGCGCGAAGACCTGGTGTACGTTCGCGGGTCGCGCGGACGTCATCGTCGTGATCGCCCGCACTCACGCCGACGTCGCGCTGGGCCACCGCGGCCTGTCGATGTTCCTGGTGCAGAAGCCCCGTTTTGCGGGACACGAGTTCGCTTACGCCTCGCCCTTGGGCGGGCGCATGACCGCCCGCGCGATTCCCACGATCGGCTATCGCGGCATGCACTCCTTCGACGTGTTCTATGAGGACTTCGTCGTGCCCGACGATGCACTGGTCGGCGGTGCCGCCGGCGAAGGGCGTGGGTTCTACCTGACGATGACCGGCATGTCGGGCGGGCGCGTCCAGACCTCGGCCCGCGCCAATGGCGTGATGCAGGCGGCATTCGACGCCGCGGTGCGCTATGCGCGCATGCGCAGGGTGTTCGGTCAGCCGATCGGCGCCTATCCGCTGATGCAGGCACGGATCGCGCGGATGGCGGCCTGGCTCACGGCGTCGCGCCAGCTCTCATATGCGGTGGCACGGCGAATGGATGCCGGCGGTGGCGACATGGAGGCGAGCCTCGTCAAGCTGTTCGCCTGCCGCGCCGCCGAGTGGGTGACGCGCGACGCGATGCAGATGCATGGCGGCATGGGCTATGCGGAGGAGACGGACGCAAGTCGCTACTTCGTCGACGCACGGGTGCTGTCGATATTCGAAGGCGCGGAAGAGACACTCGCGCTGAAGGTCATCGCACGCGAACTGATCGCCCAGGCGCGCTGAGCCGCGGCGGTTTTCCAAGCAGACTGAATTGAGAGGCAGAGATGGAAGTACGACGAATCGAAACGGGCAAGCGGATGTCGCAATGCGTTGTGGCGGGGTCGCTGGCATTCCAGGCCGGCCAGGTCGCCGACGACCCCAAGCAGGATGTGCGCGGCCAGACCCAGCAGGTGCTGCAGCAGATCGATGCGCTGCTGGCGAAGGCCGGCAGCAGCAAGTCGCAACTGGTGTCGGCGACGATCTACCTCGCCGACATCAGCTATTTCGCTGCGATGAACTCGATCTGGGACACCTGGGTCGCGGCCGACGGCAAGCCCGCCCGTGCGACCGTCGAGGCGAAGCTCGCGGCCCCCGAGTATCTGGTGGAAATCCAGGTGGTCGCGGCGATCGGCTGAGCGCTCAGACGGCGAGCGCCCAGAACGTCCAATCAAGCACGTGGCTCTCCTGCTCGGGCTCGCCGCGCGCGGCGTAGCTCTGCGCGGCGATCCGCAGCAGGCATGGCGGGCTGCCGGCCACGCTGCCAGTCATGGTGCCAGAGAGCGCCCTGACGTCGGTCACCGTGAACTCGGTACGAATCCGGTCGTTCTCGACTACCGGCGCCAGGTGATCGGCTCCCTCCCACGCCAGGATAGTCAGCAGGTTGGGCAGGGCGCGGGTGATCTGCGCAAAGGCCGTGAA
>JANPDV010000121.1:0-5599 GCA_031431655.1 Gammaproteobacteria bacterium | reverse complement strand
TCCCGCAGCTGAGGAAGCGGCGGTTCGGGCGGTCAATGCCGCGTGGTTCAAGGCCTATGCCGCTGGGGACGCCGCGGGAGTTGCGGCGAACTATGCGGATGATGCGGTGGTCAATGCGCCGGGTGCGCCGTCGGCGCGCGGTATCGAGGCGATCCGCGCGTTCTACACGCAGGACGTCGCGTCCATGCAGGCGGCGGGGCTGGGGAACACACCCGACCCGGCGTCGGACGTCGGGGTGTCGGGGGACCTCGCCTGGGAGACGGGCAAGTACTCGGTGACCGCGAAGGATGGGTCGGTCGTCGACACCGGCAAGTTCACGACGGTGCTCGCGCGTCGTGACGGCGCGTGGAAGATCATCCGCGACACGTGGAACTCGGATTCGCCGCCGGCGGTCGCCGACGGCAAGACGCTGCGCATCGTCCGCTTCACCGCGGCGAGCGCAGACGCACAGCAGGCAGCGATGAAGCTCGTCGACGACGAGATCAACGGGCTGTATGCCACCGCCAAGGGCTTGCAGTGGGTGAAGTACTACATGGACCCGAAGACGCTGGAGACGGGCTCGGTGAGCCTGTGGGCGAGCGCAGCGGACGTCGACGCGTTCCTGAAGTCGGAGGGGTACCAGCCGATTCCGGGCAAGCTCAAGCCGCTGATGAAGGGGGCGATGGTGAGCAACATGGTCGAGTTGCACGTTCCGCCGAAGAAGTAGCAGGCGACGGCGCTCGGGGCGAGCGGTTCGGTCAGCGGGCCAACCGACCTTGGTCCGACGCGGTGCTCTGCGGCTAAAGTTGGCCACCATGGATCGCCACACCGCCGTTCGGCGCGCCCGGGACGCCAGCAGGGCGCATGACCACCGCCTGATCGAGGCGCCGCTCGCACCGGCCGCGCCGCGCCGCGAGGCGCTTCCATGAGAATCGGCCGCTTCATCCTGCGCGGCCTCGGCCTGCTGGTCGTGCTCGGCGTGCTCTGGGTCGGCTACGCGCTCGTGACCCAGCGCGACAACCCGGCGGCTGAGCTTGAAGCGCGCTATGGGGGGCCGCCATCCAAGTTCATTACGGTCAATGGCGTGCGGATGCACTACCGCGACGAGGGCTCTGGGCCAGTCGTGCTGCTGCTGCATGCGAACTTCTCGAACCTGCTCGACTGGGAGCCGTGGGTGGCGACGCTGTCGGACCGGTACCGCGTGGTGCGCTTCGACATGACGAGCCACGGGCTCACGGGGCCGGACCCGACGGGCGACTACACGCTGGCGCGCACGCTGCAGCTCACCGAGGGTTTCATCGACGCGCTGGGGCTGCAGAAACTCACGATCGCGGGTACGTCGCTCGGCGGCACGATCGCCATCCACTACACGGCCCGACACCCGGAGCGCGTGGAGCGCCTGGTGCTGCTGAGCCCAGGCTCGCTGGAAGGCAAGGAACGGCGCGCGCGCGGCGGAGTCCCGAAGGCCGGATATGTGCTGAAGTACATCCTGCCGCGTGCCCTGCCCCGTTTCATGCTGAGCAGCGGCTTTGGCGATCCGGCGAAGCTGCCGGAGTCGCTGGTGGACCGCTGGTATGACCTGTGGCTGCGCGAGGGGCAGCGCGAGGCGCAGCTCGACCGGCTGTCGCAGTACAAGGCCGGAGACATCGAGGGGCTGATCCGCTCGCTGCGCGTGCCGGTGCTGCTGTTGTGGGGCGAGCTCAACACGACCGCGGCTTTCAGTCAGTCGTTCACGTTCCGGGAGCTGCTCGCGGGCACGCCGGCGCTGAAGTTCATCGCCTATCCGGGGCTCGGGCACATGGCATTGCAGGAGGATGGCGCGCGCCTGGGTCGCGACATGCGGGCGTGGCTGGATGCGCCGGTCGTGGCGGATGCGGGTGGCGCAATAGCGGCGGCGGCTGCGACGGGGACTGCAGCGGGCGACGCGCCGCTGCCGGCGGCGACCTCGGCGGAATTCTGCGTCGCGATGCAGCGGCGCATGGCGGGCACGGTGCTGACCGGTGCCAACCGCGTGTTCGATGACATGGCCGAGTTCCGGCACTCCAAGCCGTCGATCCGTCCGTTCGAGATCTTCCAGGTCGTGAGCTACGCGGGCGCGCTGCCGGTCCGCGTGTCCTGCAAGATGAAGACGTCGGCGCACCTGCGCGCCGAGTATGGCGAGCAGGCAGCCGGCACACAGCGCAGCTGCCCGGACATGACGCGCGCACTGCAGGCCCAGGCGGTGGCAATGCTGCGCAGCACGGACCGTTCAGCGGCGGCCGACAAGGCGGCGGGCTTTGTCGTGGACGACGACAAGCCGTATGTTGCCGGGCGCTCGTTCCTCGCCTCCTATGCACTGAGCGAGCGCGCGGCCGACGGGCGCATACACCTGAAGTCCATCGGCCTTTACCAGGACTACGACCGCTGGATCACGATGCTGCTGCCGAAGTTCCTGCAGGGGCAGAGCTACTGCCACGTGCCAACGGTGGAGTACCTGGTGGCGCTCGCGACGAATGCGGCGCAGCCGGGCACGATCGTGACGACGGAGGACGGGGCGAGCGTGGCGCCGCCGGCAGGCGCCGTCACGATGCGCTGAACGCCTGCGTGCGGCGATCCCTGCCATGCCTGTCTGCAATTTGACTGAACAATGCTTCAGGGCGCACTGCGAATTTTCCCAAGCTCGGTCGCAATTTCGGACACATTCAGCGGCTGATAGCCCAACGTTCCACTGGCAACGATTTGCTGCCCCGCGGCGGAGATGACGAAGACCAGAAACTCGCGCACCCAGGGCTCGAGCGGCTGACGGGCGCAAATCAGGAGGTGTCGGTCGAGCGGGTAGCGGCCGGCGGTGAGATTTTCGGCCGTGAGCGCGGCAGGGAGCTCGCCGGCACGTGTAGCGAGCCCGAGGATCTTCACGTCAGGCGTGGCCCGCATCGCGGCAGCGAAGCCGATGGCGCGCTCGTCCTTCCCCACTCGCTTGACAACTTCGGCTGACTGGAGAAGGCCAATAAATTGAGCGGAAAACTCATCAGTCCCAAGCACTCGTTGACGGAAATACAATCCCAGTGCGGTCTCGGGTCCCAGGCCGGTCGGTCGCAGCCCGCGAGATTGATCGGCCCCAGAATAGATCGCCGCGAGCTCGTCGAGGGTGAGCGACGCGAGCGGGTTGCTGCGATGAACGAAAACTGCGAGTGGTCCGCTCAAGGCCCGTGGGTCAAGCGAAGCGTGGGCCACGCGAATCATTAGCGGTTCGCCACCGGTAGCGGCGCGGTAGTCCGCGCGTTCGCGAGGAGAAAACTCTGCCCCCATCGGCGCCAGCGCGGACTTTCCGGCGGCGAGGGCGGGCGGCGCGGTACGGGTGCCTTTCAGGTCGAGCGCAAACACGAAACCGGGATGTTCGGTCGCAAAGCGCGTGGTGAGCGCCGTGAGCATCTCGGTCATGTCGTTGTAGCCGACAATGGCGATCGCGCCGGAAGGAGTCAGATAACCCGCGCGAGTGGGCGGCACGAGAGGGTGCCATGCACTCGGCGGCGACGCGGGCTCGGCCGGCACGGCGGGCACGGCGGGCACGGCGACCAGTGTGCCGACCAAAACCAAGAGGCCGAGCCAGCGTGGAGCGCGACGTGACGCGTCGAATCGGCATTGCTTCACGTTACGCATGCACGACGCAAGGGAGGCTTCATTTGGTCTGTCACTCGAGCTGCGTCGTCTCCAACCCTCCCTGCTCACCATCCGGCGCCAGCAGGGACGGCGGCATCGCCTTTCCAGCCGCCGGAGTAACCCCCAGCTCCTTCACCTTCTCGGCGAGCCCGATCGCATTCCCCTTGCCAGTCGCCAGCTGCCCCCGCGCCTTCTCATACGCGCGCTGCGAATCCTCGATGGCCGCACCGACATCGACGAAAGTCTGCGCGAAGTTCGTCAGCTTCTCGTACAGCTTGCGCCCGAGCTCGAACACCTCGTCCGCGGACTCCTTGCGCTTCTGCAGCACCCACAGGCCTTCGGTGAGCTTGACCACGGCCATCAGCGTGCTCGGACTGACCAGGATGATCTTGGCGCGATACGCCTCTGAATACAGCTGCGGATCCGTCTCCAGCGCCTTCAGCAGTGCCGCCTCGACCGGTACGAACATGATCACGAAGTCCACGGTCTTCAGGTCCGGCGACGCGGCGTAATCCTTGCCCGACAGCCCCCTGAGATGTGCGCGAATCGACACCAGATGCGCGGCGAGCGCGCCCTCGCGGCCCTCTTCGTCCCGATCGTCGACCGCGCAATACTCGGTCCACGCCTTGAGCGACACTTTCGAGTCCACGACGAGCTGCCGGTCCTCGGGCAGGTAGATCACCGCATCCGGCTGAAATGTCTCACCGCCGCGACCCTTGATCGACACCTGCAACGCGTACTCGTGGCCGATCCGCAGGCCGGAATCCTCAAGGATCCTGGCGAGGATCGTCTCGCCCCAGTTGCCCGCCGCCTTCGACTGCACCGTCAGCGCGTTGACCAGCCTATCCGCCTGCACCGACACCTGTCGGTTCAGGTCCGTCAGCTGCACGATCTGCTGCGCGAGCTGGCCGCGCTCGCGACCGTCCTCCGCATAGATGTGATCGACGCGCTGCCGGAACGCCTCGAGCTGCGCCTTGAACGGCGCGACCACCGTCTCAACCTGCTGCTTGTTCAGTTCCGTGAACGCCGTGCCGCGCTCTTCCATCAGCCGCGCCGCCGCGGCGAGTACCTGGTCCCGGAAATGCGCGGTTTGCTCGCCTACCCAGCGCTGCTGCACGTCGAGTCGCTGCAGCAGGGCATCGCGTTCCTGGGTGAGCGTCGCCGCGGACACGTCGAGTTGCCCGATCCGCTCGCGCGCGGCGACGAGCGCCGCCTCCGCGCGCTCGAGCGACGCCGCCCGCGCACTCTCCTGTGTCTGCGCGATCCCCAGCCGCTCGGTCGTGAGCCGCAGGTCTGAGTCCAGCCGAATCGAGGCGTCCTGGCGTTCGGCGAGCAGGCTCTCGAGCGTCTTGCGCTCCGCGAGCCCGTCGGCCTTGGCGCGCTCCAGCAACTCGAGCTGCGTCGAAAGGCTCGCACGCTGCGTGCGCAGCGCATTGCGCTCCAGGTCTGCCTGCGTCAACTCCGTGGTGAGCGCCGTGTGCTGCAGACCGAGTGCCGACAGCCGCTCCTGCGTCACCGACAACGTCGTGACGTTCTCGCCGAGCGCGACCTCGGCCGCGCGTCGCGCCCGCGCCTGCCGCCACCACCCGAGCGCCGCAATGCACCCGAAAACGAAGAGCACCGCGATGATCGCGAGCAAACCACGCAACAGGTCATCGACCCCGGCCGCCGCGCTCGAAGCCGTCATGGCATCAACAGTCATTCTGTTCTGTCCGTAGCCTGCATTGCCGCCCATCATCGCATCATTCTTGTCCTGTCCTGGCCCGGTCCTGCGCCCGCCCCGGCTGCGCGTACAGCGCGCCGAGGGCCAGGGCCACCGCGAGAAAGCGCGGCGCCACGCTCATCGCAGCGCCCCGCGCTGCGTGAGGTTGATCACCATGCCGTCGGGATCGCGTGCCATCATCTCGTGGATCTCCGGCCGGCCGGGGACCACCACCCTCGTGGGCGGCGCCACGACACAGACACCGGCCGCGATCATTCG
>JANPDV010000120.1:0-3709 GCA_031431655.1 Gammaproteobacteria bacterium | reverse complement strand
GCCAACGCCCGGGGAGATCCGCAGCTGCAATCGCTACCTCGCGGCCGAACTGCAGCAGCTGTCGAGCGTCCGTGCGGTGCTTGCGCTGGGACGCGTCGCGCACGAGGCGACCCTGCTCGCGCTCGGGCTGAAGCGCAGCACGACGACGTTTGGTCACGGCGCCGAGCACGCGCTCGACAGTGGGCGCTGGCTGATCGATTCCTATCACTGCAGCCGCTACAACACCCAGACCCGCAGGCTCAGCGCAGCGATGTTCGAGACGGTGGTGGCGCGTGCGTTGAGCCTGGCGCGTGACGCTGGCTGAGCCCATGACCGCGATTACCGCGACGGCCGCGTTCGACCCCAGGACGTTCGTCGCGAATCTGCCGCGGCGCCCGGGTGTTTACCGGATGTATTCGGCGACGGATGAGATCCTCTACGTCGGCAAGGCGGCCAGCCTGCGCGACCGCGTGGCGAGCTATTTCAATCCGGGCAACGTGCAGCCGAAGGTGCGGGTGCTGGTCGCGCAGATTGCGCGGATGGAGGTGACCGTCACCCGCTCCGAGACCGAGGCGCTGCTGCTCGAGTACCACCTGATCAAGGAGCACCGGCCGCGCTACAACGTGGTGATGCGGGACGACAAGAGTTTCCCGTGGATCTGGCACTCGAAGCAGCACGACTACCCGCGGCTGACGACCTATCGCGGCGCGCGCACGCTGCCCGGCCGCTATTTCGGCCCGTTCCCTAATGCAGGTGGTGTCTACGAGACACTGCATTTCCTGCAGAAGACGTTCAAGGTGCGCAATTGCCGCGACACCTATTTCGCGAACCGCACGCGGCCCTGCCTGCAGCACCAGATCGGCCGCTGCTCCGCGCCCTGCGTTGGCCTGATCTCGCGCGAGGACTATGCGCGCGACGTGGATGCCGCGATCCAGGTGCTCGAAGGTCGCGACACCGAGGTCAACTCGCGGCTCGTGGCGGAGATGGAAACCGCCGCAGGGGCACTCGATTTCGAGCGCGCCGCCGCGCTGCGCGACCAGCTTGCGTCGCTGAAGCAGGTGCAGTCACAGCAGATCGTCGCCGGCGCCGGCGAGCGCGAGGTCGATGTGTTCGCGCTGGCGGCCGACGACGCGGGCTATGCGGTCAGCGTGATGCTGGTGCGCGGTGGCCGCAGCCTCGGTACTTTCGGCTTCGTGCCGCGCGCCATCCTCAGCGAACCCGAGGAGGCCCTGTCGGCGTTCATTGTCCAGTACTACGCGCGGCACGAACCTGCGCCGGAGATCCTGACGGATCGCGAACTGCCGGATGCGGCGGCGCTCTCCGCGGCGCTCTCCGAGATTCTCGGCCGCACGGTCGTGGTACGAACGCCGCAGCGCGGGCTCGGCGTGCAGTGGGCCGCACTGGTGCGCGACAACGCCGGCCAGACACTGCGCCAGGAGCGCGCCAAGGCGCTGGACTACGGCAGCCTGCGCGAGGCGCTCGCGACCGAGCTGGGATTGGCCGCGCCACCCATGCGGCTGGAATGTTTCGACATCAGCCACACGGCGGGCGAGGGCACCGTGGCGTCGTGCGTGGTGTTCGGCCCCGACGGTCCATCGAAGAGCGAGTACCGGCGCTTCAACATCGAAGGGGTGGCACCGGGCGACGACTTCGGCGCGCTGCGCCAGGCGCTGACGCGCAGGGCCGAGCGAATTCGCAGCGGCGAGGTTCCCGCTCCCGATGTGCTGCTGATCGATGGTGGCCCGACGCAGCTGGCCGCGGTGGCAGAGGCTGCCGTGGCTGCCGGGCTGTCGATCGACCGGCTCGTCGGTGTCTCCAAGGGGCCTGATCGCAGGCCAGGGCAGGAGCGCCTGCATCGACTCGATGGCAGCCCGCCGCGGATCCCGGGCCCTGCGTCGCCGGCCCTGCGACTGATCCAGCAACTGCGCGACGAAGCGCACCGCTTCGCAATCAAGGGCCATCGCAAACGCCGCGCGCGGCGATTCAACGAATCGGTACTGGAGACCGTCCCCGGACTCGGGCCGGCCAAGCGACGCGCCTTGCTGACGCACTTCGGCGGGCTGCAGGGCATTCTGCGCGCCGGCGTGCCCGATCTGGAACAGGTGCCCGGAATTGGCGCGGCCATGGCGCAGGCGCTCTATGATCACCTGCACCCCGGCGGCTGAAACATGATCTGGACCCTACCCAACACCTTGACCTGGATGCGGATCTTCGCGATTCCGCTGGTCATCGCATTTTTCTACCTGCCATACCCATGGGCCGATCCGGCTGCGGGACTGCTGTTCGGCGCGGCCGGCATCACCGACTCACTCGATGGCTACTACGCGCGCAAGCTGGGCCAGACTTCGCGCCTGGGCGCGTTTCTCGATCCGGTGGCCGACAAGCTCATCGTGGCGGTGGCGCTGGTGCTGATCGTGAGCCGTGACCCCCGCGTCGTCGTGGTGCTCATTGCCGTGGTGATCATCGGGCGCGAGATCGCCATTTCGGCGCTGCGCGAGTGGATGGCGGAGATCGGCCAGCGGCGCAAGGTCGCGGTGTCCCGACTCGGCAAGTACAAGACGATCCTGCAGATCGTCGGCCTGTCGCTGATGCTCTTCCGGGTGGATCTCTGGTTCCTTCCCGCCTACCAGCTCGGGCTCGTTCTGACGGCGATCGCTGCAGGACTGACGATGTTGTCGATGGTCGACTATCTGCGCGCCGCCTGGCCGGACATGCGCGGCGCCGCCTGATCAGGCAAGGCATCGCGGATGTTTCGCCGGCCCGGGTCTGGTGCACGATTACGGCTTCCCTGCCTTGACTTGCCTGTCATCCCCCGTACACTTTCGCGCCTCTGTCCGGTGCGGGAATAGCTCAGTTGGTAGAGCACGACCTTGCCAAGGTCGGGGTCGCGAGTTCGAGTCTCGTTTCCCGCTCCAATCTCTTCGCAGGCCCAGTTGCATAGCAGGCTAGGTGGCAGAGTGGTCATGCAGCGGCCTGCAAAGCCGTCTACGCCGGTTCGATTCCGACCCTAGCCTCCAATAACCCGTCTTACCGCATCAGGCGGACAGACCGGAAAGCCCAAAAACGCTGTGATTACAAGGGCTTTCCGACCGACCACTACGCAAGGCATCCGATAGCAGCGTAGCATATGCAGGGGTAGCAGCCCGGGATAGTTCCACCGGGCGGCCGGAGCCTACCCCGATGCCACTGTCCGACGCCGCCATCCGCGCCAAACGTTCCACCGGGAAACTGTGGGACGGGAACGGGCTGTATCTGCTGGTCGAAACCGGGCGGGGCGGCAGCCTGCGCCGCGGCTGGCGACTGCGGTACACCCTGCACGGAAAAGAGCGGCTTCTATCCCTCGGTCCCTACCCTGAAGTACCCCTCAAGCGCGCCCGGGAAAAGCGGGACGACATCCGTCGCGAGCTGGCCGAAGGGATCGACCCGGCGGCGAAGCGGCGCGCCGAGAAAGGCGCCCGGGCGGACACGTTCAAGGCCGTGGCCGAGGAATGGATCGCGGCACAGGCGAAGCGGCTGCACGCCGACACCCTGAGCCGCATCCGCGACCGGCTGGCGAAATGGGTGTACTCGACTCTCGGCGCCGCGCCGGTGGCCGGCATCACGGCCGACAGCGTGCTGGCGTCGCTGCGCCGGATCGAGGCCGCCGACCGACACGAAACGGCGCACCGAACCCGGGCGGACGTGAGCAGGGTGCTGCGCTATGCCGTGGCGACCGGGCGCGCAACTCGCG
>JANPDV010000119.1:0-2580 GCA_031431655.1 Gammaproteobacteria bacterium | reverse complement strand
GGCGGCGCCGGCGGGCGCGCGCCATCCACAGATATGCGGGGGCGCAGCAGGCGAGGAAAGCTGCCGCGATCAGTCCGGAGCGCGGATCTTCGGCCACTGCCAGGATCAGAAACGCGACCGAACCTAACAACACGATCGCCGTCGAGAACGGATAACCGAAAGCCTTGTACGGCCGCGGCAGGTCCGGTGATTTGAGCCGCAGCACGAACACGGCCAAAAACGCCGAGGTGTAGTAGATGAGAAACAGCACCGCACCGAGGGCGATGATCTGCTCAAAAGTGCCGCTGAGGATCAGGACCACGACGACGATGCTGGTCACGGCCAGCGCGATTCGTGGCGTGCCGCTCTCGCTGACGAGCGCCGTGCTGGCGCTGAACAGTCCGTCGCGACCGATGGCGAACAGGATGCGCGGCGCTGACAGCAGGCTATTGGTGGTGATGCTCAATACGGTCAGCAACGATACGACGGTCACCAGCTCGGCACCACCGCGCGGCAGCACGGCGCGCGCCGCGTCCGCCGCCGGCAGTTGCGACGCGGCCAGCACCGGCAGCGGCAATACGTGCAGGAATGCGGCGTTGATCAGCAGGTACAGGCCCACGACCAGCAGCGTGCCGCCGATGAGTGCGCGCGGCAAGGTGCGCGTCGGGTTGGTGCTTTCCTCTGCTATGTAGATGGGCATATACCAGCCGTCGTACGCGGTCAGCACGGCCCGCAGCGCTGGCACCACTGCGAACATCATTGCCAGTGACATCGGCGGCAGGGATGCGGCCGTGTTCGCCGGTGGCGCCATGGTGGACGCCGCGACCGGCTCGGTCAGAAAGCACCCAACCACAATGACTAACAAGGCCAAGGCGATCGTCACGCTGATGGCCTTGGTGACGGAGCTGCCAACCCGCAGGCCGATCCAATGGCCCACCGTAAAAATGGCAAGAATGACAATGGCAGTTGCACGCGGGTACGCGGTCGCAGGCTGCCACAGCGCCCCCAGAAATACGCTCGCTGTGATAGCCGCATAGGCAACCGCAGACACATTCGTCAGCCAGTCGATCCAGCCGACGGCGAATCCCACACCCTCGCCGTAGGCGCGGCGTGCATAGACTCGAAAGCCGCCGGACTCGGGAATCATCGCCGCGAGCTCGGCCACGGCCACCGCACCCATCAGCGCATAGACGCCACCGATGGCCCAGGCGAGCATCACCAGCGTCGGATCGCCGAGTGTTGCCGCCACGGTGCCCGGCAGGCGCAGGATGCCGACACCAACCATAGTGCCGACGACCAGCGCCAAGCCGAATCCGAGTCCGAGAATCCGCTGCAGCGGACGTGCCGGCGTGACTGTCATGGATCGTTCCCCGGCAATGTTAGGTGATGCGATGGTACTGCCTGCGCACTTCAGCCGGGCGTAAATTCGGCTTCATTCACTTCGATCAGCGTGGGCCCGCGCCGCTGCAGGGCGGCCACCAGCGCGGCGGTCAGTTCGCTACTGCGCCGCACGCGCAAGCCCTGCGCGCCGCAGGCCTGCGCCAGCGCAACGAAATCGGGATTACGCGCGGCCACGCCGATGGGCGGAATGTCGGTGGCTGCCATGTCGTCGCGAATTTGTCCGAGCGCGGCGTTATTCCACACCACCAGCGGCAGGCTGAGCCCGAGCTCCACCGCGGTCGTCAGGTCTGCGATCGTGAATTGCACGCCGAAATCGCCCGCCAGTGCGACCACCGCCCTGCCTTGCATCGCCAGCTTGGCGCCTAACGCCGCCGGCAGCGCGTAGCCCAGCGTGCCGTAACCCGATGGATGGTGCCAGACACCGGGGACATCGGCGGCATACGCATAGTTGCCGAGATAGGCGATCTGCGTCATGTCACTGAAGACAGCGCCATCCGCCGGCAGCGCGGCTCGGATCGCAGCTAACACCTGGCGCCGGATCACGGCAGCCGCATCCAACGTTGCATCGATGCGTGCCCGATGCGGCGCGGCGCCGCCCGACCGCGAACACCAGCGTGCCCGGCCCGCGACGCGCCCGAGGAGCGCCGCGACTGCTACGCGCGCGTCGCCGCGGACGCGGACGGCTGCGGGATATTGCTCATTCCGCTCTGCGCCAATGTCGATGCGGATCAGCTGGCCCGGGATTGTTAGCTTGAGCGCGGTGTAGATATCGGTCTCCGCCATCTCCGTGCCGACGGCCAGCACGACGTCAGCCTCGGCCAACAGTCGCTGAGTTTCGGCAAATGGCAGCGAGCACCCCAGATGGCAGCGATGCGCCTCGGGCAGCACGCCCTTGCCGGCCGCGGTCGTCACCAGGTAGCCATCGAGTATTTCAACCAACTGACGCAATTCGCCGGCGGCTGCCCGTGCGCCGCCGCCCGCGATGATGAGGGGCCGCTGCGCCGCCGACAGCAGGGTCGCGGCCTGTTCGATCCCGGCCGCGAAAGTGTGCGCTGGACTTTCCGCCAGTTGGAATGCCTCCGCCACCAGGGTCGTGGGTTCTGCCAGCAGATCGAGCGGGATGCCGAGATAGGCCGGACGCGGTCTGCCCGATCGAAACTCCTGGAACACGGCCTGCAGGTGGTCCCGTATCTCCTCGGC
>JANPDV010000118.1:0-2923 GCA_031431655.1 Gammaproteobacteria bacterium | reverse complement strand
CGTTGCGACCGGTGCCGCCGGCGACCAGGATGCGGGTGCTGCGTGCCGCGGCAGTGAGCCCAGCGGATGCCGGCGCGAGCGCCACTTTTTCTGGCATTGCAGCGCTCTGCGCATTGGCCTCCATCGGCGCCAGCAAACCGGTCGCCCAAGCGCAGACTAGCAACGCCATCAGTGTGCGGGATCTATGTCGCTCGTGACAGAACGGGTTTGACGCTCGCACAGTTCCTCCTTCGAATGCTCTATTCCCGACGCTGCGTTCAAAAGAGCACCGGGGGCTACCGGGCCGAGCCGTCAGGCGCCATCGTCCGTTCATGGGCAATCCCAACGGCCAGAGCCGACTACGAAACTGGCGCTCCTCACATCTCCGGTCGCGCGTCGTTGCGCTTCGTCAGGGCACAATTCACCAGCATCCAACCGAGGTTGTTGCCGATGCGCGTGGCTTCGGGGTCCGTGAAGGCGTAGCCGCCATTCTTCATCGTACCGTCCGCCATCTTCTCGTAGGCGTACAGCACGAGGGAGTTGCGATTGAAATTATCGTTGGCTTCATTGAGCACGTGCCAGGTGACGGCCTGCAGGCGCACGAAAATCTCCTTCGGCGACGCGTCGCGCGTGCGGAACGTGACCGAACCACCCTTGTCGTGCAGCTCGAGGTTGTCGTAGCGCTCGAATGGAATGTCGCGCCCGCCGCCGACGCCCGGCACGTCAACGTAGCAGTGGAACACGCGCGCGCGTTCCTGCCAGAACGGCTCGCCCGAGGCGACACCGGTGATCCGCTTGCCGGACTTGACCAGGAATTTGTGATCGACGAACCAGAGACTCGTAGGTGACAGCGAGATCTCGTTCTCGCCGTAGACGGGATCGCCCTGCCAGTCGAACCGGCACCCCTTGGGCGATTGCAGGCCGCGATAGTGGTCCGCGCGCCGTTTGAACGCGTATTCACAGCCGGGCGTGGTGATCAGCGCATCGGGACGCAGCGTCGCCAGCTCCTCCGCCGTGATCGCACCCTGCATGCGGAAGTAACTCTTCATCGTGACCTCGTCGGCACCGGGTCCGGCCGTGAGAGTCGCGACGCGGTACGAACGCTCGACACCTTTCGGCTTCTCCGTGGCGTTGATCCAGAGGAACACGTGCTGGCCCAGCGCTGGCGCCTGAACCTGCGCGATGGTGGTGTGGATGCGGATGTGCCGGTCGGCCTCCGGCAGCTTCCGCCGCGTATCGAAATAGTTCTGGTTGATGTTGTCGTATTGGCCCGGCAGCAGCTCGGCCATCACGCGCAGATTGCGTTCGCCGGGCGTCGAATCCTGGCCCTGCGCGAACGCGTTGTGCGCCACGGCGCCCGCCAGCACGACTGCGATCAGGCCTGCACTATGCAGACTCCGGGTTAGCTTCATTCGATGACTCCTTCATTCACGCGGGGCTGACATGAGAACGATGGTCGGTCAGCGCAGTGCGCCGCCGAAGCGGTAGTCGAGCCGCAGCCCGACCTGCCGCTCGGAAGGCAGGTAGGCGAGATAGGCGCGCACCGGCACGAACGACGCGTCGACCGCGCCGATGTCGACGAAGCGCTGGGCATTGCGGATGGTGTCGTCGTTGAGCAGGTTCTTCACGTAGAGGGACGCGCCCCACTGGCTGGCCTCGACCCCGAGTCGCAGGTCGGCGGTCAAATAGGCAGGCAGAACCGCCAGGTTGGTCTCGTCTGTGAAACGCCGGGAGCGGTACCCGGCACTGAGTTCGCCGACGAACCGACCGCCCTCGATGACCGGCAATGCCGTCGTGAACTGCAGCGCGGCATTCAGCGAGTGGCGCGAGTTGCGCGGCACGTCCTTGCCGGAAAAATCGGCGGTGAGATTGCCCGATTCGGCGCGCTGCTGCGGCGACGCCAGCGAGCCAATCACGAACTCCTTGAATCCCGCGTCCGTCAGCGCATAGGCGGCCGAGAGCGTCCAGGACGTACCCAGGCGGATGCGTGCATCGAGCTCCAGACCCTTGGTTTCGACCTGGCCGGCGTTGACCGTAAAGGGGCCGACGAGGTTCGTCACCGGATTCAGCCGCTGGATCCCGACCTGCTGGTCCGTGTAATCGTTGAAGAACAGCGCCGCATTGAGCTGGATCCGACCGTCGGCGAGACGCGATTTGTAGCCGATCTCGTAGGAGTCAACGAGCTCCTGCGAATAGGCTGCGCCGTCGAAGCTGGTGGCGCCTGCCGCGTTGATGCCGCCGGGCTTGAAGCCGCGGGCGAAGTTCACGTAGGCATGGATGTCCTGCGTGAACGCGTAGTCGGCCGAGACGCGCGGCGTGAACTTCGACTCATCTACTGTGCCACGCAGACCACAGGAGGACGCGAAACCGGGCGCGCCGGGCGGACACATCGGAATGAGCTGCAGATACGTCACCTGGTCCGACGTATAGCCGGGGGCTACCAGCTCGATCTGGTCCTCGTTATAACGCCCTTCGAAGGTCAGCCGAAGCGCATCGGTGGCCTGCCAGCCGACCGAGCCGAAGTACCCCGTGTAGTCGCTGGCACGAGTAACGCGCGACGGAAACAGATTCGGCGAGGGCGTGCGACGGATACCGATGGGCGCGAAGCCGGGAATCGGCGCGCCGAAGATCGAGCTCGGATTGCGCAGCCAGATCTGGCCCTGATCGAGCGATGCAGAATCCTCATGGAAGCGCTGTACACCGAATAGCAGAGCCACGCGGTCGGTGTCGCGGGACCACCGCAATTCGTGATTGCGATGCTGGTCCGTCGAGTACCCGTTGGCGGCGGAGTTCAGCGACAGCGCCGTCACACTGGGCTGCGCAGCGTTCGAGAAATCGTTGTCGTAGATGTTGTGGGAGTCGTTGCTGAGCCAGCCAAACTGATAGGTGAATGCGCCGACCGGACTCTCCCAGACCGCCTCGACGGAAGCCAGCTGCTGCACGA
>JANPDV010000117.1:0-10651 GCA_031431655.1 Gammaproteobacteria bacterium | reverse complement strand
CTTCTCCAGCACGAAGAACAGGCAGATTCCGACCAGCAGCGCCACGCCGATCTGGTGCGTGCGGAACGGGCCGGCTCCCTGGACCGCGTGCGGCAGCAGCGCCAGCAGCGCCGCTCCCAGCAGAGCGCCGGTGGCGAAGCTGACCATGTGCGGCATCACCTGGGTGCGCGTGCGGGCTGACAGCAGCAGGAACCCGCCGGCCAGGATGGCGCTGACGACACCGCCAAGCGCGGTGAACAGGACGATGTAGGCGAGCGTCGACACCGTTACATTCTAACAGTCCGTCCGCCAGATCAATGCCGCCATTCGGCCAGTGGGCGCGCTGCGCCGATGGGAGAACCAGCGTGCAGGGTCGCTGTGGGTGCACCCCAGCCCGCCGCTGACATCGTGAACACCGACGGCAGCGAGCCGCTGCCTGGCGAGCGCCGTCAGGTCGCACATCCATCGACCGGTCGCGCTCGGTGCGAAGGCGCTGGCGGCGCCGGCCGCGCGATCGCAGAACGCCGCCCGGACCTCACCGCCCACCTCGAAGCGGGTCGGGCCGATGCCGGGCCCGATCCACGCCTGGACGGCGTCGGGCGCTGCGTTCAGGCGCTCAAGCGTGCGTTCCAGCACACCGGCCGCGAGACCGCGCCAGCCCGCATGCGCCGCGCCTACGCGCCGCCCGTCGCGCGAGGCAAACAGCACCGGCAGGCAGTCCGCCACCAGGATCGCCAGCACCACCCCCGCGGCTCCAGTGACCGCAGCATCGGCGCGCGGCGGTGACGCGCTGGACGCCGCCACGTAGCCCACCGGCAACTCCACGACGTCGGTGCCGTGCACCTGCTCCAGCCATGCCGGCTCGGCAGGCAGCGCCAACTGCTCGCGCGTGCGCCGCCGGTTCTCGGCGACCGCGACCGGATCGTCACCGACGTGGCAGCCCAGGTTCAGCGATGCGTAGGCTCCGACGCTCACGCCGCCGGCACGGGTCGTCATGACGGCATGCACGCCCGGGCTTGCAAAGGTGGGGTTCACGCCCCCAGCGCCGCGAGCAGCTCGGTGAAGTCCCGCGGCAGCGGTGCATGAAACTCGAGCCGGCGCCCCGTGACCGGATGCAGCAGTGCAAGCCGCGCGGCGTGCAGGGCCTGGCGACGAAAGGCCGCGAGCGCGGCAAGCTGCGCCGGATCGGCGCCAGCCGGAATCTGCCGCCGGCCGCCGTAGACCGGGTCACCGACGATCGGATAGCCGATGTGGGCGAAATGCACCCGGATCTGGTGCGTGCGACCGGACTCCAGCTGCACGCGGGCCAGTGTATGCGCGGCAAACCGCCGCTCGACACGGTAGTGGGTTACCGCCTCGCGCCCGTCCGGACGCACCGTCATCTTGATGCGCTGGGTGCGGTGCCGGCCGATCGGTGCGTCGATGGTGCCGCCGCCCGTCATCACGCCGATACACAGCGCAAGGTACTCGCGCTCCACGGCGCGCTCCGCGAGGGCGACGACCAGCCTGGCATGCGCAGCCGGCGTGCGCGCCACGACCAGCAGCCCGCTGGTGTCCTTGTCGAGACGGTGCACGATGCCGGCACGTGGCACGCGGGCCAGCTCCGGATCCAGCGAGAGCAGCGCGTTCTGCAGCGTGCCGACGCGGTTGCCCGCGCCGGGATGCACCACCAGCCCGGCCGGTTTATCGATCACGAAGATCGCCCGGTCACGATGCACTATCGAGAGCTCGCGCGCCTCGGCGGCCACCGCGGTCGACGGCTCGAAAACCGGCTGGACGTCGGCGAGCTCACCGCCGAGCAGGCGCAGTTTCTTAGAGGCCGGCTCGCCGTCGACCCGAACCCGGCCCAGCTCGATCCAGGCCTGCAGACGCGAGCGCGAGTACTGCGGCAGCAACTGCGCCAGCGCGGCGTCGAGGCGCACTCCCGCCAGGCTCAGCGGCACCTGGATCTGGTGGCTGGCAGGTGGCGGGAAATCCGCCTCCTCGGCCTCCTCGTCGAGGGCGTCGGCAGGATCGGCAGGGAACTCGGGGGTCATTTGGGCGATCAATGCAAAAGGCGTGGCTATAATGCCGCGCCCCGAAGATCTCCGCCCGTTATCTGGACGTTCGCTCATGTTGCCACGCGCCGCCTTCCGGCCCTTTGCCGCCGTTCTCGTGCTCAGCAGCCTCGCGCTGGTTCTGAGCGGCTGCCGCACCAATCGCGAACCCGAAGACCTGGCGCGCAGTGCGCCGGAGATCGTCTACGAGCGCGCGCAGCAGTCCATGAAGGGCCAGGACTACCAGAATGCGATCCGGGTGCTGGAGGCGCTGGTGGCGCGCTACCCATTCGCCGCCGAGACCCGCCAGGCACGCCTCGACCTCATCTACGCCTATTACAAGGCGCGTGAGAGCGAGTCAGCCATCGACGCCGCGGACACCTTCATCCGTGAGAACCCGACCCATCCGCGCATCGACTACGCGTGGTACCTCAAGGGCCTGGTCGAGTCCGAGCGGTCGCCCAACGTGGTCGAGCGCTTCTTCCGCGTCGATCTCGACGAGCGCCCGCCGCAGACGGCGCAGCGGTCCTTTGCGGCGTTTCGCAAGGTCGTCGAAGACTACCCGAAGAGCGAGTACGCGCACGACGCGCGTCGCCGCATGATCCACCTGCGCAACCGGCTGGCCGACTACCAGCTCTACGTCGCACGCTATTACATCGACCGCGGTGCCTGGATCGCCGCCGCGCAGCGCGCCAAGGAAACCGTCGAGCGCTATGACGGCGCGCCCGCCACGCGCGAGGCGTTGCAGATCATGATCCAGTGCTACGAGCGGCTCGAGATGACGGAGCTCGCGCAGCAGGCGCGCCAGGTGTACGCGGCCAACTTCGGCGACGCGCCCGCCGGCACCCCCGCCGCCGGAGGCGGCAAGCGGCCGTGGTGGAAGCCCTGGGGTTGATGCCCCGGGGATTGATGCCCGGGGTTGCGGTGCACCGCTACGGCGTGACTGCCAGCAGCAATAACCAGCGCTGTGCGCTGATCATCATGTCGCGGCGATACACGACGGTCATTCCGGCCCTGGTGAATACATCGACGTAATTGTGCGAGAACGTGTGTTCCTCGCCGTACAGCCGGGAACCCGCATCGCGGTCCAGGTCGTGCTCCGCCGCGAGCGGCTCAATCAAGGCGAATGCCGCTGGCCGACAGCAACAGGCGATGTGACTGGCGAGCTCGCGTACGGCCGCTTCGGCCAGGTACTCCAGAACGCCGCCGTTGGTCAGCAATACCCACCCTGGCGCGACGTTCCCGGGAATCCACGTCCGCAGATCCCCGGCCGAGAATTGCAGCTCGGATCCTTCGAAATGCGCTCCATTCGCCGCGGTCTGCGCAGCGCTGCGGTCCAGTCCGACCCAGCGCCGCACCTTGGGCAACTTGCCGTGCAGGTGCTCCAGCAGAAGCCCGGTGCCGCAACCCAGCTCGCAGAGCGTATGGAAGTCCGCTGGCCGCGCCGCCATCATCCGCTGCAACTCCGGCACCAACTCCGAATGGTGCTGCAGGAAATGCGACTGGAACCGGCCGAGGGTGCGTTGATGGTAGGCCAACGATTGCGAGTCACTGCGCCACAGCCAGTCATGAAGTCCGGTCAGTTGCCGTGCGCGACCGGCGCGAAGCTCGCGAGAGACGATGGCCGCGACGGCAGCGCGCTTCAACAGGCCCGGCATTCCTTTGCCGAGTTCGCCGCGACGCAGCTGCTCGCTCCAGCCTGGCAGCATATTTATTAGTACGGTGCCCAGGCCCAGCAGTAGCGGGCGTCGCAGGCGGCCGCTCGGCTGCACCATCGGGTTGTAGCGAGAAGCAATGCCCGCGGCAGCTGGCAAGATGGAATGCGACATAACCTGGCGGCCTGTCCCGCGTACTGCGCGGGCTTGCATTCTTACTCGATAAACTGTGCAAGCCGTCACATTCTTGTGCAGCTTCAGGTCAACGGCCGCGTCCACTGTTCCGCGGCCGCGCTACCGCTTGTAGCCGTTGGTGATCGGGTAGCGCCAATCGCGGCCAAACGCGCGCCGGCTGACGCGCACGCCGGGCGGTGCCTGGCGCCGCTTGTATTCGTTGCGCTTCACCAGGTCCAGCACCCGCCCAACCGTCGCTCGTTCGAAGCCGCGCGCGACGATCTCGTCGACCGACAGGTCCTCTTCGATGAAGGCCTCCAGGATCGCGTCGAGAACCGCGTAGTCGGGCAGCGAGTCGCTGTCCTTCTGGTCGGGACGCAGCTCGGCGGACGGCGGACGATCGATGACCCGCTGCGGGATTACGCGGCCCTCGCCGTTGCGCCAGGCGCACAGCCGGTAGACCAGAATCTTGCTGCAGTCCTTGATCGGCGCGAACCCCCCGGCC
Organism: Gammaproteobacteria bacterium; assembly: GCA_031431655.1. Taxonomy (GTDB): domain Bacteria; phylum Pseudomonadota; class Gammaproteobacteria; order Steroidobacterales; family Steroidobacteraceae; genus UBA964. The sequence goes on along the minus strand of JANPDV010000117.1, from coordinate 6,302 downwards.
ATGTCGCCGTACAGCGTGGCGTAGCCGACCGCCATCTCGCTCTTGTTGCCGGTCGTCAGCAGCATGCGACCGGTCTTGTTCGAGATGCCCATCAGCAGCAGCATCCGGCAGCGCGACTGGATGTTCTCTTCGGTGGTGTCGGCGGCGCGTCCCTCGAACTCAGCTGCCAGCGCATCGAGCGTGGCGCGGAACATGCCTTCGATCGGGATCAGGCTGTAGTGCACGCCGAGCCCGTTCGCCTGCTCGGCAGCGTCGTCCAGGCTGATCTGCGCCGTATAGCGCGACGGCATCATCACCGCGTGCACCCGGTCCGCACCGAGCGCGTCCACCGCAATGGCGAGCGTCAGGGCCGAGTCCACGCCACCCGAAAGGCCCATGACGACGCCGGGGAAGCCGTGCTTGGTCACGTAGTCGCGCACGCCGAGCACCAGCGCCCGATAGACGCTGGCCTCATCGGACAGCGGCGGCGCCAGCATGCCCGATTGCAGCTGCACCGCGCCCGCGGCGTCGCGCGTGAACTTCACCGCCGTCAGCGCCTCAGCATAGGCGGGAGCACGCAGCACGACGGCACCCTGCGCGTTCATGACGAACGACTGGCCCTCGAACACCAGCTCGTCCTGGCCACCCAGCAGGTTGAGGTACACCACCGGCAGGCCGACATCCCGCACGCGCAGCGCGACCACGCTCTCGCGCGCCACCTGCTTGCGCACCTCGAACGGACTGGCGTTGATGACCAGCAGGATCTCGGCGCCCTGCGAAGCGGCAAGCTGGGCGGGCTCCGGCTCCCAGATGTCCTCGCAGATCAGCAGCCCGAGCTTGAAGCCACGGAACTCGACCACCGTGGGCTGCGCACCGGCCTCGAAGTAGCGCTTCTCGTCGAACACACGATAGTTGGGCAGGCAGGCCTTGCGATGGTTGGCCTGGACGGCGCCGCCCTCGATGAAGGCCAGCGCGTTGAAGATCTGGCTGCCGCTGTATTCGGGATAGCCCGCCGCAATCGCCACGCCGCTGGCGACACTCGCCTCGCGCAGGCGCGCCAGGGCCGTGTCGATCTGGTGGCGGAAGCCGCGATGAAACAGCAGGTCCTCCGGCGGGTATCCGGATACGGCAAGCTCCGGACACAACAGCATGTCCGCGCCGAGTTCAGCCTGCGCACGCGCAGCCAGCTCGACGATGCGCGCGGTATTGCCGGCCACATCGCCGACCAGCAGGTTGGTCTGCGCCAGGGCGAGCATCAGCACGGGAGTGCCCAGCCGCTTAACGCTTGCGCGCAGGCTTGCGAGTAGTGGCCCTGCCGCGGTTGTTGCGCGCCGCCGCCTTGGGCGCAGCTTTCGCCGCCGACTTTGCCCTGGTGGTGGCTTTGGCCTTTACCTTTGACTTGACCTTGCGCCCGGCCTGCGGCTTCGGCCGCGGCTGGATGATTGCAGCCAGGCGCGCCGCCGCATTCGCCGCACGGCGTTCGCCGCGCCGCTTGCGCAGCAACTCGTTCATCGCGGCGCCAAGATCGGCTGGTGACTTGACGGTACGCACGCCCGCAGCCTCGAGTGCCCGGTACTTGTCGGCCGCCGTGCCCTTGCCGCCCGCGATCACAGCACCGGCATGGCCCATGCGCTTGCCGGCCGGAGCCGTCACGCCCGCGATGTAGGCCACTACCGGCTTCGAGACGAAGCGGCGGATGTAGTCGGCCGCGACTTCCTCGTCGCTGCCGCCGATTTCCCCGACCATGACGATGCCTTCGGTCTGCGGGTCACGCTGGAACAGCTCGATCACATCGACGAAATTCATGCCGCGCACCGGATCGCCACCGATACCGACGCAGGTGCTCTGGCCCAGGCCATTGGCCGTCGTCTGGAAGACCGTTTCATAGGTGAGCGTGCCGGAGCGGGACACGATGCCAACGGCGCCAGCCTTGTGGATGAAGCCCGGCATGATGCCGATCTTGCATTCGTCGGGCGTAATGACGCCGGGGCAGTTCGGCCCGACGAGCCGCACGCCGGTGACGGCGAGCGTGGCCTTGACCCGCACCATGTCGTTGACCGGAATGCCTTCGGTGATGCAGACGATCAGCTCGATGCCGCCATCCGCCGCCTCGAGGATCGAGTCCGCCGCGAATGCGGCCGGCACGTAGATCATGCTGGCGGTCGCGCCCGTGGCCTTCACGGCATCGTGCACGGTGTCGAACACGGGCTGACCGAGATGATTCTCGCCACCGCGGCCCGGCGTGACGCCTCCGACCAGCCGCGTGCCATAGGCCAGCGCCTGTTCCGAGTGGAACGTGCCCTGCTTGCCGGTGAACCCCTGGCAGATCACGCGGGTCTTGCGATTGATGAGAATGCTCATGACGACTTCTTCTTGCGGGCGGCGGCGACGACCTGCTTGGCAGCGTCGGTGAGATCCTTGGCGGCGAGCAGCTTCAGGCCACTGTCGGCCAGCAGCTTGCGCGCGCGATCCGCATTGGTGCCCTCCAGCCGCACGATCACCGGCACCTGCACGCCGACTTTCTTGACGGCCGTGATGACACCCTCCGCGATCAGGTCGCAGCGCACGATGCCGCCGAAGATGTTGACCAGCACCGCACGGACGCGCGGGTTCGACAGGATGAGATTGAACGCCGCCGTGACGCGCTCGGCGGTGGCGCCGCCGCCAACGTCGAGGAAGTTCGCCGGGCTGCCGCCATGCAGCTTGATGAGATCCATCGTCGCCATGGCAAGGCCCGCACCATTGACCATGCAGGCGATATCGCCGTCCAGCGAGACGTAGTTGAGGTCGTGCTCGCTGGCGCGACGCTCCATCGGGTCTTCCTGCGCCTGGTCGCGCAGCGCCGCTAGTGCGCTCTGGCGGAACAGCGCGTTGTCGTCGATGTTGATCTTGGCATCCAGCGCCAGCAGGGAACCGTCCCTGGTGACGATCAGCGGATTGACCTCGACCAGGCTGGCATCCTTTTCCAGGAACAGCCGGTACAGCGCCATCGCGATCGACTGGAACTGCGCAACCTGCTTGTCCTTGAAGCCAAGCGCGAACGCGACACGCCGGCACTGGTACGGCTGCAGGCCTGCGGCCGGATGCACATTGACGGTGGCGATCTTCTCCGGCGTCTTCGCCGCCACTTCCTCGATGTTGACGCCACCTGCGGCCGAGGCGATCAGGGCGATGCGGCTCTTCTCGCGGTTGAGCGTCAGCGACAGGTAGATCTCGCGCTCGATCTGCGAACCGGTTTCGACGTAGACGCAGTCGATCGGCAGGCCGGCTGCATCGGTCTGGGGAGTCACCAGCCGCTGGCCGAGCATGCCGGTCGCCGCGGCGCGCACGGCTTCGAGGTCGCGCACCAGCTTGACGCCGCCGGCCTTGCCGCGGCCGCCCGCATGCACCTGCGCCTTGACGACCCAAACACTGCCACCCAGTGCACGCGCTGCGGTAACTGCCTCGTCTGCGCTGCGCGCCACCTTCCCCTGCGGGACCGGGATGCCGTAGCTCGCGAAGACGTCCTTGGACTGATACTCGTGAAGATTCATAAGCGCGGCATTCTGGCCTAAAACGACCACGTGGGCCATGATCCGCGCCGATGACGGCACCCAGCCCCGCCAGCGCCCAGAGCCCGCCGACACTCGCGATGGCGAACATGCCGGGCGATCTCGCGCGGCGCGTGATCGGCCTGCTCAACCTTTACCGCCTGCTCATTCCGCCGACGCTGCTGGCGATCGGCTGGATCACCGAGCCGAATCCAACCGTGGGCGACGTGCATCCGCGCATGTTCCTGGCGCTGTGCGTGCTGTACTTCTCGGCCGGCGTGATCCTGGTGCTGGCCCTGCGGGCGCGCAACACGCCGCTGCGAGTGCTGGTGCTGACGCACGGCATCGTCGACTCGATCGGCATCGCGTTGCTGCTGTACTCGAGCGGTGGCGTCGTTTCGAACCTCGGCATCCTGCTGGTACTGCCCGTGGCGGCAACCGCGCTGCTGGCGGACCGGCGTGACGCGCTGTTCATCGCCGCTGCGGCCACACTGGCGGTGCTGACTCAGCAGGTGGTGGCGCAGGTGGCCGATGGAGCAAGCCCCGTCGACCTGCCGACCGCGGGCGTACTCGGCGCCGTGATCTTCCTGGTCGCAGCGGCCGCCTGGCCGGTGGCGGACCGGCTGCGGCAGAGCGAGGCGCTGGTGAAACGCCAGGAAGTCGACCTCGCCAACCTCGCGCAACTGTCGCAGTACATCGTGCAGCACCTGCGCGAGAGCATCCTGGTGGTCGATCCCAGCGATCGCCTGCGGCTGATCAACGAGTCGGCCGCGCAGCTGCTCGGCGATCAGGTGGCCTACCCTGGCGCGTTGCTCGGCGAAGTGAGCCCGCGACTGCTGGCCCTGCTGCACAGCTGGCGGCGCGACTCCCACAGCAGCGCGGTGTCCGCCGGCACCCTGGTTGCTGCCGATGGCGCCCGCATGATCGAGCCGCACTTCGCGCCTCTGGGCGGCAGCACCCCGGCCCCGGTACTCATCTTCCTGGAAGACACCGGCGCGCTTGCGCTGCGTGTCCAGCAGAGCAAGCTCGCTGCGCTCGGCCGGTTGTCGGCCAGCATCGCCCACGAGATCCGCAACCCGGTCGGCGCCATCAGCCATGCGGGGCAGTTACTGGCGGAATCCAGCAGCGTGTCGGGCGAAGATCGCCGGCTGCTGGACATCGTCACGCGCAACACCGTGCGGGTCAGCGAGATCATCAGCAACGTGCTGGCCATGTCCAGGCGCGAAGCCACGCGTCCGGAGCGTCTGGAGCTCGCTGACTGGCTGGCCGCGTTCCGCGACGAGTTCTGCGCCACGATGCAGTGGCCACTGCCGAGGCTGGTCGTGCTGTCGGTGGACGCGGACCATCTGGAAGTCCGCGCCGATCCGTCGCACCTGCGGCAGATCCTGTGGAACCTCTGCGAGAACGCGATCCGCCATGGGGGCTCGGCGGCAAGCGGCGCTGGCGCCGAGGAGCCGATCGAGCTGCGTTACGGCCGACTGCGACCCTCGGCGCGGCCGTTCCTGGAGGTGGGCGATCACGGCCCCGGCGTCGACTCGAAGCTGATCGACCGCATGTTCGAACCGTTCGTCACTGGCGCCGACAGCGGCTCGGGGCTCGGCCTGTTCCTCGCCCGACAGCTGGCCGAGACCAATGGCGCTACCCTGCTGTTCGAACCGCGCCCGGGCGGCGGCAGCCTTTTCCGGCTCGTGTTCACGGATCCCCAGCGCTGGGAAATGTAGAGTCGCGCCATGCCCAAGCCCAACGTGCTCGTGATCGACGACGAGCCGGATCTAGTGGAACTGATCTGCCTGACGCTGAACCGGATGGGACTCGAGACCCAGTCCGCCGGCGATCTCGCAGGCGCGCGGGCGTTGCTCAAATCCGGCACTTTCGACCTGTGCCTGACCGACATGCGCCTGCCTGACGGCGACGGACTGGACCTGGTCGCCTGGTTGCAGGAGAACCGGCCAACGCTGCCGGTTGCGGTGATCACGGCCCACGGCAACGTGGAGGCCGCCGTGCGCGCACTTAAGCTCGGCGCCTTCGACTTCGTCTCGAAGCCGCTGGACCTGGGTGTGCTGCGCAAGCTGGTCGCGACGGCAATCCGGCTGGCCTCCGGCAGCGCTGCCAGCGAAACGCTGCGCGGACCGGTACTGCTGGGCCGGTCGCCCAGCATGGACCAGCTGCGCGGCCTGATCGCCCGGGTCGCGCGCAGCCAGGCGCCGGTCTATATCTCGGGTGAGTCCGGCGTCGGCAAGGAACTGGTGGCGCGGCTCGTGCACGAGTCCGGCCCGCGGCGCGAGGGCCCGTTCGTCCCGGTCAACTGCGGCGCGATTCCGTCGGAGCTGATGGAAAGCGAGTTGTTCGGCCACAAGCGCGGCGCATTCACCGGCGCGGTCAGCGACCACAAGGGCCTGATCGCTTCGGCGGAGGGCGGCACGCTGTTCCTCGACGAAGTCGCGGACCTGCCGCTGCACATGCAGGTGAAGCTGTTGCGCGTCATCCAGGAGAAGTCCGTGCGCCCGGTCGGTGAGGCGCGCGAACAGGCCGTGGACGTGCGGGTCCTGTCGGCCACGCACAAGAGCCTGGCTCCGCTGGTGAAGCAGGGCCGGTTCCGCGAAGACCTCTACTACCGCATCAACGTGATCGAGCTGCGCGTGCCCTGCCTGCGCGATCGACCGGACGACATTCCCGAGCTGGCCGAGAGCATCGTCACGCGACTCGCGCGACGCATGCACATCGACGCGCCGGCGCTCACGCCGGCCGCGCTGCGGCGGCTGCAGGCCTACGCGTTCCCCGGCAACGTGCGCG
>JANPDV010000116.1:0-16183 GCA_031431655.1 Gammaproteobacteria bacterium | reverse complement strand
GCACGTCGGTCTCGCAGTACTGGCGAATGCGCGGCAGCTCGCCACGCTGATAGGCGCCCCAGACGTCCGCGCCGGAGAAGCCAAGCTTGCCTGGCAGGCCCAGCAGCGTCGCGACGTCGTCCAGGCTGGCACGGGCGCGCGCCTGGAAGGCGGACAACACGTCCATGAGGTCGATGTGCCGCCAATGGAAACGGCTCAGGTAGTTGTTGTAGCGGAACGAGGCATCCTCGGCGCCGGTCTCCCAGTAGCGCGGCGCCTGCACGCCATGGCGAAGCGCGCGGTAATGCAGCACCGGCAGGTCGAAACCACCGCCGTTCCAGGAGACCAGGTCAGGCGTGTACTTCTCGATCCCGTCGAAGAACCGCGTGATGATCTCGGCCTCTTCAGCATCCACGTCGCCCAGGCTCCAGACACGCAGGGTGTCGCGAGTGCGCAGCACGCAGGAGATCGCCACCACCCGATGCTGCTCATGCGGCAGGAACTCGGCGCCCGAATGACGCCGCGACATCGCGAACATGGCCTTGGCGACCTCGCCTTCCGGCAGGCCCTCGAGCCCGAATGCGCGCCTGCCCAGCTCGATGTCCGGCACGGTCTCGATGTCGAACACCAGCACGTTCACGGCGGCGCGGCCTTGAGCAACACGGCGACGGCGACCACCAGCCCCTTCTCATCGGTGAGCGTCACGTGCCCGTCGCCGACGCACAGCTCGCGCCGGACCGCGTCGCCTCGCGCCGAATAGACGACCTCGGGCTTGCCCATGCGATTCTGTACGCAGCCGACGTCGCGGATCCAGACGCCATTTGCGAAGCCGGTTCCCAGCGCCTTGACGATGGCCTCCTTGGCTGCGAACCGCATGGCAAGGAAGCGCTCCGGACGCTTGCTGCGGGCGAACTGGTCGCGTTCCTCGGGCATCAGCAGCCGAGTGACGAAGTGTTCGCCGTAGCGCCGGTACGCCCGTTCGATCCGGACAACCTCCAGCACGTCGACGCCGATCCCGTGGATCATCCGGGCAGACTCCGCGCGGCAGTCATCAGCGCCTTCATGTCGCGCACCGCACGGTCCATGCCGGCAAACAGTGCCCGCGCAATCAGCGCATGGCCGACGTTTATCTCCACGATCTCCTGGATCGCGGCGACCGCATGCACGTTCTGATAGGACAGGCCATGACCGGCGTGCACTTCGAGACCGAGGCTGACCCCCAGGCGCGCGGCGACGCGCAGCCGCTGCAGCTCGACGGCAGTGGCTGCGCCGCGCGTGCTTGCATAGCGCCCGGTGTGCAGGTCGACGACGCTGGCGCCCGCTTGGGCCACCGCCTCCACCTGCCCGGGATCGGGATCGACAAACACCGCCACCCGGATTCCCGCCGCATGCAGCAACGAGCAGTTCTCCCGCAGCTGCTCCATCTGCGCGCGCGCATCCATGCCGCCCTCGGTGGTGATCTCGCCGCGACTCTCACGCATTAGGCAGCAATCCGCCGGACGCACACGACGCGCGAACGCGATCATCTCGTCGACCGGGGAGATCTCCAGCGTCAGGCGCGTGCGCAGGCGCGCGATCAGCGCCTCGACATCCCCTTCCTGGATGTGGCGTCGATCCTCCCGCAGGTGCACGGCGATGCCGTCGGCCCCGGCATGCTCTGCTGCGAGCGCCGCATGCACGGGGTCCGGATCGAGCGCGCGACGCGCCTGGCGCAGCGTCGCAACGTGATCGATGTTGATGCCGAGCGCGATCGGCGTGGCGCGGCTCACTTTGCCGGCACCGGCGCTGGGGCGCGCGACGACGCCGCGCTGGTCGGCACTGCACGCGCCAGCGCGCGTGCGACCTCGCGCGTTGCGAGCTCGCGACCCTCGAGCGCGTGGTCGAGCGCAAGGCGCAGCACAGCGCGCGCGCTGCGCACAGACTCGAGATCGGAGAAATCCTCGCCCGCCATGGCCTGCAGCGCCGCGCCCGAAATCGTGCCGGCGGCTGGCTCAGCCACCATGAAGCCGTGCCCCGCACGAAACCGGTAGTGATGCGCCGGGTCGACCGCCTCGCCGGTTTCCGCATCGGAAGAAAAGTCCAGCCCATAGCCCAGATGGTCGAGCATCTGCTTCTCGAAGCGCCGCAGCGTTGCGGCGACTTCCGCGCCGGTCAGCCCGTCCAGCGCCTGCTCATACGCATCGAACAGGTCCGGCACCGCGTCATGGCGACTGGTCAGCTTCAAGACCAGTTCGTTCAGGTACCAGGCCGACATCAACGCACCCGCGGGCAACGCAGCCCGAAGCGTGGGCCGCGGACAGAGTTCGGTTCCTGTCAGGGTCACCGCCTCGCCCCGACCGCTCCAGCTCACCAGCAATGGCGCAAATGGCTGCAGCAACGGAGCGAGCCGCGATCTGGGGCCACGAATGCCACGCCCGAAGGCGGTCAGCCGGCCATGCTCGCGCGAGAACAACTCGATGATCCGCCCGGTCTCGCGGAAATCGCGTGCGTGCAACACATAGGCCAGGGCGTGCTGAACTCGGGCGGAACTTCGCATTACCGGCCGAGCCTCATTCAACCCCGAGGCTGCGCAGGGCCTGGGCGTTGTCGGCCCAGTTCTCGCGCACCTTGACCCACAACGTCAGGTGCGTACGGCGGCCCAGCAGTTCGTTGATGTCGCGCCGTGCCGCGCTGCCGACACGTTTGAGGCGCTCGCCACGCGGGCCGATCACGATCGGCTTCTGGCCCTCGCGATCGACGTAGATCACGACCGATATCTCGAGCAGGCCGTCGGCCTCCGCCAGCGTCTCGACCTCGACCGCGACGCCGTAGGGGACCTCCTGGTTCACCTCCAGGGTGAGCTTCTCGCGCACGATTTCGGCGATGCGGAACCGGTCGTCCCGGTCCGTGAGGTCGTCAGGACCGAACAGCGCCGCCGATTCCGGCAGTTCGCGCACCACGGCGTCGATCAGCGGCTCGAGGTTGTCATTCTTGAGCGCGGAAACCGGCACGATCGCGCGAAACTCTGCCCGCGCGGTAAGCTCGGCGACGAAAGGCAGCAGCCTTTCTTTCGGATACACACGATCGACCTTGGTAACCGCGGCGAGCGCCGGACGTCCGCTCTGCACGACGCGGGTCAGCGCGAGTTCGTCCTCGGCCGTCCAGCGCAGCGCCTCAACCACGAACACAGCCACGTCCGCGTCGCCGAGCGCCCCAGCGGCGGTGCGATTCATGGCCTTATTGAGCGCCCGACGGGCGCCATGATGAAGTCCGGGTGTGTCCACCCAGGCGATCTGCGCATCGGGCCGATTGATGACACCGAGAATCCGGTGGCGAGTCGTCTGCGGCCGCGGCGTCACGATCGAGAGCTTTCGACCCACCAGCGCATTCAGCAGCGTGGACTTGCCGACGTTCGGGCGGCCTACCAGCGCCGCGAAGCCGGCGCGGAACGTGCTCACGGGGCACCGTTCTGCAGCAGCAGGGTCAGCACCTGCTGGGCGGCGTCCTGCTCGGCGCGCCGTCGGCTCGTGCCCGCACCGGTGCCGGATGCGCCCAGCTTCGCGACCTCGCAGCGCACCCGGAAGTGTTGCGCGTGCGGTTCGCCGTGCACTTTGTCGACCCAGTAAACGGGCAGCGGCAGCGAGCGCGCCTGCAGCAACTCCTGCAGGCGCGTCTTGGCGTCCTTCAGTTCGTCGATATCGGGCGCCGAATCCAGCCGCGGACCCAGCAACCGCAGCACCAGCGCACGCGCAGCCTCCAGGCCGCGGTCAAGATAGACCGCACCGATCAGCGCCTCGAGTGCGTCGGACAGGATCGACTGCCGGCGAAAGCCGCCGGTCTTCAGCTCTCCTGAGCCAAGCTTGAGCACGTCGCCGAGTCCCAGGGACTGGGCGGCTTCCGCCAGCGGCTCGGCACTGACAACCCGCGCGCGCAGACGGCTGAGGTCGCCCTCGTCGGCAGCGGGGTAGCGCTCGAACAGCTGCTGGGCACCGGCGAGGTTCAGCACGGCGTCGCCGAGGAACTCCAATCGCTCGTTATTTCGGCCCTGCGCGCTGCGATGCGTCAAGGCAGCCTCGAACAGTGCGGGCTCGAGCGGCTCGTACTGGAGCCGGTCACGCAGCCAGTCCTGGGGCCAGGAGGCAGTCGGCCAGGATGCAGGCATGCCGTGTTCAGAGCGAGATCGTCGCGGTCTTCGAGAAAGTCAGCAGGATCGAGGCATTGGCGACGAGCGGAATGATCTCCTCGTACTCTGTCTCGATGATCCATTCCTCGGCGGTCTTGCGTATCGTGACCTCGTCGATCTTGGGCTTCTCGACGTAGTCCGTGTCGAAACGCTTCTCCAGCGATGCACGCACGGCTTCACGGTTGATTGACCCCGGATTGACGTTGTACTCCTTCTGCGTCTGCTCGATGGCCTTGGAAACCCGCAGGAAATTGAGATAGGACGGCACGATGCGGATGCCCGCGTAACCCACGATGGCCAGTGGCGCCAGCAGCACGACCCAGCCCAGGAAAGTGATGCCGCGCTGGCGGGAACGACCCGCGCTCCGAGAAAACAGCCAGTGTCTGTTCATGGGTTCCTCCAGCTCCGTGCGTTGATGACCTTGTGCATTGCCCGTGCGGATCATTCGATCCGCCGGCCGACACGGCCCCAGTTTGGCCCACCCGAGCGCTGCATGTCCCAATTGAACCAGATTCGAGTGGCCTTGCCGACCAGCAGCTTCTCGTCGACGAAGCCCCAATAGCGGCCGTCGGAGCTGTTGTCGCGATTGTCACCGATCATCAGGTAGTGCCCGGCGGGCACGGTCAGTTCCTGGCTGTCGCCCCGATCCGGTTCGGCCGCACCCAGTGTGCTCTCCGAGCAGACGTAGTTCTTGTCGATGCTGCGATTGCAACCAGGCAACGGCTCCACGTCCAGGGGATCGTTGCTCGCGCAATGCAGCACCTGGTGCACACGGTCGCCAAGACGTTCCTCCGCGAGCCGCATGTTGACGTAGCAGCCATCTTCGTAACGGCTGACTTCGCGGAACGACACCTCAGCGCCATTGATAAACAGCCGATCGCCGCGCACCTGGACGCGGTCGCCAGGCAACCCCGCGACCCGCTTGATGAAGTTGGTGGATGGGTCCAGCGGATACCGGAACACGGCGACGTCGCCACGCGCGGGGCTGCCGGACCCGGCGAACTGGTGGTTGAGGACCGGCCAGCGCAGCCCGTAGGCTGACTTGCTGACGACGATGAAATCCCCATCCAGCAGTGTCGGCATCATCGAGTCCGAGGGAATGCGATAGGGCTCGAAAATGAAGGACCGGAGGATCAGCAGTACCGCAGCTACCGGGAAGAAGCTTCGGGCATAGTCAACAGTCCCGGGCTCGGCAAACTGCGCCGGATCGCGGCCAGCGCCCGCAATCGTCGCGTATCGCCCGCGGCGGAACGCCAGCGCATCCAGCGCCCAGACCAGTCCGGACAGCGCCGTGATGAGCACCAGCACCAGGCTGAAGTCGACCCGTTCGGCCACCAACAGCCGTGCCACGCCACACAGGATGAGTACCGGCAGCGCCGCATAGAGAACACGCAACCAGCCTGGGTCGATGGCCGATGCGGGCGGCTCGGTGCCGGCAGTCGGAGCGACCGCGACGAGGCGTCGGGTGCGCAGGAACCAGTCGTCGACGATGCAGACCAGCGCAACGGGAAGCGCAAACCAGCTCGCAATCTCAATCAGCGTCCAGACCATGTTTGGCTATTGCTCCAGGCTACTTGCGGCCGACCTGGAGAACCGCGAGGAAGGCTTCCTGCGGGATCTCGACCTGGCCGACCTGCTTCATGCGCTTCTTGCCTTCCTTCTGCTTCTCGAGAAGCTTGCGCTTGCGCGAGATGTCGCCGCCATAGCACTTGGCAAGCACGTTCTTGCGCAGCGCCTTGACCGTGGCGCGTGCGATCACGTTGGTGCCTATCGCCGCCTGCACCGCCACCTCGAACATCTGCCGCGGGATCAGCTCCTGCATCTTATCCACCAGTTCGCGACCACGCTGATAGGCGTTGTCGCGGTGAGCGATGATCGACAGCGCGTCGATGCGGTCTCCATTGATCAGGATGTCCAGCTTGACCAGCGGCGCGGCCTGGAAGCGGCTGAATTCGTAGTCGAACGAAGCGTAGCCTCGAGTCGCGGACTTCAGCCGGTCGAAGAAGTCGAGCACCACCTCGGCCAGCGGCAGCTCGTACTGCAGCGACACCTGGTTCGCCAGGAACTGCATCTTCTTCTGCGCGCCGCGTTTCTCGGTGCACAGCTGAAGCACCGGCCCCACATACTCGGGCGGCACGAGGATACTGGCAGTGATGATGGGTTCGCGGATCTCGTCGATCAGGTTGGTGACAGGCAGCTTGGAAGGATTATCTATCAGCATCGAAGCGCCAGAGGTCAGGCCAACTTCGTACACCACCGTGGGCGCGCTGGTGATCAGGGTCAGATGGTACTCACGCTCCAACCGCTCCTGGACGATGTCCATGTGCAGCAGCCCGAGGAAACCACAGCGGAAGCCGAAGCCCAGCGCGCCGGAGACCTCGGGCTCGTAGTGCAGCGCCGAGTCGTTCAGGCGCAGCTTGGACAAGGCGTCGCGAAAGCTCTCATAGTCTTCCGAATCAACCGGGAACATACCCGCGAAGACGCGCGGCTGGATCTGTTTGAAGCCCGGTAACGGCGCGAGCGCGGGCCGCGAATCCATCGTGATGGTATCGCCGACGGGGGCACCGTCGATGTCCTTGATGCCGGCGATCACGAAGCCGACCTCGCCGGCCGACAACTGCTGTGTCGCAAGCGACTTCGGCGTAAAGCGCCCGAGCTTGTCGACCTGCCAGGCACGCCCGGTCGACATGACCCGCACCTTGTCGCCGACCTTCAGGCTGCCGTTCACGACGCGCACCAGCGACACCACGCCCACATAGTTGTCGAACCATGAATCGACGATCAGCGCCTGTAACGGCCCGTCCGGGTCGCCCCGCGGCGGCGGGATTCGCGCGACCAGCTGCTCCAGCAGCTCCGGGACGTTCTCGCCCGTCTTGGCCGAGACACCGAGCGCGCCCTCCGCGCTGATGCCGATGATCTCCTCGATCTCGCGGATGACCTTCGGAGGGTCCGCCGACGGCAGGTCGATCTTGTTGATGACTGGCAGCACTTCGAGGCCCTGCTCGATCGCCGTGTAGCAGTTCGCGACGCTCTGCGCCTCGACGCCCTGCGAGGCATCGACAACCAGCAGCGCGCCCTCACATGCAGCCAGCGAGCGCGAGACCTCGTAGGAGAAGTCCACGTGGCCCGGCGTATCGATCATGTTCAGCTGATAGCGGATGCCGTCCCTGGCTTTGTAGTAAAGCGTAACGCTCTGCGCCTTGATCGTGATGCCACGCTCCCGCTCGAGCGCCATGGAGTCCAGCACCTGATTCTGCATTTCCCGATCATCGAGGCCGCCACAGAGCTGGATCAGCCGGTCGGCGAGCGTGGATTTGCCGTGGTCGACGTGTGCGATGATCGAAAAATTGCGGATGTTCTGCATCGGGGCCGGACGGCTGCGGCAAAGCCGGACAGTATAGCGTCTGTCGGCGTCAGCGCCGGCGGAACAGCCGGGTGAGCTCGTCGCGGTCGACCCGCCCTGAGGCAATCAGCTCGCCGTCCCAGAGCAGCACCGGCACCTTCAGCCCGAATCGCCGTTGCAGCTCGGTCGATGCGTCGACGTCCTGGATCTCGATCGGCGGCAGGCCGGCGGTGGCCGCGAATTGCTGCAGTTCCAGCAGGAACTCGTCGCACAGGGGGCAGTCAGCGCGGCTCAGCACAACCAGCCGGCCGCTCCCCGGTAACGGGCCGCCAGGCCCGATGGCGGCCACTTCGCTCAGCGGCGGCCGCCGTCGCGCGGGACGAACGCCGGAACCTGGGCGGACGGCAGCGGCGTGACCGGCGCTGGACCTGGCGACGGCCGCGAGCGTGCTGCCCGCACCTGGCCTGCAATGAACCTTACGGTCTTCGCAGGCACCTCGCCGACCGCCGTAACCTGGTAGCCATCGACGAAGGTCGAATAGGCTGCCGAAGACCCCAGGTTCGCCGCGCCGCCTCGGCGCTCCTCGGCCGAAACACCCTGCCGGGGCGACTCGACGAACACCGACACCGAGGCAACGCCGTCGGAGAAGACCAGGTGTGCCACCGGCTGCGTCGCACCGGGCATACGCTGCAGGCCTTGCGAAAGCATGCGGAAACCGGGCGGCAGACGCAGTGCACCCCATGCCACCGTCGCGGCGCCTACCGGGCTGCGGGAGTCCTGTCGCAGCCACTGGAACCCCTCGGTCGAAAGCTCCGGCAGGAAGGCGGAATCCGGGATCACGCTGGAGAGGGCCAGGCTGGAAAACACGATCTGCTCGATGACGCGTCCGCGGTCATCGCAGAGCTGGGTCTTCAGGGGCATGGCGGTACGTTCGTCGATCCAGATCCGGTAGCCGTAGCGGAACGCGTCACGCGGAGTCACCGAAATCAGGCGGGCATCCCGGCCGTTGAAGCGCAGCGGCTCGGCGCTGCGGAAGTCGTACAGCTCCGCGGTGCCATCGTCGAAGCGCGGCAGATTGCCGAGCAGCGGCCCGTCCTCGGCGCGGCGCTCCACCAGCACCATCTGCTGGTCAGGCAGGTAACACACGAGTTCCGCACCCTGGCGGATGAATTCCCGGCCGGACCCATCGAGCGACACGAGCCGCTCCCGTACCTCGCCGTCGTGCACCCGATGAATGATGCGCAGCGTTTCCACGCGGCCATCGCGTACATGGAAGAACGTGCCATCGTAGTTACGGGACGTCAGGGCCTCGTTCATCCGCTGCAACCAGGCGCGCGGCGAGTCGCGCGGCGTGACCGGCACGGCCGCTTCGTCGGCGAGCGCGGCGGCGGTGCCCAGCAGGCCGCAGATCGACAGGACGCCCGCAGCCGCCTGACGCAGCATCAGCGCACGTCCGCGGCTGCAGCAGAGCCCGCCGCCGCCGCCGGCTCACCGGCGGAGTCCGCTGCAACCAGGGCAGACAAGGTACTGCGCCGAGCCATCGGGCCAGAGTACTCGCTGTGCGCAACGACGTAGTTCGCCAACTGCGGCGTCGTGAGCGCCGGCGTCTGCTTGGATGGCATTGGCACCACATAACTGCGCGGCTCGCGCATGCTGCCCGCGGCACTGGACTGCTCGCCAGAACGGCCGACCGATGCACCCGGATCGCCCGGCGCGCGCGCATCGACCAGCGACGGCGGCGCGACGACGATCTCGACGCCAGCACTGGCTGCCGCCCCGAGAACGCGACCGTCGGCAGGGACGACAGTGCTGGCCAGCGCGCTGGACGGATCAAGCGTCTGGGTGCGCGACTGCAGCCACAAAATGGACAACGCTGCGACGCCCGCGGCGATTCCCAACCCCGCGACAGGACGCGCCCAATGCGCGAGTGACCCGCCTGCGCCGCTCCGTTGGCCCGCTGCCGCGCTGCCGGCGACGCGACCGCCCTCGCCCGCTGCCGCGGCCTCGTCGAGTTCGAGCGTCTGCGCCACGCGCCCAGCCACACCCGAGCCCACCATGATGCCCGCCGCACTTCGCCGCGCACGCAGCGGTTCCTCTCGAATGACCGCCCCTATCAGGGCATAGCGGCTCCACTGGCCCTTCAGCTGATCGTCGCGCGCCAGGCGCCGCGCAACCAGCTCGCACTCGGCGTCCGGCAGCTCGCTATCGAACATGGCCGACAACTGACTCGCGCGTTCTGCGGTGGTCGTTGCATCAGGTCGTGCATCATCAGGAGTCATATCTTCGGAGTTCATGCTTCAGAGTCGGTGAGGTTGATGAGTCTCAGAGGGGAGACGGCTGCGAAGGTTCGCGGAACGGCATTTCATGCGAGTCCTTCCGAGCGGCCCAGACCGCCGTCGAAGACCCGCTGCAACTGCGCGTCAATTGCCTCGCGGGCGCGAAAAATGCGTGACCGGACAGTGCCCACCGGGCATTCCATCGTTGCGGCGATGTCTTCGTACGAGAGCCCGTCGAGCTCACGCAGGACGATGGCCGTGCGCAGGTCCTCGGGCAATGCCTGGATAGCCGCGTTGACCGTCGAACGGATCTCTTCCGTCATGGCCAGCGCTTCCGGAGTGGCAGAGTCCTTCATGCGCCCCTGCAGGTCGTATGGCGCGTCGGAGTCGGCGTCGGGTCCGGCGCGATCCAGGCTGTACTCGACCGGGCTGCGCTGGCGTGTGGCCAGCGCATTCTTTGCGGTGTTGATCGCGATCCGGTAGAGCCAGGTGTAGAAGGCGCTGTCGCCGCGAAAGCGCGGCAGGGCCCGGTAGGCCTTGATGAAAGCGTCCTGGGCGATGTCTTCGGCATCGGCCTGGCTCCGTACATAACGCATCACGAGTTTGACGACCTTGTGCTGGTACTTCAGGACCAGCAGGTCGAAGGCGCCCTTGTCGCCCTTCTGTACGCGATGCACCAGCGCCAGATCGCTGGTTTCCGCACTCATGCATGCCTCGCTAGACATGGTCCAGATCCTGCTGCTCGCGAATGTGAGGACGCAATGGCGCGCCTGTTGAGACCGCAGGATGCTGGAAAAGTTCGGCCCGGGAACAAGATGGTGGCGATTCCGAAGTCGCAGCGTGGACCCCATCTTAACAGCCTGCCTGCGGCTCAACCGACGCCCTGCCTCGGGGCAGGTTGTTGAGTCGCCTGCGCAGCGCTCGCCAGGCCTGCGGCGACTGGCGCCGAGCGCTGAGCCAGAACCAGCCCGGTGGCGAATCAGCGGTGCCCAGCTCGAGCCAGACCCCGAACGCCGGCACGACCAGGCTGCGCCGGCACGCAACGCCCTCCACAACACGACGCGGCCGTGGTGGGGCTTTCCCGGATGCCCGCGCAACGCGCACCCATTGCCACCCATCCGGCCCCAGCCGCAACCACCGCACACTGAAAGCCGCGCGCAGCGCCCGCCAGGCCCATGCGCTGCAGGCAATGACCGCCCAGACGGCGACCAGCCGCCAGTGCACCTCGAGTGACGCACGCCGCGCCGCGATGTCGATCGCCAGCAGGCTCACGCCGGCAAGCGACGCGGGCGGAAGCCAGGGCGCCGCGACCCTAAAACGGAGTATTTCGGATGCGGTCGAGCAGCGGCGCGAGGCCGGGATCGGCGGGGGCGTCATCGGCCAGCAGATGACGCGCGAGCTGCGGATCGGGCAAGTCGAGAATTCGGTCAAATGCGGCCCATTCATCCAGCGACAGACCGGGCCCGGCACGATCCACGAAGCGCAGCAGCAGGATGTCCAGTTCCTTCAAGCCGCGGCGACAGCGCCAGCGCCGCTGCCGCAGACCGGCCGCGGCAGGGAGCACCGGAAGGCCCGGCGCCGCGCCATCAGGGGTGGCCATCCGGCGTCAGTGCCGGCGCTCGGCCATCAGCTGCTTGATCTCGGCGATAGCCTTGGCCGGATTGAGGTCCTTGGGACAGGCCTCGGTGCAGTTCATGATCGTGTGGCAGCGATACAGCTTGAACGGATCCTCGAGCGAATCCAGCCGTTCGCCCGTCGCCTCGTCGCGGCTGTCGATGATCCAGCGGTAAGCCGCGAGCAGCGCCGCCGGCCCCAGGTAACGATCGCTGTTCCACCAGTAGCTGGGGCAGGAGGTCGAGCAGCAGGCGCAGAGAATGCACGCCGAGGGCCGATCGATCTTTTCCTGGTCCTGCGGCGACTGCAGGCGCTCACGATCCGGCGGCGCCGGCGTGCGGCTCTGCAGCCACGGCTTGACCGCCGCGTACTGCGCGTAGAAGTTCGTCAGGTCCGGCACCAGGTCCTTCACCACCGGCATGTGCGGCAGCGGGTAGATCTTCACGTCGCCTTTGACGTCGGCACAGGCCTTGGTGCAAGCCAGAGTATTCAGCCCGTCGATGTTCATCGCGCAGCTGCCGCAGATGCCCTCGCGGCACGAGCGACGGAACGAGAGCGTCGAGTCGATCTCGTTCTTGATCTTGATCAGCGCGTCGAGAACCATCGGTCCGCAGGCGGCCATGTCGACTTCATAGCTGTCGACACGCGGGTTCTCGCTCGAGTCCGGGTCGAAGCGGTAGACGCGGAACGTGCGCATGTTCTTCGCATCCGGCGCCGCCTTGTGCGTGCGGCCGTGCTTGTTGATCCGGGAATTGGCGGGCAGTCGGAACTCAGTCATGGGTCTTCAATACGTCCGGGCTTTGGGTGGAATGGACTCGACATCGGTCGAGAGCGTGTTCAGGTGCACCGGGCGGTAGTCGAAACGGACCTTGCCATGATCGTCCACCCAGCACAGCGAGTGCTTGAGCCAGTTCGCATCGTCGCGATCCTTGAAGTCCTCGCGCGCATGGGCGCCGCGACTCTCGTGGCGATTTGCCGCGGAGTGGATCGTGGCCACCGCCTGCCCGAGGAGGTTGTCCAGTTCCAGCGTCTCGACCAGGTCGGTGTTCCAGATCAGGCCCCGGTCTGCGACCTTGACGTCCGCGAATGAGGCGAACGTGGCGTCGAGCTTGCGACAGCCCTCGTCCAGCGAACTGCCGGTACGAAACACCGCCGCGTCGGATTGCATCGTCTTCTGCATTTCGAGCCGGATTGCGGCCGTGGTACGCGTGCCGCTCGCGTTGCGGAGGCGGTCGAGGCGCGACACGGCGAGGTCGCCCGCGTCTTTCGGCAGCTCGCGATGACGCCGGCCCGGCCTGACCACCGCGGCGGCATGCCGAGCGGCCTCGCGTCCGAAAACGACCAGATCGAGCAAGGAATTCGAACCGAGGCGGTTCGCGCCATGCACCGAGACACAAGCCGCCTCGCCCACCGCCATCAGCCCCGGCACGACCGAATCCGGATTGCCGCCGCGCGGCGTTACGACTTCGCCCTGCACATTGCAGGGAATTCCGCCCATGTTGTAGTGCACCGTGGGCAGCACCGGGATCGGCTCCTTGTTGACATCGACACCCGCGAAGATCCGCGCGGTTTCGGCGATGCCCGGCAGGCGCTGCTTGATCACGTCTGCGCCCAGATGTTCCAGGTGCAGGTGGATATGGTCGGCGCCTGTGCCGACGCCGCGACCTTCGCGGATCTCGATCGTCATTGAGCGCGACACGACATCGCGCGACGCCAGGTCCTTGGCATTCGGGGCGTAGCGCTCCATGAAGCGTTCGCCGCGCGAGTTGGTGAGGTAGCCGCCTTCGCCGCGCGAACCCTCGGTGATCAGGCAGCCCGAGCCATAGACACCGGTAGGATGGAACTGCACGAACTCCATGTCCTGCAGCGGCAGCCCCGCGCGCAGCGCCATCCCGCCGCCGTCGCCGGTGCAGGTGTGCGCTGAAGTGCAGGAAAAGTAGGCGCGGCCGTAGCCGCCGGTGGCGAGAATCACGGTGTGCGCGCGGAAGCGGTGCAGCGTGCCCTGCGCCATGTCCAGCGCCACGACGCCGCGGCACTCGCCGTTCTCCATGATCAGGTCGATCGCGAAGTACTCGACGAAGAACTCGGCTTCGTTGCGGATCGACTGCTGGTACAGCGTGTGCAGCATGGCGTGGCCAGTGCGGTCCGCGGCAGCACAGGTGCGCTGCGCTATGCCCTTGCCGTACTGCGTCGTCATGCCGCCGAACGGCCGCTGGTAGATCCGCCCGTCGGCAGTGCGCGAAAACGGCACACCGTAATGCTCGAGCTCGATCACCGCCGCCGGGGCTTCCTTGCACATGAACTCGATCGCGTCCTGGTCGCCCAGCCAGTCCGAGCCCTTGATGGTGTCGTAGAAGTGATAGCGCCAGTCGTCCTCGCCCATGTTACCCAGCGCCGCGGAAATGCCGCCCTGCGCCGCCACCGTGTGACTGCGCGTCGGGAACACCTTGGTGATGCAGGCGGTCGTGAGCCCGGCCTCTGCCAGCCCGAGCGTCGCGCGCAGGCCTGCGCCGCCGGCTCCCACGACGACGACGTCGTAGGTGTGATCGATGAACGTGTAAGCGGGCATCCGGGGCTTCCTGGCGTGTTTATCAGGTCGCGGCCAACGCGATCTTCAGGATCGCGAAAATGCCGGCGACCGCAACGATGAGGTGAACGAATGTCGACGCCAGCAACGCGCCGACCTTGACTGGCTTGAGGTGCACGTAGTCCTCGATGACCACCTGCAGCCCGAGCGCGGAGTGGTAGCTGAGCGCCACGATCAGCAGCACCAGGAACACAGGCGACCACCCCAGGCCGACCCACGACCGCACGGTCAGGTAGTCATAGGCAGGCAGAGAGAGCAGCGAGAACAGGAACCACAACGTCAGCGGCACCAGCGCAACCGCGGTGACCCGCTGCATCCACCAGTGCGATACGCCGTCCTTGGCGGAGCCCAGCCCTGCGACCCGGCCGAGCGGACTGCGCAGGCTCATGCGGCACCCCGAGCGAAGAACGCGAGATACAGCAGCATCAGCGCGATGACGACGATGGCTCCCAGCGTGACAGCGGCGCTGCGCCGCGCCTCGTGCTTCTCGAGACCGAAACCGACGTCCCACGTGAGGTGCCGGATGCCGTTGCAGAGGTGGTAAACGAAGGCCACCAGCCAGCCGGCCAGCAACACCTGCACCAGGCCCGCGCCGAGCAGGCGCGTGGCGCCGGCATAGGCTGCCGGCCCCGTGGCGGCGGCCATCAGCCACCAGGTCAGCACCAGCAGACCGGCGGTCAGCACCACGCCGGAGATGCGATGCGCGATCGACATCGCCATCGTGTACATGAAACGGTAAACCGACAGATGCGGCGAAAGCGGCCTCTGGCGCATGGGCAATCCTCGCGAGTCAGAAATCGATGCAGCGGCCGTTCTTTTCCCAGTCGCCGAAGCGCGTGGGTTCGGGCCCTGAAGGCCCGCCGAACTCGGCGCTGCGTGGCGGGTCAGTGTCGGGCGGAGGCGCCGCGGTCGAAGCGTCGGACGGCCGCGTCTCGTACTCCGACCCGGCCGTCGGAAGCGCCTTACCCACGCCAGCCGGAAGATCGGCAGCGGCCGATTGAAGCGGTTTCGTCATAGCCGTAGAAGTCTTATGCATTGCATACAAGTCTGCCAGAATTGGCGTCACAACCCAAATGAAAAGACCAGCAAAAACAAGGTTCAACCATGAGTCTTGAGGCCGCGATCGACGCGCTGCCCGAGCTCCAGGTCGCGGCATTTCGCGGTCCTGATGCGCGCCAGTTCCTGCACGGCCAAGTGTCGCAGGACGTAGTCGGGCTGCCACTGGACCGGGTGCGCCTGGCCGGATATCACAATCCGCAGGGCCGCGTGGTGGCCATCCTCTGGCTGGTTGCCGATGGTCCGCAGGACGTGCTGGCGCTGCTGCCGCGGGAACTCCGGGACGCCGTCATCACACGCATGCGCCGCGTCGTGCTTCGCGCCCGGGTACAGATTACCGCCGAGCCGGATCGCTGGAGGGTGTTCGGCGCAAGCGGCAACCTGCCCGCGTTGCTCGCATCGATGGTGCCGCGGCCTGGCGTTGCGGACAGCCGGGACGGAGCCGAACCGGCCACCACGCAGGACGAGGCGGGCCGCGTGTACAACTCGGGCGGTTGGCGTATCTGGCGTCATCCGGGCGACCCACACGGTGCGCCGCGCTGGCTTGGACTTGCGGACTTGAGTGCGGGCGGCGGAGGGTCCGATGCGGTGGCCATGTCCATATCGGCCGAGCACTCGGGTGCGCGTCTCGATTGGCAGGCCGGCGACATCGCCGCCGGGCTGCCGCAGATCGGACCGGGCACGAGCGAGCTGTTCGTCTCGCAGATGCTCAATCTCGACGTGCTGGGCGGCATCTCGTTCGACAAGGGCTGCTACACAGGCCAGGAAGTAATCGCGCGGGCGCACTACCGCGGCCGCGTGAAGCGTCGCCTGCAGCGCTTTGTGACCTCGGCGCAAGTCGATTTGTCGCCGGGCAGCGAGCTGCGCCTCGACGACCAGCGCAAGCTCCAGGTCATCAGCAGCCTGCGGCGCGGCAACGGGCAGCAGGAATTCCTGGCCGTCGGCGCGTACCACCTGGACCCCGCGGCAGGCACGACAACGAACGCAGGGGCAGAGGCCGGTGCGCCAGCTGTTGCGACCATCGATGCCAAATCCGTGCCGCTGCCGTACGCATTGCCGGATTGACGCCAGGGCCTGCGCCGACCGCCGTCCGCTAGATATCAACCAGTTCGACCTGATCTGCGGCGAGCGCCTCACAGAGAAATCTCGGCCCGATGCGTCGGAAC
>JANPDV010000115.1:0-4829 GCA_031431655.1 Gammaproteobacteria bacterium | reverse complement strand
GCCGACGCCGGACACGGCATGTGCGACAGCCAGGCCCCACTCGACATCACGGCGCTCCATCTCCGCCAGCAGCGTCGCCACCAGGATCGCGCCTGAGGCTCCCATAGGATGGCCCATGGCGAGGTGGCCGCCGCTGGCATTGACGCGATCGTCAGCGAGCAGCTTGCGTCGTCGCAGGGTCGCGGGCACGGCGGCGAAAGCCTCCATGAACTCGACGGCGCCCAGGTCGCGCGCCTCGAGGCCGGCGCGCGTCAGGATCCGGTCCATGCATTCGAAGCCGGCGGCGAACGGCTGCATCGGATCGGTGTTCAGCTCCATTGTCGCCGCGATCTGCGCGCGTGGCTTCAGCCCGAGCTCGGCGCCACGCCGCGCGGAGCCCAGCAGCAGCAGCGCGGCGCCGTCGGCGATCGGCGGGCAATGCGGCACGGCGTGCAGATGCCCGACTTCCTTCAGGCCCGGAATCGCGCCAGTCAGCACTGCATCGTGGCCCATCGCGCCGAGCGCGGCGAAGGCCGGGCCAAAGCGGGCGATGTCGGCGGCCGTCATCTTCGGCCGGACCATCTCGTCGCGCTCGACGACACTGCCGTCCGCGCGCGTCACTGGAATGACCGTCGACGCGTAGCGGCCTTCACTCCAGGCGAGGCCGGCACGCTGGTGGGAGTCGACCGTCACCGAGTCCAGCTCCTCGCGGGTCAGCCCTTCGAGCGTGGCGAGCAGGTCGCCGACGATCGGTGGCGAAACGTAGCGCAGCCGGGTGGCGAGGGCGGAGTCCGAAAAGAATGTGGCGCGGTCGCCCTCGAACGGCGCCTGCGACATGCTCTCGACACCGCCGGCCAGCGCCAGCTGCTCCTCACCGGTCGCGATCGCGCGCGCTGCGAGCGCGGCGGAGCTCATCCCCGAAACGCAGTAATTGTTGAGCGTGGTGGCCACGGCGGTGTCGGGCA
Organism: Gammaproteobacteria bacterium; assembly: GCA_031431655.1. Classification (GTDB taxonomy): domain Bacteria; phylum Pseudomonadota; class Gammaproteobacteria; order Steroidobacterales; family Steroidobacteraceae; genus UBA964. The sequence goes on along the minus strand of JANPDV010000115.1, from coordinate 3,885 downwards.
GCCCCGCGTAGCTGCGCGCCATCAGCGCGACGTGGCCGCCCTGCGCGCCGGTCTGCGTGACGCAACCGAGGGCGACGCGCTCCACTGCCGCGAGCGCAGCCTCGCCATTGCGGCGACGCAGCGCGTCGGCGAGCTGGCGGACTAATTCATAGGGCGTGACGCCGGCGAGTGCGCCGTCGGGCTTGCCCTTGGCGCGCGGCGTGCGGACGGCATCGAACAGCAGGACGTTTTCCATCGGAGTCGCTCCAGGCGGGATCAACAGGGCAGATCATGGAGGCAGGGGTAGTTGCGGCCGGGGGGCGGCGAGGTCGAAACGCGGCAACGGCGCGCAAAACCGACCCCCTGCAGCATGCCCGGCCCCTCACAGGTCCTATAATGAAAGCGATGGTTGCATGCGTGGTTGACCCGGGCAAGCGCGATGACGTGGCGACGTCATCCGGCGGTGGCCCGTGGAGCTGAACTTCACTGCCGCAGAACTGGCGTTCCGCGAAGAAGTGCGCAGCTTCATCGCCGAGCGCTACCCGCCTGAACTGCGTGCCCGGCAGGATGCAGGCGTGGACCCGATCCGCCTCGATCTCGACAAGGAAGACTATCTCCGCTGGCACCGGATCGTCGCGCAGCGCGGTTGGGTCGCGCCGGCGTGGCCTGTGGAGTACGGCGGCACCGGCTGGACGCCGACGCAGCGGCACATCTGGGCCGAGGAGCAGGGGCGCGCCCGCACCGTGCCGATCGTCGGCTTCTCCGTGAATCTGGTGGGGCCGATCATCTATACCTTCGGCACTCCCGCGCAGAAGGCGTACTTCCTGCCGCGCATCCTCTCCGGCGAGCACTGGTGGTGCCAGGGATATTCAGAACCCGGAGCGGGTTCCGACCTCGCGTCGCTGCAGACGCGTGCCGTGCGCCAGGGCGATCACTACGTCGTCAACGGGCAGAAGACGTGGACCACGCTGGCGCAGCACGCCGACTGGGGTTTCTTCCTGGTGCGCACCGATCCGGCAGCTGCGCGCAAGCAGGAGGGCATCAGTTTCCTGCTGATCGACATGAAGAGTCCCGGCGTTACTGTGCGCCCTATCATCACGCTCGACGGGGCGCACGAGATCAACGAAGTCTGGCTGCAGGACGTCAAGGTGCCGGTCGGGAATCGCGTCCACGAGGAGAACAAGGGCTGGACCTGTGCCAAGGTGCTGCTGGCGCACGAGCGCAGCAACATCGCCATGGTGCAGCGATCGAAGTCGGCGCTGCTCGGGTTGCGCCGGATGGCCGCGCGGATTGTCGAAGGCGGCCGCACGCTCGCCGAGGATCCGGCCTTCCGGCGCAAGCTCACTGAGATCGAGGTCGAGCTCATGGCGCTCGAGTTCACCGAGCTGCGGATGTTGTCGGCCGAGAACGCCGGCAAGGGGCCCGGCGCGCAGGCTTCGCTGCTCAAGATCCGTGGCACCGAGATCCAGCAGCGCTTGAGCGAGCTTGCACTTGAGGCGGCGGGCAGCCACGGTGCTGTACGTCTCAACCGCTTCGTCGGCCTGAGCGGCTTCGAGCAACAAGTGCCCGAGGCCGTCGGCATCGTCGACAGCTATCTCAACGGGCGCAAGACCTCGATCTTTGGCGGCTCGAACGAGATCCAGCGGAACATCCTCGCGAAGATGGTGCTCGGGCTATGAGCCTGCGGTCCCTGGCGGCCTGACACCGATGGATTTCGAGTACACCTCGGAACAGCAGATGCTGCGGGAGAGCATCGCGCGCTACCTCGGCGACCGCTATCGCTTCGCTGAGCGCCAGGCGATGGTGCGTTCCGCCGCGGGCTGGCGGCCGCAGATCTGGCAGGAGCTCGGCGAACAGCTCGGGATTCTCGGCGCACCCTTCAGCGAGGCCCTCGGTGGGCTCGGTGGGGGCGCTGTCGAGTCGATGATCGTGATGGAAGAGTTCGGCAGGGTGCTCGCGATCGAGCCGTGGCTCGACACGATCGTCATCGGCGGCGGACTCTTGCGGCGTTGGGACCATGCGCGGGCGCGCGAGCTGATCGGGCTGATCATCGCCGGGCAGCTTCGCTGCGCATTCGCCTACCCGGAGCCGCACGCCCGCTTCGATCTGACGGACGTCGCCACGACCGCGGTCGCCAGCGGTGCTGGCTGGCGGATCGATGGATTCAAGGACGGCGTGGCAGGCGCCCCGTTTGCCACCCATCTGCTCGTCACCGCGCGTCATGCCGGGGGACGTCGGGACCCGCGCGGCGTCGCGGTGTACCTGGTCCCGCGCGACGGGGCCGGCGTCGCACTGCGTGAGTATCCGACCGTGGACGGATCGCGCGCGGCGGATGTCCGCTTCGAGGCGGCCAGCGCAGAACTGATTGGCGATGCTGACGCGGGCATCGACGCACTCGAGGCGGCCGTCGACGAAGGCGTCGCCGCGTTGTGCGCTGAGGCCGTCGGCGTGCTGCGGTGCCTCCTGGCCGACACCCTGCGCTACGCCAAGGAGCGGCGCCAGTTCGGCGCGCCGATCGCGGCCAACCAGGTGCTGCAGCACCGCATGGTCGACATGTACATCGCGCTCGAGCAGGCCGTGTCGATGACCTGTATGGCCACGATGATGCTCGCGCGGCCTGCTGCGGAGCGTCGCCGGGCGGTCTCGGCGGCCAAGGTGCAGGTTGGCAAGGCCGCGCGGCTGGTCGGACAGGGCGCCGTCCAGATCCACGGTGCCATGGGCATGACCGACGACCTGGCCGTCAGTCACTATTTCAGGCGCGCCACGCTGATCGAGTCGCAGCTCGGCTCGGTCGATCATCATTGCGCCCGCCTCGAGCAGGACATCCCGGCCTGATGCGACGGGCGGCAGGTGCGACGACGACCGCGACTTTCAGCCTCCCATCTGCGCCTTCATGACTTCGCGCTGCGCAGGACGTTGGCCTGGGCCGGGTCGAGGTATTCGTCGAGCCGGGTGATGACGCCGTGCCGCATCCGGACGACGCAGCAGGCAAACATCCGGAACGGGCGACCGTCGCTCAGCGTGGCCTCGACCACGTGCTGCTGCATCCAGCCATCCGGCAGCAATTCGCGTCGCACGACCCGGTAGCGACGCTGCGGCAGCTTGCGGACCATCCAGTCCAGCACCTTCAGGTTCTCGTCGATGGTCTGCTCGACATCGTCGAAGTTGTGCCAGATCTTTGCGTCGGGCGCATAGAAAGCCCGCACCGCTTCGCGATCGCCGTGCTCGAGGGCCGCCATGAATCGCCCCGCGAACGCTTCGATGTCCTTTTGCTCGCTCATATTTCCACCTCATGCTTGCCGTGATGCGCTCCATGGCGGGTGCCGCACAGTCGCGGATTGGCACCCCGGTACGCAAGCGTCACGCGGCTGCCCATTGGGTGGATAGGACGGCACGATCCTTGGCCGCGATGTGGATCGGCCCGGCGGCAGTCCGGGGGGATGGGCGGCGCGGGCGCGCATGATCGCTGGCCTCCCGATCAGGAACGCTGACGCTTCCCATGTCCCTCGCAAACGAGTCCTTGCGCATCGCCATCGTCGGCGCCGGCGTCGCGGGCCTGGTGGCCGCGCGCGCCCTGCAGCTGCATGGTTTCCGGCCGCGGGTGTTCGAGCAGGCCGGCGAGCTTGGGGATGTCGGCGCGGGCCTGACGATCTCGCCGAACGCCACGCACGGGCTCAATGCCATCGGCCTCGCGGGCGTGCTGGAACAGCATGGCATGCAGCCGACGCAGGGCGGCGTGCGTCACTGGCGCACCGGCGAGTTGATGCTGTCGATCCTGCGCGGCAACGAGATGCGCGAGAAGTATGGCGCGGGGTACTTCCAGATCCACCGGGCGGATCTGCATGCGGCGCTGGCGCAGGCGGTGCAGCAGGCGGATCCGGGTTGCATTGCGCTGAACCACCGGCT
>JANPDV010000114.1:0-6869 GCA_031431655.1 Gammaproteobacteria bacterium | reverse complement strand
CCACGCTGCCGGTGATGCCGGTCGGGGCCGAGTAGCGGACATTGAGCGTCGCGCCGGTGGTGGCCGCGGCCGCAAGGCCGAAGTCCGCCACGCCCGAGCCCGTGAACGTGCCGGCTGCGTACGCGACCGTGATGTTGCGACCGTCGGCCGCCGCAAGACTCACACCGGAGCCGGTGTCCGTCGCCACCACGCCGGTCGCCGCCGACTGGGCATTGATCGCGGTGACCGCATTCGCACGGTTGGCGCCGAGACCCGCGCCGCCGGTGATACCGGCGACCGAGATGGCCAGGCCGTTCACCGTTACGGTGGCCGTACCGGACGCGGACGAGGCCGCGGCCGACGTGCCTGCCGCGACGGTCGTCGCGTTCGCCGTAGCGCTCAGGCCGGCCACGCCGGATGCGCCGATTGCCGCGGCGAGGGCCTTGGCATCGTTGGCGATCGTGCCGAGCGCGGTGGTCACACCGCCGACGGCCACGGTCTGCGCGGCAGCCGTATTGCTGGCGGTGCCGATCGACTGGTTGGTGAGCGTATAGCCCTGGAACTGACCGAGCGCGCTGGAGCGGGCGCTGGCGATCGACGAGATCGAGATGACCTGGCCGGAGTTGGCGCCAACCTGGAACTGCTGGGCCGAGAAACTTCCGTCCAGCAGGTTCAGCCCGTTGAACTGCGTCTGCGTCGCGACACGGTCGATTTCAGCGGACAGCTGCGTCACTTCGGCCTGCAGAGCGGCGCGATCCGTCGCACTGTTGGTCGAGTTGGCCGACTGCACCGACAGCTCACGAATGCGCTGCAGGTTGGTCGTCACCGAGGCGAGCGCGCCTTCGGCCGTCTGCGACAGCGAGATGCCGTCGCTGGCATTGCGCACCGCCTGGCTGAGGCCGCGGATCTGCGTCGTGAAGCGCTCGGAGATGGCGAGGCCGGCGGCGTCGTCCTTGGCGCTGTTGATGCGCAGGCCCGAAGAAAGGCGCTGCAGTGCGGTGGCCAACTGGCTACCGGATGTCGAGAGGTTGCGCTGTGCGTTCAGCGCCAACACGTTCGTATTGATTACCTGGGCCATGAACGGGACTCCTCAGTATGTGGGCTCCGACACTCGGAGCCTCGTGGGTTGCGGGGGCGGCGCTTTCTCAGCCCCGCTTCCCAACCCCTTTATCGGTGCAGCCGGGCGACCCTTTAGTGCGACCGGCCTGGAATGCGTGGAATGCGAACTGCGTCACGAGGCGGGCCTGCGCTGGCGACATCACAGATAGTCGAACAGCGACAGCCGCGCGATGCGGGTATACGCCTGCTGTGCCGCCTGCAGCCCGACCAGCTGCAGGTTCATGCGGCTGATCGCCTCGGAGTAGTCAACGTCGCTGACCTGGGACAGCGTGCGCTGCAGCTCCAGGTCCAGGTCCTCGCGTGCGGATTCGGCTGAGTCGATCGCGTTGAGCCGCGTGCCCACCTCGGCACGCACGCCGAGAATGTGGTCGATACTCTGCGCCACCTGCGCGATCGAGCCGGACATGCGGGTCGCGAACTGCGCCCGCTCGGCCGCCGTGGTGGTCGAGGACTCCACCGACGAAACCAGCGCATCGAGCGCTGTGAATACGTCCTGCCGACCGGCCGGAGTGATCGTGAACCGATCGTTCGCCGCGGGCGTGCCGGTGACGCTGACGCGCACGCCGCGAAACTCGACCGTCGCCACACCGCCTGGCGCGCTGGCGCCGGCGGCGATCTGCGCGTTGCTGCCATCCAGTACTTCCCAGTCGGTCGGGCTGGTGAAACGCACGGTGTAGCTGTCCGGGATCCAGGCTGGCCGGCTCAGCAGAGAGCCGGAATCGACCACGCCTGAACCACTGTTGGCGCTGTTGGCGGCGGTCTGGAACGTCCCGTTGCCGGCGGCGATGTCCTGGAATACCTCGAGCCCGGAATGGCCGTCGGCCACTTTCTGCGTGGGACTCAGGTTCACATAGCGCGATGACGCGTCGCCGTAATAGGCGACCCCCGCCGCGGTACGCGCGAACGGCTGCGTGGTGGAGCTGAAACCTGCGAACAGATACTCGCCGCTGGCGTCGCGCCGATTGGCGATATCGACCAGTTCGTCGACCCGCGTGCGCATCTCGATCGCAATCATGCGTCGACTGGGCTCGTCCAGCACGCTGTTGTTGGCCTGGAGTGCCAGTTCCTGAACGCGTTGCAGCGACGAGGTTATGTCGGCCAGTGCCTGCTCTTCGAACCGCACGCGGTTGCCCGCCGTGATCGCGTTGGATTCGTACTGCCGGTTTGCGTCGAGCGAGCGCTGCAGGTTCATGACCTGTACCGCAGCGGCGGGATCGTCCGCCGGCGTGCGAATACGCTTGCCGGTGGTCAACTCGTTCTGCGTACGCGCCAGTTCGGACTGCCGCTGCAACATGCCGACAATGGCGTCGACCTGCATCGTGGCGGTGGCAATTCTTGTCATGGCTGGGCTCTCGGGGTCCTGGGCGACTGGTCTCAACCGCGCGCGGCGTTGAGAAGCGTGTCGAACATCTCGTTGGCGATGCGGATGATCTGGGCGGCGGCCTGGTACGCCTGCTGGTAGCGCAGCAGGTTCGCCGCCTCCTCGTCGAGGTTCACCCCTGCCGTGTTGGCGCGCTGCCTGATCGCGTCGTCATACATGATCTTCTGCGTGTCGCGGTTGACCTGGCTCAAGCGCGTGGTGACGCCGATGTCGCTGGTGAGGCGTCCGACCATTCCGTTTACCGAGGTCGTACCGCCGTTGAAGACGTTGCGTGACAACGCCGCGGAGATCGCGGCTGCGTTGCGGTTGTCACCGAGACCGGTGGAGTTGTCGGCGACGGTAAAGCGGTCCCCCACCGCGGGCGTGCCGCTGATCGTCGCGCGCCAGCCGTTGAGGTCGATCGCCTGGCCACTGGTATAGGCGAAGCTGCCGGCACCGTTCACGGAGTAAGTGGTTGGAGTGAGGAACTGGATCGCAACCGACTGACGCAGCTGCGGGTTCGCCGGATCGAGCACCTCACCCGCGCTGATCGATCCGGCACCGGCATTCGCGAGCGCGGCGCCGGTGCGGATCGGTGCGGCCGCCGCGATCCGCGCCGGATCGGTGATCCGCACGCTGAGGCCGGCGGTAGCCTCGGTGAGCGGCCGCAGCTCGAAGCGGTCCCCGGCTGCAGGCGTTCCGGTCACCACCACCGCGAGCCCCTCGGCCCGCAACGGGTCCGCCACCGTGCCGGTGCCGGAGAGCGTGACAACCGCGCCGGTGTCGGCCCGTCGCAGGTTCCAGCTGCCGCTGACAAACTGCAACTCGTAGTTCGAACCGCTGAGGGCGCCCAGATTCTCGCGGGTCACCGCCACGCCGGCGGAGCCGGCGTTGCTGCCATTGGCGAGCACCGCGCCAGGGCCGACGCTGAAGAAGTCGCCGCCCGCGGCGCCGGTCAGATCCATGCCCAGGCGGTGCTGAGTATTGATCGCGTCGACCACTCCAACCGTTACCAGGCCCAGCTGGTTGCGCGCCGGGTCGAGCATCTGCCTGCGAAAATCCAGCAGGCCGCCGATCTGGCCGCCGGTAATGGACTCCGTGATGTCGACAGCTCCTTGTGGCGACTGCAGCACGATCACGGGCCGCGTCGGATCGAATGCATCCGGCTGACTGCCGATCGAAAGCGCCCGCGTGTCCAGCACCAGCGCCTGGCCGTTGCCGATGAAGACATTGACGACGCCCTGGTCCTGGTTGACCGTGGTGACGTTGACCTTCTGCGCCAGTTTGTCGATCAGCAGGTCACGCTGGTCCAGCAGGTCATTGGGTGGCTGGCCTGTGGCGGCGAAGCCGCGCGTGATCTCGCCGTTGAGCCGGGCTATGCCCTGCGACAGCGTCGTCAACTCGCCCAGTTCGGCAGTCATCTTGCGCGATACGTCGCTGTCGATCTGCCGCATCTGTGAGTCGTAGAACTTCAGGCGGTCGACCGTGCCGCGGGCTTCGGCGATCAGCACCTGGCGCGCCGCTATCGATGTCGGCTCGGTGGTTACGCCCTCCACGGCGTTCTGCAGCTTCTGCACCGTGGCCGCCAGGCCGGATGCGCTGTCTCCCAGCAGATTGTTCAGGCGAGCCGCCTGTGTCGCGAACGCATCCAGGCCCTGTACGATCGTGCCGGAGCCACGCGTCTGGCCGATCAGGTAGTCGTCGAGGAGCCGTCGCACCGTCAGCGTGTCGACACCGGTGCCGACCCAGCCGTTGCCGAGCTCACTCGCCGGACGCGTACCGAACTCCACGCGCTGGCGCGAGTAGCCCTCGGTGTTCACGTTGGTAATGTTGTGACTGGTCGTGTCGAGCGCCTTCTGGAAGGCGAGCAGACCCGACAAACCAATCGACATGATGCTGGGCATCTGGTGAGGCTCCGTTACGCGTCAGCTTTGACTGGCGTCACAGCGTGTCCGCCCGGTTTATCGGCAATTCATTGCCGCCCTTGAGCGAGGCGCCAAGCACGCTGCGGACCGACGCTGCTACGGCCTCGAGTTTCTGGGCATAACGCGGGTCAGTTGCGTAGCCGCCGCGCTGCAGCGCTCCCGCGAAGGCGGCCGTGTCGTCGCCGGTACCGAGCGCGTCCGCGTAGCGCGAGCTGCGCGACAGCAGCGATACATAGTCCGCAATGCTCTCCGACTCGGAACCATAGGCGCGGAACGGCTCGACCTGTTGGCGCGGCGCTCCCTGCACGAACTCAACCGTCTGCGAGCTCACCGCAGCGCCTTGCCAGGACTGGCCCGCCTTGATACCGAACAGGTTGAAACTGCCACGCCCGGCCGCATCGGCCGGCATCGCCTGACCCCAGCCGGTTTCCAGCGCGGCATGCGCGAGCAGCGTTTCCGGCGCAACGCCCAGCGCGCGACCGGCCGCTTCCGCATGCGGCTGCAGTCGCGCAAGGAAGGCACGCCGCTGCGCGATCCCGGAGGGCTCTGCGGATGGCGCTGCGTCTGCGCTCGTAGCGCCTGGCGCCACCACGGCGGAACCAGCGGCACCGTTGCGCGAAGCCGCAGCGCCCTCGGAACCGCCCGGAGGTGTCTCTCGTGGGGTGAGCCCGGCGCGTGCCAACTGCTCGACCAGCATGTCGGCCAGTCCAAGTCCACGGCCGCGGCTCATGTCGACGGCCAGTTGGTCGTCGAACATTTCGCGGTAGAAGCCTCCTTCGCTGGAGTCGAACAGCGAGTCACCCATGCTGGCCTGCCGCATGCTCGACAGCATCATCCGGGTGAACAGGCTTTCGAACTGGCGCGCCGCCTCGCGCACTGAAGAAGCGTCCGGCTGGTGCGCCTGGCGCTTCAGGCCCTGCAGACTCTGCAGATCCGTGTAGGCACCACTCTGGAGGCGGTCGACGCTCATGAGTCGGCCTCAGATGACGATCAGTTCGGCACGCAATGCGCCGGCCTGCCGCAGGGCCTCGAGGATGGCCACCAGATCGCCGGGAGCCGCGCCGACCCGATTGACCGCCTCGACGATCGAATCAAGACTGACTCCGGCATCGAACTTGAACATCCGCGCCGCCGGCTGATCGACCTGGATATCCGACCGGGCGATTGCAACGGTCTCGCCGCTCGCGAAGGCGTTGGGCTGACTGACGTCCGCGCGCTCCGTGATGGTCACTATCAGTGACCCGTGAGTTACCGCCGCCGGCAGCACACGAACGTTCGAGCCAATGACGACCGTGCCCGTGCGTGAGTTGACGATGACCCGCGCCGGCGCGAGGCCCGGCGTCACCTCCAGCTGTTCCAGCGACGCCACGAAACCAATACGTTGCGCCGCGTCGGTCGGCGCGGACACCCGCACGGACACCGCGTCGACCGCCGCAGCCGTGCCGCCACCCAGCAGCGTATTGACGCTGTCCGCGAGCCTGCTCGCGGTGGTGAAGTCGGGCGTGTTCAGGTTCAGCGTTATGTATGGATCGCTGGCGAAATTCGAAGGCACCGAGCGTTCGACGGTCGCCCCATTGGGCACGCGTCCGGCACTCGGCACGTTCACCGCGATGCGCGAGCCGTCGCGGCCGGATACGCCGAATCCGCTGACGATGAGGCTGCCCTGCGCAATCGCGTAGACCTCGCCATCCGCGCCGCGCAGCGGTGCCATCAGCAGCGTGCCGCCGCGCAGCGACGCGGCGTTGGCGATTGACGCCACCAGGATGTCGATGGTCTGGCCGGGTTTCGCGAAGGGCGGCAGATCCGCGGTAACGGTGACGGCAGCGACGTTCTTGAGCTGCGGATTGACATTCGGCGGGATCGTCACGCCGAAGCGGGTCAGCATGTTGCGGATGCTCTGGATCGTGAAGGGCGCCTGGCTGGTCTGGTCGCCAGTGCCATCGAGTCCGACTACCAGTCCGTACCCCACGAGCTGGTTCGGCCGCACACCGGCGATCGACGCAAGGTCCTTGATGCGCTCCGCCGCAGCCGGTGTCGCCCCGATGCACAGGGAAAGGACCCCGACCAGCATTGACATCCAGCATCGCCACCGCCGTACAGGCGTGGGGTGCGGGCGCGGAGTAGTTGGCTTTAACGGTCGCATCATTACGGGACGCCTCAGAACGGCAGTTTCGGAGAGTTGAAGAAGCGGGCCAGCCAGCCCGGCGCGTTGGCATCCGCAAGCGCCCCCTTGCCGGAGTAGCTGATGCTGGCGTTGGCAACCCGGGTCGACGGCACGGTGTTGTCCGGCAGAACATCCACCTGCCGCACCAGCCCCTCGACGCGGACGAACTCGCGACCCTGGTTGATCGTCAGCCACTTCTCGCCGCGGACCTTCAGGATGCCGTTGCCGGGCCGGCCGACTACCGTGACGGCGACATCGCCGAACAGCCGGTTGCTCTGCGAGCTGGAGCCCTCTCCATCGAAGCTGGACTCGTTGCTGAGTC
>JANPDV010000113.1:0-6830 GCA_031431655.1 Gammaproteobacteria bacterium | reverse complement strand
GGCGGCGGCCGGCGCGGCAGTCCGGCGCGGCGGAACTGCTCGAGCATGTCCGACTCCCAGAACTCGTGGACTTCGCTGCGGACGAACTCGGCCGGAGCGCCGGCGCAGGCCTGCAGCCCGGTGCGCTGGTCGACGCGCACGAGACGGTGCAGGTTGCTGGCGCGGATCGGTGACACGCCCGGGATGAACGTCGTGCGCACGACGCGCGGGCAGGCGGCGTTGGGCAGGTCGCCCGAGTCGGCACACACTTCGACGGTGGAGACGCTCGCCGGCGGGCGCAGCATCGAGGCGGGGCGATCCACACTCACGGCCGGCCGGGCAGCGCTGACGCGCGGCGCTGGTGCGGCAGCGCGCAGCGCGTCGATCACCTGGAACATCAGTGGCGCCGCGACCTGCACGCCGACGAAGGCCGGGTTGGGGCGGCCGTCGAAGTTGCCGACCCAGACGACAAGAACGTAGTGATCGAACACGCCGACCGACCAGGCGTCGCGGAAGCCCGTGGACGTGCCCGTCTTCCAGTAGGCCGGGCCGCGCTGGCGCACGGCACCGTTCAGGAAAGCCTGCGCGGGCCGCGGATTGTGCGCCAGCATGTCGAGCGTGATGTAGCTGGCGCCTTCGCTCAGCAGGCGTACGCCGGCGGCGCTCGACGCGCCGGACGACGCCACATCCTGCAGCGGCTGCAGCACGCCGCCGTTGGCGAGCATCGCGTACATCGCGGCCATCTCGCGCATCGTCACTTCGGCGCCGCCGAGGAAGATCGCGAGGCCGTAGTGACGCTCGCTCTGCAACTCACCGACTCCGGCGCTGCGCAAGAACGAATGGAACCCGGGCTGCGTCAGCCGCGCACCCACGGCCACCGCCGGCACGTTGCGGCTGCGGATCAGCGCGTCCTGCACGGTGACCGGACCGGCGAAATCACCGTCGAAGTTCTCGGGGGTGAAGGCCCCAAACGACTGCGGCGTGTCCTTCAGCACGGTCATCGGATGCACCAGGCCCTGGTCCATCGCGAGCGCGTAGATGAACGGCTTGAGCGCCGAACCGGGCGAGCGGCGCGCGCGCGTGCCGTCGTTCTGCCCGGCGATGGTGGCATCGAAGAACGACGCCGAGCCGACGCTGGCGACGACGCTGAGGTCGTCGACGTCCACGAGCAATGCCGCGGCATTGCTGACGCCGAAGCGGCGCTGGCGCGAGACGAAGCCCTGCAGTTGACGCTCCAGCAGGTGTTGCGTGCGCAGCTCCAGGGTGGTGGTGATCTCAGCGGCGGGGCCCGGCTGCGCGGCTGCGTGGGCGCTCGCTGCGAGCACGGCCTGCACCTGGTGTGGCGCGGCAAACGGCAGGTCGCGCACGCCGAAGACCTGCAGCGGCGTGGCGAGCGAAGCCTCACTTGGCGCGCTGCGACCATGTCGCCGTGCCCACTCGTCGTACAACTGCGCGCGAGCGCGCAGCAGCGCGGCGTTGTCGGTGGCGGGTTGGCGACGCGCGGGGCTCTGCGGTACGACGGCGAGCGCCAGCGCCGCGGCGAGCGGCAACGAGGCGGCACGTCGCTGGAAATACACCAGGCTGGCGGCGCCGACGCCTTCGACGTTGCCGCCGTAGGGTGCGAGATTGAGGTAAGCCTCGAGGATCTCGCGCTTGCTGTAGGTGGCCTCGAGCTGCAGCGCGCGCGCCGCCTGCAGCAGCTTGCCGGGGATCCGCCGCGAGTCGATCCGGTAGACGCGGCGCGCCAGCTGCATCGTGATGGTGGAGCCGCCGACGCGCCGGTCCGCGACGACGAAAGTACGCGCCGCGCCACGCAACAGTGACCAGGGATTGATGCCAGGGTGCAGATGGAACTGCCGGTCCTCATGCAGCAGCACGGCCTCCACGAGCTGCGGCGACATCGCATCCAGCGGCAGAGGCAATCGGTAGCGCCCGTCGCTGGCAAGCGTGAGCCGCAGCGGCCGGCCATCGCGGTCGTACACCGCCGTGGACCAGGGCACGCCCGCCAGCAGCGGCTCGCGCGGCCAGTAGCGCACGGCGGCCAGCAATGCGATCGCGCAGGCGAGCAGCAACAACCGCTGCCCCGCGCTCCGCCAGCGCGGCCGCCAAGCCGGCCGAGGGCGCTGGGTGCTCACCGCGCCAGCACCTCCAGGCTGGTAGAGACCGAACGGGCGCGCGCGGACGGGTCGTACATCGCCTCGGCGTACGCGCCGGGAACGACGAAGCGCCCGGTGGTGGTGGCGCGGGCCTTGTAGACCAGCTCCTGCACCGCCGTGCCGATATCGCCGAATGCGATCACGCGGTCCTCGCGCACGTCGACGTAGTCCGCGTAGTTGCGCACCGCTTCGAGGCTGTCGATGACCGGCTCGAGTCCGCCCGGCAGCAGGTCCACCACGACGCCATCGGCAAACGCGTTGCTCCCCAGCGCACGGAACCGCACGCGCACGGTGACTTCGTCGCCTTGCTTCAGGCTGGTGATCGGCTTGCCTGCAGCGTCGAGATAATCCCGGGTGATCTCGAGTCCGTGTTTCAGAGCCGTCCTCGGTGCGGCACGATCGAAGCCGGATTCCGTAACCGTGTAGTAGGCCGGCGCGTTGCCGGCAGCCGTGAACTGCAGCGCCACTGCCTCCGCCGAGAACGTCGCGCTGCGCACCAGCGCGCCGGAAGTCTGCAGCGCGCGCAGCGCCCCGCCCTTCAGCTTCTCCGCGAGCGCCTGGGTCGCGGGTGGAGCCGCCTCCGCGGCCGCGGCGTACGCATCCAGCGCCAGCACCGTCCACGCCGCCGACAGCGTGTTATGCGCCGCACGACCGCTCGCGGCGATCGTCGCGATGGCTGCACCACTGTCGGCACGCAGCCCCTCGCGGAAGTGCCGCGCGCGCAGGTACAGCAACTGCGCGTTGTGCACGCGCTCGGTGTAGTACCAGGACTCGTCTTCCGCATAGTCGATCTTCCAGGGAACGGGCCCGTCGGCGAAGCGCACGCCGGCGATCAGCTCGCTGGCGAGGCGCGTCTGACGCATGTTCTGGTACGCGGCCGCGAGGAAGGCCGCGGTGATGTCGCTGCGCCAGCGCTTCGGATACTGCGCGTCGAGGCGCTCCACCTGGGCGTTGGCATAGTTGGACGCCACCCTGCCCATCCGCGTCAGCAGGTAGATGGCATAGGCGCGAGCCCGCTCGCGCGCCCGCGGCCCATCCTCACCGGCTGCGAACTGCTGCAGCCACTCAGCGCCGCGCTCCAGCACGTCGCGCGGCGCGCTCGCTTCGCGCTGCTGCGCTTCGAGCAGCAGATGCAGCGCGTAGACGCTGGGCAATGGCGCGGCCTCGGTATCGGCGGGCCAGTAGCCGAAGCCCCCGTCGTCGTTCTGGCGCGCACGCAGCTCGAGCACAAGGCGCGCGAGCCGGTCAGCCGCGCTGGTGGCACCCGCCGCGGCCCGCTCGTTCGCCGGGGCGCTGCTGCCGGCTGCCGTCCGCGTCAGGGTCACCCGCCCCAGCTCGGCGCGACCCGCCAGCACGATGGCCGGCAGCGCCTGCGAGACGAGCTGCTCGGTGCAGCCGTAGGGGTACTCGTCGAGGAATGCTTCGAAGCCACCGGCGAGCGCCAGCGGCGAAACGGACAAGGTGGCCTCGAGTCGTCGGCGCTCGGCGGCCAGCTCGCGCGCGATCGGCAGCTCCTGGCGGCCGCCGTTGAATGCCCCCGCGCGCAGCGTGGCATAGGAGGGGCCGGCCGGTCGCACGCTCACCGTGCTGGTGATGCGCCCGTTGCGCGCGCCGATGCCGGACGTCAGTGTCAGGGCGCCGGAGCCGAAACGCTCGCGCGCGCGCAGCCGGAAGCGCACGACGCCCTCGCGACCTTCGGCGATGCCCAGCGTCTGCGAGCTGGCCCCGATCACTTCAAACGCATCGGAGGCGACGAGCGAAGTCGCAACCTGGGCTGCAGCGCCGCTGCCCGCGAGGTTGTTGGTCACGCCTGCAGTGAACTCGAACTCGTCGCCGGGCGATACGTGCGTCGGCGCGTTAGGCAGGATCACGAAGTCACCCCTGATGACGCTGGCGCCGGTGGCGACGCCGACCGAGTCGGCCGCAACCGCAACGGCGATAACGCGCATCGACCCGTTGAAGGAATCGGGCACGGTGTAGCGATAGATGCGCGCCTGCGGCCCCGCGTCGACGATGCCGGACCAGAACACCACCGGCGCGTCGCGACGGCGCTTGAACGGGTTCAGGTACTTCGCGCCGCCGGCCTCCTCGTCGCCGCCCGGCGCGGCGCGCATCAGCTGCGCGAACTCCGGCAGCAGCAGGTCGAGGATCTGGCTGGTGCCGACTTCCAGGGCGCGCTTCTCGAAGAAGAAGCCGAGCGGATCGGGGTTGCGCCAGCCCGCGACCTGCAGGATGCCCTCGTCGACGCCAAACAGCACCAGCCGCGTCGGACGCGTGGTGCGATACGACACTTCCAGCGTCTCGCCAGGCCGCACCCGGTCCGGTGCGCGCAGGTTCACCTCCACCTTGCGCCGTTCCAGGCTCACCGAGAATGGCGCCACACCATAGGACAGCGGACTCATGAAGATCTCGGGCGAGTTGGCATCGCGGACGAAGCTGACAGTGACGTAGCCGTTGCCCTCGAAACCCTCGGGCAGGCGGATGCGCTGCACGCTGGCGGTGGTGTCCGCACGGAACCAGCGGAACGCATGCACGCGCTCGCGCTCGATGGTGATCAGCCCCGCCCCGGCGAACGGCGCGCGCACCGACAGCTCGATCTCCTCGCCCGGCGCGTAATCGCTCCGGGCGAGACGCAGTTCGAGCTCCGCATTGCGGTCGAGCCGCCGCGCGACGTTGCCGGCGCCGGCCACGCTGTAGACCAGGCGGTTCAACTCGCGACCGCGGGAGTCGCGCACCACCAGGGCATAGTCGCCGGGTGTCGCGGTATCGAGCTTGCGGCGCGTCGCCTGCGCGGTCAGCGTCAGTGCGTCTTCGCGCAGCGGCATTTCCTTCAGACGGCTCTGGTAGCGCAGCGTGCCGTCCTCCTGGCGCTCGAGCACCGAGACATAGCGGCGCTCCAGCAGCGCGAGCTTGAGGTCGCCCAGCGGCACGGCGTCGAGCTTGCGGTCGATCGCGATGAGGTCCACATGGCGTGCGGCGTCCTTCGCGACGTAGTTGAGGTCGCCGTCCGGCTTCAGGCCTACCAGCGTGTCGCTGCTGGACACCAGCAGGTTGCGCACCTGGGCGACGCCGCGGCCGCCGCCGGCCTCGAAGCCCTGCACGACCAGCTGCAGCGCGTACGTACCTGCATCGAAGCGCTGCAGGTTCAGCGGCAGCGTGGCCTCGCCGCTGTCGCTGGTGGTGAACTCGCCGAGCTCGTCGTCGAAGGATTTCTTCGCATTCTGCGGATCGATGAAGCGCCAGTCCGGCCAGCGCGCGAACTGCGGCAGGCGCGGCGTCAGGCGCAACGTCGCGGTGATCCGGCGCGCCGCAGCCGGTGTGTCGAACAGCGTGCGCAGGTTGGCGCTCGCAGTGAGATCCTGTGGCGACACCCAGCCGACGTCGCGATCGTCGGAGAAGCGCACCGCCAGCTTCAGCCAATCCGGCAGGAACTCCTGCACGTTGAAAGCCACTGAACCAATGCGCGCGTCCGCCGCATCGTCCTGCACGATGTAGAGCCCGACGTTGTACACGCCGGTCGGCGACGCTTCGGCCGTGGCGAACGCCAGCTCCTCGAAGCCGGCCGCCGACAGCCTGAGCCGCTGGCGCTTGACGGTGCTGCCACGCGGATCGGTGACTACCGCCTCCAGCGGCACGCCAGCCAGCGAGGTGGCCCAATTCGTGGCCTTGACGATCATGCCGACCCTGGCCTCGTCGCCCGGGCGGTAGATGCCCCGGTCCGTGAACAGGTACGCGCTGAGGGCCCCGGCCTCGGTGGCGCTCGACACTCCGCCCACGTCGAAGCGGGAATAATCGAGCTGCCGATCCTCGCGGCCCACCGGCAGGAACGAGGCGTCCTCGTCCTTGCGAACCACGTACATCGCCGGCTCCCGTTCGCGACGGAAGTCGCGGCTCGACGGCAGTTGCGCCCGGCCCTGCTCGTCGGTGGTGCGCGTCAGCAGCGCGACACCGTTGCGGCCGAGCAGCTGCACCACGGCACCGGCCACCGGCGCGCCGCTGCTGATCGACTGCACGAACACATCTTCGCTGCCGTCCGCAGCGCGCTTGACCAGCATGCCGAGGTCGGTCACCAGGATCAGCCGCTCGTCGCGCCCGTCCATGACGCGCCGGTTCTTCGGATCCCAGCCCGTCACGCGCACGATGAACACGCCGGTGCGCGGGCTGCCCGCGCGCGTCAGGTACGGCGTGAGGTCGAAGCCGTGGTACTGCGCGCGACCCGCCGGCGCCGGCTCGACCAGCTGGACGGCATTCTGCACTTCGGTGAGATCGTCGAACGACAGGCTGTAGCCGTTGAACTGCGGCTGTGCAAACGCGCCGCTCGCCTGCGTCGCCAGCAGGTGCAGCCGGTCCGGCAGCACGCGGCCGATTTCATAGCGCAGCGCCGGCAAGTCGCGCGAGTACAGCGACAGCTTGCGCTCGCCGCGCAGGCTCAGCAGCGCGCCGGACTGCAGCAGACGCACTTCCCTGGGCAGCTCCGGCACCTGCAGCGTCGCGTCGTAACGCTTGCCGAGTTCGAAGCCGCCAAAGGACTTCAATCCCTTTTCAGTGCGCACGTACAGGTAGCGACCGACATCGGCCTTGAAGCGGAAGCTGTGCAGCGTCGGGTTTGCGCTCGCGGGCTCGAGCGCTTCGAGCGCAACCGGCTCTGCCACGGCCAGCACTTCGTCCGCGACCAGTGCGGGTGTGTTCCACTCG